>JBDVXS010000001.1:0-11497 GCA_039964305.1 Hyphomicrobiales bacterium
AGACAGGGCAGACAACAATCACGGGCAAACTTTCGATCAATTTTGCTTCCCGAAGATCGGCTGCAACTTGGATCATTTTTTCTTGGTGTTCCCCTTGAATAGCATCAAGGATAATAATGTCGGGAACGGCTTCAATCGCACTGAAGTTTGGTTTCTTGTCTGCAATGATTGTTTCAAGGCTGATCCCAAATCGCTGCAATTTCGCGAGGGACTGCGACGCATCCGAAAGGTCGCTGAGTTCACATTGAATTAGCAGTGCGTTGATGGCTCTAACCATTACAAAACCGTCGTTCAGTTATTATGCTCAATAACCGTACAACTAAATACTAAAGGTTCAGTGAAGCCGCTTGTGAAAAATTGAATGAATTAGGCTGACTTTAGGAAGTCAGCCTTTTTATCGTATATATATGGCGAGATGTCATTCTTTTCGAAAAGCTCTTGCAACGCTTTCGTATCAATCATTCCTGTTGGCCCAACCGCAAGCTTATCAACTTCGATAATTGTATCAGGGTACTTGGTGAGAGACAGCTTTTTCTGTTTCAAATGATGCTCGAAGGTCGCGACTGTCATTGCTTTGCCGCGTTCAAGGACAATGGCAAGGTTTAGCGTGTCATTCATTGGGTCGTGGAATAGAGCAAGATCATCCACTCCCTCGATAGAGCGGAACGCATCGTCTAGCTCTTCACGCAGGACACATTGACCAAGATGAAAAATACAGTCCGGTAAGAAGCCGATTGGTTCAACCGTGTTTTTGTTTTTGTCTGCGAAGCGACAGGCAAGGTGGGTATTTGCGTATGTGTCTTTTTCTTTTTTCCGCAATCGCATCAACGCGCGATGTTCATTGTTGGTTGGAAAGAACTCGCAGGGAATTGCAGCGCCAGCTAATACAAGCTCGCCGCCTGTCTTCACGTCTTGCGCTTTGCCAATAAAACCCTTGATGCTCAAACAGACATCGTTGTTGTCTGCATCCAAGGGAAGGGGCGCAGGGTTCAAAGCGTCCACTTGGCGTGTTTGCGCAATTATCCCGACGTTGTTTAACACAGATAAATCGATGAGTGATTTGCAGTTCGGTGTTGCTGTATCTTGGGTCGTGAGTGCCTCATAGTTTTTCCAGACAAGGCAAATGTCCATGTCAGAAATCGTATCCATCTCTAAGAGCAAATCGCCCAATGCGCCAGGTACAATGATCCTTGCTGCATTTGAAATTTGAAGCGCTTGTTGAAGGCCGATCTCAGAATGATAATGATGCAATTGCGTCGTATTGCCGGTTTTTAGACCCTGCACAATACCCACGAGGAAACCTGTTACGCCCGATAAGGCATATGGATTAAGTGTCGCGATTGCTTCACCAGTCTGTTGTTCAAAACAAGCACGTTCAAGGGCAAGCCATTGGTTTGATGACCGTGGCAGAACAGTCTCAGTCTTTTTCCAATCCAAATCAGCGGGGTGAATGCTGACAACCGCATTTGGGTCAGGCAAGGGAAGCGGCTCGGCAGCTTCCACCATTCCTTCGATTGATTTTACAATCTCGCCCACATTTAAAACACCGTCTGGTAGATTGTCTCCAAAGCCAAGAACGTATTTCACATCAAGCAGGTCTTGGGATAAGTCGCGAAGGCGTAGGGCAGGTTGATCGTCTTCAACACGGTCTGCGGCAATCAGCACGCTCACTTCTGTCTCATGGCAATAAGCACTTAATTCGTGTTCACGCCAAAACAGCGGTAAGGGTGCCGCGATAAAGCCAGCGCGGTGAATGGCAAGAACCGTTGCATAAAAATCAACAGTATTCCCACCATAAGTGGCAATGACGGCATCATCAGCCAAGCCAAGACCACGGAAGAAAAGAGCAAGCGTTTCAACTTCTTGACGAAGGCCGCTCCATGTCAGCTTTCGTGGCTTTCTATGCGTCCATTTAGATAGGCTAGGATCATCGCAAACAGCCAATGCATTAGGGTATTCGCGCGCGCGTTTTTCAAGCAAGCCTGCCAAGCTACTGTCAGCACTCTCGCTGCCCCAAAGTCCTTTGGAAGCATAGTCTGTGATGATGTCGTTATCAGCGAGGATCATTATTTTTTCTCCGCCCACCATGTTGCAGGTTGTGTGCCGTAAAGGGCTGAATTTTTGGGCATGTGAATGTGACTGCTAAGCGCAATCAGCTGGTTGCCGAGATGATAATGCGGGAGCACGTAGAACCCTGAAACCAACAGACGATCCAGCGCTCGCACCGCATCAACAAAATCTTCGCGTTTGCGAGCTCTTAAAAGCTCATCAATCATGGCATCAACACCAGGGTTTTTAACTCCTGAGAAATTGTAGGACCCTTTGCGGTCTGCAAATGGGCTACTCCAGCGAAAGTACTGCTCATTGCCGGGGGAGAGCGATCCACTCCAGCGCCACGAAATCATATCGAAGTCAAAATTCTTGCGCCGCTCTTCGAACTGGGCGGCATCAACATTGCGAATGATGAGCTTAATGCCAAGATTGCGCAAATTGGCAGCGTAAGACAAGGCAATGCGTTCTTGAGATGAGCCACCTGGGAGCAGAAGTTCAATCTCAAACGGCTTGCCCAGCTTATCAACCATGACGCGGTTTTTCAGGCTGTAGCCTTCTTCACGAAAAAGGCCCAATGCTTTACGCAAAATTGTACGATCACGGCCCGATCCATCGCTTTTAGTTTGATGGAAGGTACCATCTAAGATGTCTGATCTGATGAGGCTGAGATGGTCCTTTAACAGTTCTTTCTCGTGCTTAGAGGCGGGTTTGCCAATGCTTGAAAGGTTGGATCCATGAAAGAAGCTTTCAGTGCGCTCAAAACCCTTGTTGAACAAATTTGAGTTCATCCATTCAAAATCAAAAAGCATGGTCATCGCTTCGCGAATTTTGATGCTTGCAAGATGCGGACGCCTTGTGTTGAAGGCATAACCACGCATACCGCTAGAGCTGCGCGGTTTGACTTCAGTTTGGGTTATGCGGCCTTCGGCCAAAGCGCCGCCGCCATAGGATGTTTTCCAATTGTCGGGATTGGATTCAAAATAAACGTCAACAATACCCTTTTTGAAAGCCTCAAACAAAGCGTTTCGATCTCGGTAATAGGTGAACTCGATCGTATCGAAATTATGGAGACCTTGTTTAATAGGCAGGTCTTTCGCCCAATAATCTGGATTGCGGGAGAGGGTGACGCTGGCGCCTTGATCGACCTTTGACAGGATATAAGGGCCGCTCCCCAAAATAGGTTTCAGCGTTGTCTTATCGAATGTTTCTCTATCAATGGCATGCTCTGGTAAAATCGGTAAAAGGCCAAGAAGGAGGGGAAGCTCACGGTCTGCTTCATCGTTGAACACAATACGGACAGTGCGTTCATCAATTTTGTCGAGTGAGGTGATCTTAGAATAGTATTTTTGATAATTGGGCCGCCCTTTTTCCGCTAAGAGTTCGGCAGAAAATATTACATCATCGGCCGTCACAGGATGACCATCAGAAAACGCAGCTTTAGGGTTGATCTTAAACTCGATGAAGGAGCGGTCATCAGGGGTTATGACGGTTTCAGCAAGCAAGCCGTACATGGTAAAAGGCTCGTCACGACTGCGCATCAACAGGCTCTCATAGACATTGTTGCCATAAAACCCGTCACGCAGCCCACCAACCTTTTGGCCGCGAAGGATGAAGGGATTAACACTATCAAAGGATCCGCGAACCCCATAGGTTATCTTGCCACCTTTGGGCGCGTTCAAATTGGCATAAGGAAGGCTCTTGAAATCAGCTGCAAGGGCGGGCGTGCCATGCATTGAGATGCCATGAGCTTGCGTAACGTCACGCGCCAAACTTGCTTGTGACAAAGCGATAAAAACCATAAAAATGGCTTGAAACGTCAGAATATTTATAGATCGTTTGGTCAAAATTACCTCAAACAATACGCTGATGCCGGCGAAAAACGCGGCCACACTATCGAATCATCAGTCGATAATGACCCAGTTTTGTGTTTGAAACAAAGCTTGTTGTGGAGAACGTATCGCTCTGCCAAAATGTATCGTACTCACTATGTGTTTTAGCTATCACAGTATTTTAGGTGGTTTAGAAAAAATATTTGTGTTAGCGAGGTTCACCGTCGCCTTATTTTGGGCTACGTCAATCTCTAGATAAGCAAAAGCTTGGTAGTATCAATACAAGAGGTTTATATGACTGTGATGTCGTGGACATTGAAATCTGTAATGAGTTTGGCTCTGGGTGCAACCATCGCAATTAGTGGTGCGAGTGCTCAAGAAAAAGCAGCAGAAGAAGCAACTGAAGAAGCGGCCAAAAAGCCCGCTGAAAATCCTTGGTTCAAAGTTTGTGAAGTTAACAAAGAAAGCAAGACGCAAGTCTGTGCGCTTAACATCCGTGTTTTTAGTCCTGAAAAGGAACCTATTGCTCAGGTTCGGATTATTGAACAAAAAGGCGCAGCTAAGAAACTGTTTTCTATCGTCATGCCTCCTGGGTTGTTAATCCCTCCAGGCATGCGCATTCAAATTGATAAATCAAACATCGGCACAGCGAAGTTCCAGGTTTGCACACCGCAGGCATGTATCGCTGAGGCAAGTTTCAGTAGTAAATTTATCGGTCGTTTGAAACGCGGCAGTGAAATGAACGTCGTGGGATTCGATCAAGCGCGTAAACAAGCAGGGTTCAAAGTAACTTTGTCAGGTTTTACCGCAGCCTATGATGGCGATCCGATCGATCCGAAAGAATTGCAAGAAAAAACGGAAACGCTTCAGCAAAAGCTACAGCGCAAAGCGGATGAAGCGCGTAAGCGGTTGCTAGAAGAAAAGACAAAAGAAGAAGGCGCTGCTGAATAACGAGCTTATTCAAACGCTACTTTGAACGAAGATAAAGAAACCGGCGACATTCGCCGGTTTTTTCGTATCTCGCTAAATCACTAAGCGATTAGTGAAGAACCTGATTGTTGTTTTGATAAACGCCGTCACGTAGTTCTCCAAAAACTTCTGGTATTTGGGGATGGCGGACAGGCAGGCCTGTATCATCAATCAGTAGGTTTTGTTCTGAAACATAAGCGATATATTCCGTTTCTTCATTCTCAGCGAGAAGATGGTAAAACGGCTGATCTTTGCGCGGTCGCACATCTTCAGGAATGGAAAGCCACCATTCCTCAGTGTTTCCAAATTCTGGATCAATATCGAAAATTACGCCACGAAAATCAAAGATACGGTGTTTTACGACCTGACCTATCTGAAAGCGGGCTGTTTTTGGTGAATTAAGATTCATTCTTTTTTTTTGCCTCTAGACGGGAGATTACCCCTAACGTTTAGCTTTGACTGTTAAATGTCAAGGTTATGAGGGGGTGTCTGCTTGGTTTTTTACTTGGAATTTAGTCCAAGATGTTGGCTTTTGATCACCCTCGTAACGGCCTTTCCAACGATAAGGTGCCCACATCCATTGTTCTGGATTGGCTTTTATCCATCGCTCAAATTGAGCGTGGCAGGCTTGAGTAAGGTTTTCGATGTCGCGTTGTTGATTGTCGGTTTTTTCAAACTCCACCTCAACCATATCCAAAACAAAGTTAGTGTTCTCGATGCGACGCACTTGTGTCAAGAATACAGGTAATCCGACTTTCACGGCCAATGTCGTTGGGAATGCCGACACTTTGGTTGGCATATCAAATAGACTTACATCCACCCCACGGCCATCACGCAAATCAGAAATCATCGCGAAACTCACACCATTGCGTAATTGTTGTAAGATGGTGCGGGCAGGGTTGTCGCTTTCGGTATAAAGGCCACCTTTATAAATATCGTCGCGGATTGATTTAATCCAATCTTCCACGAGAGAGTTCTTAACCCGCTTATAGACACCCATAACGGCATGGTCCGTATGCCAAAGGGCAGGCACAGCATTCAGTTCCCAATTGCCAAAATGATGGCTCATAAAGATGGCTGATTTTTCTGGTTTGTCTGTCCATTGGGCGAGGACTTTTGGGTCGATTTGAATGCGGCGTTGATCGCGGGCAATTTTATCAAGGATCAAGGCTTCAGCAAAAGTGCGACCTAAATTCTCCCACATATCGCGGGCAATTTGATCGCGTTGTCGTGGTGTTGTGTCATCACCAATCGCCCACATCATATGGCGCAATACTCTTTTGTGGCGCTTGTTGAGGGGCGCAAAAAGGCGCCACGATTTGCCCATCAACCATGATGCAACATCTATTGGCAAAATTAGAAACAAGGCCCGCAAAAATTTGAGAGCGTAAAATTCTATACGGTGAGAAACCGTTGGCCGATGGGCTTTTTCTTTTATCAACGGATCAGCCACGTCTTAACGCGCACCTAGGCCCTGACGCATGACAAACTTGCGTGCGAAGGGAAGGTTGTTGAGAGCATAAAGGCCAAGGCCACGCCCAAGGTGAACGGGTAAGAAGTCTGTCAGCAAAGAACGATTGAGCGCATCAACTGCTTTGGTTCGAACAGATATATCGGTTTTGCGTTTCGCGGCATAATCGGAGACGAGGGTATCAACGTCTTCAGGCCGGTCGAAAGACGATGTTTCCAGCAACTCATTCAGTACCTTGATGTCGCGAATGCCGAGGTTCATGCCTTGTGCGCCAATGGGGGGGAATACGTGAGCGCTTTCGCCCACCAGCACGGTTTTATTTCGCCCACATTCAACTGCGGTCAATCCAGATAAAGGGTAGGCCATCGGCTTGTTCAAAACGTCGATTTTGCCGAGTAGGTAGTGAGACTTTTCAGATATTGCTTGGCCAAGCGTTTCAAGAGGATAATCCATCAACTCGGCAGCGCGCTCTGGCGTCTCAACCCAAACAAGGCTCGAATTTTTGTTTGGTAGTGGGACCAGCGTAAAGGGGCCTGTCTCTGTGTGGAACTCGGTTGATATATTTTGGTGGTCGCGGCTATGGGTTAGGTTCATCACCAAGGCTGTTTGCGGGTATTGCCATTGTTTCGTCTCAATACCTGCCGCCTCACGCAGCTTGGACCCACGACCATCAGCGGCAACCACTAAAGACGTCTCAATTGTTGAGCCATTTTCAAGTTTCAAGCGAGGTGTGTCACCAAATTCACAGGTTGAAACGAATTCGTTATGCCAATCAATGCTATCATTGTCGTTGACTGCTTGTTGCAGTACAGCCAGCAAATCGCTGTTTTTAATGTTGTAGCCAAAGGCTGGAAGGTCGAGTTCACTTGCATCGAAACTCGCCTCCGGTGCGCGTATTAGTCGGTTGGTTCCATCTACAAGCCGCATAACCCGCAAAGGTGCCGTATGGTTTTTTAGGCTATCCCAGACGCCAATTTCTTCTAAAAAGGAAACACCTTCATTCAAGATAGCTGTTGTGCGGCCATCAACAGGCGCTTTGGGGCCGATTAAGACAACACGCTTTGAATGTTTGGCAAGCGTGAGAGCTGCCATTAATCCCAATGGACCAGCGCCGACCACGACTAGATTTGCTTTTATAACGGCGTCTGCCAAGATGGTGCCTCTTTACATAGTATGGCTGGTTATTTTCGTTGCAGAACAGCCTCTAACATATTACCACCAAACCCAATAGAGTATTTAGGTAAGTTCTTAAAACGGAAGGCATGTCAGATGACAAGTTCAATCATCGTTCGCGAAACGGGCGGACCAGAGGTCATGAAATTCGAAACAACAGATACGCCGAAACCAGGACCCGGTGAAGTATTGGTGCGTCACACGGCAATTGGCGTGAATTTCATCGACACTTATTTCCGTTCAGGCCTTTATCCAGCAGCAGGCGGCTTACCGTTCACACCAGGTGCAGAGGCCGCAGGCGTTGTGGAGATGATTGGTGCAGGTGTTACCAATCTCGACCCCGGTGACCGTGTTGCGTATGTTTTGCCTATTGGTGCCTACACAACGGACCGTGTGGTGCCTGTTGAAAAACTCGTTCAAATTCCAGACAGTGTCGATGATAAAGCCGCAGCGGCAATGATGTTGAAAGGCCTAACGGCCCAATATTTGTTGCGTCGTACCTACGATGTGAAAGCAGGCGACACCATTCTTATTCACGCGGCAGCTGGTGGTGTGGGGCTTATTGTTTGCCAATGGGCAAAACATTTGGGCGCAACGGTTATTGGTACTGTTGGGTCAGATGAAAAAGCAGAACTTGCAAAAGCCAACGGTTGTGACCACGCGATTTTATATCGCGATGAAGACTTTGTTGCGCGGGTTGCTGAAATTACGGACGGCAATGGGGCAGACGTGGTTTACGATTCGGTCGGTAAGGATACTCACCCAGGGTCCCTTGATTGTTTGAAGCCAATGGGGACTTGGGTTTCTTTCGGTCAATCATCAGGACCCATTGCAGACTTCAATCTCGCGTCCTTAGCGCAAAAAGGCTCCTTGTTTGCAACCCGGCCAACCTTATTCAATTACACGGCAAAGCGCGAAGATTTGGAAGCAATGGCGGCGGACTTGTTTGATGTTGTAGGCCAAGGGCATGTTAACATCGCCATCAATCAGCAATTTGACTTGCGTGATGCCGTTGCAGCCCATGAAGCGCTAGAAGGTCGCCAGACCACGGGCACAACAGTTCTCATTCCATAAGAGTTGACGCTAATATGACCATCAAACTTTATGGCTTGAAGAATTGCGACAAATGTCGAGCAGCGTTGAAAGACCTAAACGCTGCTGGCAAGGATGTGACATTTGTGGACATTCGCGAAAACACGCCGACGGCTGACGTGCTGGAAACATGGGTTGCATCATGCTCTGCTGATAAGATTTTAAATACACGCTCGACAACTTGGCGTGGTTTGTCCAATGACGAACGCGCTTATGAGGGTGATGCTGGACTGGTCGAATTGCTTTTAAATCACCCAACGCTCATTAAACGCCCCGTGGTCGCAACAAACGATCAAGTAATTGTTGGTTGGACCAATAAAATTCCAATTTAGTGCTCAAATTTGAAATCTTTCTTCTATTCGTTAATTTTTCTATTAACTTATCTGGACTTTAAACGCGTGCTTGCCTAAACAATGATTGCAGGGTGGTGCTATACGAAAGTCGAATTTATCGACTTCGCACTTACATAAGCCACCTGCGTTAATTTCGCGGCTAAATCTCCCTGTTGGCCGCCTTAAGATGTTTATTGATAGGAATTGCTCGATGAAAATCGGATGTCCAAAGGAAATCTTTGAAGGCGAGGCACGAGTCGCTTTGAGTCCTCAAAGTGCTTTGCAATTACAAAAACTTGGTTACGAAGTAGCTGTTGAAAGCGGTGCTGGAGCAGGCGCGCGTTTCTCAGATGCAGATTACAAAGAAGCAGGCGTTGAGGTTATAAAGACCGCTGCGTCGCTTTGGAAAGCTTGTGAAATTATTGTGAAAGTTCGCGCACCTGAAGGCGCTGCTGAACTTAAGCGAGTGCAAGAGGGGCAAACGCTCATCTCTTTCATCTGGCCTGCACAAAATGAAAAACTTCTTGGAAGCTTGAAAAAGAAAAACGTGACGTGTCTTGCAATGGACATGGTGCCGCGTATTTCTCGCGCGCAGAAAATGGATGCTTTGTCTTCTATGGCAAACATTGCAGGTTACCGCGCAGTGATTGAGGCTGGTAACAATTTCGGTCGTTTCTTTACAGGCCAAATTACCGCTGCTGGTAAGGTGCCACCTGCCAAAATATTGGTTGTGGGGGCAGGCGTTGCAGGTCTTGCGGCCATTGGTGCTGCCCAAAGCATGGGCGCAATCGTTCGAGCGTTTGATGTTCGTCCTGAGGTGGCTGAGCAAATCGAATCGATGGGCGCTGAGTTCCTGTTCCTCGATTTTTCAGATACGCCAGTAGATGGTGCCGCAACAGGTGGTTACGCACCGCCGTCTTCTCCAGAGTTTCGCGAGAAGCAGTTAGAGCTATTCCGCGAACAAGCGCCAGAACTTGATATCGTTATTACAACGGCTCTTATCCCTGGTCGCGATGCGCCAAAACTTTGGCTCAAAGACATGGTTGATGACATGAAGCCGGGTTCTGTGGTGGTTGACCTTGCAGCCGAACGCGGCGGCAATTGTGAGTACACGGTCATGGATGAAAAAATCGAAACCGAAAACGGCGTCACCGTTATTGGCTATACCGATTTCCCAAGCCAGATGTCGGCACAATCTTCGACACTCTATTCAACCAATATCCGCCATATGATGGATGACCTAACACCAGAAAAAGACGGTGTTCCAGTCATCAATATGGAAGATGATGTGATACGCGGTGCGACGGTTACCCATGCTGGTGAAATCACGTTCCCACCGCCGCCCCCAAAGGTGCAGGCAATTGCTGCAGCTAAACCTAAGGCGCCAGAAAAAACGCCAGAAGAAATTAGAGCAGAAGAAGACGCAGCCTTTAAAAAGCAGACACGCAATCAAGTTGCTCTCATTGGTGCTTCGGCTGCGGCATTGTTGCTTATGGGCTTGGTCGCTCCAGCAAGCTTTATGCAGCATTTCATCGTGTTTGTGTTGTCTGTCTTCATCGGCTTCCAAGTCATCTGGAACGTCGCGCACAGTCTGCACACGCCACTCATGGCGGTGACCAATGCCATTTCATCCATTATCATCCTCGGCGCGTTGATCCAGCTTGGATCTAGTTCTTGGTTGATTACTATTTTATCCGCAGCAGCGATCTTCATGGCTTCCGTGAATATCTTCGGCGGTTTCCTCGTAACACGGCGCATGCTCGCCATGTTCCAAAAGTCATAAGGAGCATCGCGTCATGGATTTCGGATTTACGATTGCAGCCTATGTGGTGTCTGCTGTTCTTTTCATCCTCTCACTGGGTGGATTGAGCGATCAAGAAAGCGCAAAACGCGCGGTGTGGTATGGCATTGTCGGCATGGCAGTTGCCATTGTCGCAACGCTTATGGGGCCGGGTAGTGGCCTTTGGGGTGCGTCGCTTGTGTTGATAGCGCTTGGTGCTGCTGTTGGTTATCAATTGGCAACCAAGGTGCAAATGACCCAAATGCCAGAGCTGGTTGCTATCATGCACTCGCTTGTGGGCTTAGCTGCTGTCATCGTTGGCTTTAACGCTGATCTTACCATTCTTGGTGTGCAAGCCGCACAACAAGGTGGTGATGCGATCACGGGTACTTTTGCCGAGCTTGTCTCAAAGAAGTCAGTCGTTGAAATTGGTATTCTGCGTATCGAGCTTGTTCTCGGTGTGTGGATTGGTGCGGTGACCTTCACAGGCTCGCTTATTGCTTATGGCAAGCTTGCGGGACGGGTTGATTCTGGCGCGAAACAGCTAACAGGTGGGCACATGCTCAACGCTGGTGCTGCCGCCTTGTCTGTTATTATGATGCTAATGTATCTAAATGGCTCAGGCAGCTGGACACTTGTGCTTCTCACCATCCTCGCGCTCTTCATTGGTTATCATCTCATCATGGGTATTGGTGGCGCTGATATGCCCGTTGTTGTGTCTATGCTCAATTCCTATTCGGGTTGGGCGGCCGCAGCGATTGGTTTCTCACTCGGCAACGATCTATTGATCGTGGTTGGT
>JBDVXS010000002.1:0-58342 GCA_039964305.1 Hyphomicrobiales bacterium
ATCCTTTCATCTAAATTTAAAAATTTCCATGTATAGTCATGCACTACTGACCACGAGAAAATGAACTAGAAATCCTCAGTTAAAGACATCAGGAATTTTTGAAGTCATGGAAAAGTCGATATTTAAAAATCAGGACACGATTGGCATTCGCCGAAAAGGTCGGTCGTTTTTTCGCGGATTTCTCAATAATGCACAAGGCAGCATAGCCATTGAATATAGTTTGATCGGCTCCTTAGTTGCTGTGGGGATTATTAGCGGCGTTGGCGCTACTAGAGAAAGCATTACGGATACATTCAGTTCTATTGCCGCCACGATGAGTGAACTTTCTGAACCAGCACCTTCTGCTTCTCCAATAACCGCAAATAGTCCCGATCCCTAAGATCAATATCATAGAAGGTTATCTAATTAAGCGCCTTGATAAGTGTGGCATTTATGATTTCAAATATAGCATTCAACATCAAAAATATCGTAGGATTAAAGGTCATATACCTAGTCGTATATGGCCTGATTTGTTTGGTGCTTTTATTTTCACCGCAATCTCACATATTCAATTTAAGGGTAAGTGACCTTGTTCAATTGGCAAAACATACGCCCGTCAGTCAAGACATACTGATTGTCGATATTGATAGAAAAACAGTCGACAACGTTGGTGCCTACCCTACCCCTAATGGCTTTTATGCAAAGCTCTTAAACCGCCTCCACGAAGCGGGTGTTAAGAAAATTTATCTTGATCAATTACTTGCTGTAGAAACCAATGCAGCAGACGACCAAGCGCTTGCTGATACATTGACAAAAATTGGACCTGAGAAAATTGGCATCCCTGGTTACAATCCAACAACAACAAAAGTAGCGTCCAAACCGTTCGAGAAGTTTGTTGGAAAAACAACCATGCTCGGCGTCCACTTCTTCCCTGATAGCGACAATCGATACCGAAAACTCACCACTCAAGCCGAGAAAAACACGATATACACGAACCCAGCCAGATGGTTGAACGGCGAAAAAAGCACGCGCTCTGTCACGATAAATCAGCATTTTGATTTAAAATCCATAAACCGCATTTCAGCTTGGGATTTACTCTCGTTACCCCATGCTCAATTGGCCAATAAAACAATCTTGATCGGTACACATACATCCCTCAGACCCGCCATTTTAACCTATACCAATCACACAAAAATTGATCGATCGACCCTTATCGCTCTCGCTTATGAATCGGTACGAACCCAAACAAATGTCAGCGAACTTTCATCCAATGGAAAATTCATTCTACTCCTTGCAATTGGCATCTTTTCAATTGGATTATCGATTGCCCTCAATCGCATAAAGAACAAACGAATTGGGCGAATTTTATTCGCTGGCGGTGGTATTGGCTTACTTATTTATGTGAATTTACACTTGCTCAACGTCTATCACGTGTATCTTCCAATATTCTCACAGGTCATGGCCTTTGGCATTGCTAAACTTGTCTATTCTGCCTTTAGAATTAGGCTGATAGAAATGCTTTTCGAACTTTATTCTGGTGACCTATCGGCTGAAGAAGCGTGGGCATGGCAAACAGTTGCACGACAAAAAGAGCCGCTCGTTCTTATGGGCTTTAAAGGCCTAAAGCGCTGGAACGATGCGACGACCCAGGCCAACTTCTTCGGTGATAAAAATCCTCACGCTGAGGAGAACATAAACCGCCTTCAAAAAATTCTCGGTGAAGAAAACAAAGCCAACCTAACAATCAAACTGCAGGATATGACAGGATACAAAGTCATCCAATGTTCATTCCCCTTCGCCGATATTCCGCTTGTTCGCCTCGATGACATTTCAGCAGAGCAAGCAGAAAAGAAGAGGCTCGAAACCGCGCTTCATACGGACACACTCACAGGAAGCTTGAACCGTGCGGGCTTCTTCAATGCCGCCAAAGCTGTTGGCTCAAGATATACGACAATCATGATGGACTTGAACGGTTTTAAAGCCGCCAATGACACATTGGGCCACGCAGCTGGAGACGAATTGTTGAAAATTGCGGCGGTCAGATTTGCAAGTGTTTTGAGTGAAGATCAAACGCTTGGGCGTCTTGGTGGTGACGAGTTCTGCATCATGCTGCCAAACATCAACCTCCCAGCAAGCGCCAAGCATATTTGTGATTTATTGGAAAACTCGCTTAAAGGTAAGATTGAATTAAGTGGTGGCCTACAAGCAGATATTTCAGTAGCCGCAGGCTACGCTATCGCCGTCGATGGTGAAACAATAGATGAAACCTTAGACCGTGCAGACAAGCAAATGTATAAACGCAAGATACAGATAAAAAGCGTGCCGGAAATGGCCACACGTAACAGCGCAATTAGAAAGCGAGCTTAGTTGCCGTATTTTTGGTGCCTTTCGCAACCATTCAACAGACCATCGCTTACGACATAAAACGCCCCACCCCTTGCATAAACCTCCCAATAATGGTTCAAGCGGCAAACCAAATTTAACACGGTGATGTCCCATGAAAATCAATGGCAACGAAATCCGACCTGGCAATGTTATCCAGCACCAAGATACAATCTGGGTTGCGGTCAAAACACAGCACGTAAAGCCTGGCAAAGGCGGCGCATTTGCTCAAATCGAATTCAAGAACTTGATCGATGGTCGCAAACTCAACGAGCGCTTTCGTGCGACTGAAACGGTCGAGCGTGTTCGCCTTGAGCAAAACGACTATCAGTTCCTTTATGAGCAAGGCGAAGCGTTGGTATTCATGGATATGGAAAGCTATGAACAGCTAGAGCTGCAAAAAGACTTTGTGGGCGAACGCGCAGCTTTCTTGCAAGATGGCATGGAAGTAACCGTGGAAAGCCATGAAGGCCGCCCAATCGGCATTCAATTGCCTGATCAAGTGACTTTGGAAGTGACAGACACCGAGCCGCACATTAAAGGCCAGACGGTTTCTTCCTCCTATAAGCCAGCAACCCTTGAAAACGGTGTTAAAACTGGCGTTCCTCCCTTTGTGGTTGTTGGCGACAAGATCATCGTTGACACCAATGAAATCACCTACGTAAAGCGCGCTGAATAATTCACCGCTTCACGAACTGACTTTAAACCTTGAAAGGTTCTTGAAACATGGCGCAAATGTCAGCGCTCCTCAATGTTATGGTAGCAGCAGCGATAAAAGCAGGTCGCAGGCTGAAGCGTGACTTTGGTGAAGTCGAAAACCTTCAAGTGTCAGTCAAAGGACCAGCCAACTTTGTTACCAATGCGGACAAACAAGCTGAAAAAACGCTTTATGAAGAACTTAAGAAAGCACGCCCTAAATTCGGCTTCTTGATGGAAGAAAGCGGCGAAGAGATTGGCTTTGATAAACAGCATCGCTGGATTATCGACCCGCTGGATGGCACGACCAATTTTCTGCACGGCATCCCAATGTTTGCTATTTCCATCGCCCTTGAAAGCCAAGGCGTGTTGCAAGCATCTGTCGTTTATAACCCGATTACTGAAGAACTCTTCACCGCAGAACGCGGTGCAGGCGCTTATGTAAACGACAACCGCTTGCGCGTTGCCAATCGCCGCAATCTTTCAGAATGCGTTATCGGTACAGGCATTCCCCATATTGGCCGACCAGAACACGGCAAATTCTTGCTCGAACTAGCGGACCTCATGGGCAGCACCGCTGGCATTCGCCGCATGGGTGCAGCATCGCTTGATCTGGCCTATGTCGCAGCTGGCAGATTTGACGGGTTTTGGGAACGCGGTCTTCAACCTTGGGATATGGCAGCCGGCATGTTGCTTATCAGCGAAGCAGGCGGTTATCTAACGGATCTTGATGGTGGTAAGAAAATTCTCGAAAAAGGCGAAATCATCGCTGGCAACGAAAATGTCCACAACAAGCTTCGCAAAGCACTGAAAGAAGCACGCTCGAAATAGCGTTACCCTCACTTTTCAGCGCAACTTGCCTAAACCTAAGCTAGAATTATCGGAAAATATTCCGATCTTGCACGATTGTCATGCAGCAATCTGTGCGCTGCCTTGCCTTTGACAAAAACTAAGGGTTCTCTCTTGCAAAATTTGCGCTATGAATAAAGCACGATGCGGTGGCTTGAGGGGAGAGTCTTGCCAATGGCTAGAGAATACGATCCATACAATATCGAAAAGCCAAACAGCTATTTGATAATCATGGTGATCTTTTTGATCATCGTCGCCTTTGCGACACTCATACTCTATCAACAAATCATCACGGCATATTTTGCCAATGTTGGCTTAAACAGCATCATTGGTATGGTTTTGCTTATTGGGATATTTTTGTCGTTTGCACAAATACTGCGGCTGTATCCTGAAATAAACTGGGTCAACACCTACCGCATTGACCGCGCCGCCGTGGCCGTTAAACGGGGTCCGAAGTTGTTGGCACCAATGGCCACCCTACTTGGCGACGCTTCCAATCAATCCAATATTTCAACACAGGGCATGCGATCGATCCTTGATTCGATAGGCCAACGTCTTGATGAGGGGCGCGACACATCTCGTTATCTGATCGGCCTATTGGTATTCCTCGGTCTTCTCGGCACCTTTTGGGGCTTGCTGCAAACCGTGAACGCCGTTGGCTCGACCATTCAAGCGCTTGATGTTGGCTCTGGTGACTCATCTCTAATTTTCGAAGATCTAAAAACGGGCCTAGAAGCACCGCTAACGGGTATGGGCACTGCCTTTTCATCATCCCTTTTCGGTCTGTCTGGTTCCTTAATCCTCGGCTTTCTTGATCTTCAATCGGGACATGCCCAAAACCGTTTCTACAACAATCTTGAAGATTGGCTTTCAACCTTCACGGATCTGTCTGGTGATTTGAGCGATTTGAAAAATGCATCTTCTCCAGCCGAGTTTGCCACTGCAATCGAGCGCCTTGCCCGTGTTGTACAGCAAGGCAATCGCGCATCAGAAAATGCCAGCGAACTAAACACCACAGCCACCTCAGAACTTGCAGAAGGCATTCAAGGTCTTGTGCAGAACATGAGGTCAGAACAACAATTGGTTCGCAATTGGATGGAAGCGCAGAGCGACCAACAAGGGGAAATCAAGAAGTTCCTCGAAACATTATCCAAGAAGAGCTAACGCAAAATGGCCCTCGGCAGATACAGAAGACAAGAAAATCGCGCGGATTACTGGCCGGGCTTTGTGGATGCAATGGCGACATTGCTCCTTGTCATGATCTTCCTCCTGTCGGTCTTCATGCTGTCACAGTTCTTTTTAAGCCAAGAAATTAGCGGCAAAGACACCGTTTTAAACCGACTAAATGGCCAAATAGCTGAACTTACCGAACTGTTGGCATTGGAGCGCGCCAATACAGGCACTCTCACAGATTCTGTGGCTGACTTGAGAGCAAACCTTTCCAACATCGAAGCTGAAAACAGCCGCCTGCAAGGGCTTCTGTCTTCAGGCAGCGGCTCACAAATTGCTGCCGATGAAAAAGCCGACACACTCGAAAATGCATTAGATACTGAAAAAGCCGTCTCCCAACGCGCTCTTTCCCAAGTTGAACTTCTCAACAAACAAATCGCCGCGCTTCGCCGTCAAATTGGTGCGCTGGAAGATGCGCTTGATGCCTCTGAAAACCGCGACCGCGAGAGCCAAACCAAAATTGCCGACCTTGGCAAACGCCTGAACGTTGCTTTAGCTCAAAAGGTACAAGAGCTTTCCCGTTTCCGCTCTGACTTCTTTGGTCGTCTGCGTGAAATTTTGAGCCAGCGCTCCGATATTCGGGTTGAAGGTGACCGCTTTGTCTTCCAGTCAGAAGTTCTGTTTGGTTCAGGCTCTGATAGCATCGGGGACGAAGGCAAGCCCGAGCTTGATAAGCTTGCCGAAGCAATCGTTGAGCTAGAAGGCGAAATACCGACGGAAATTAATTGGGTTCTACGTATTGATGGTCATACAGATAATATCCCGCTATCTGGCGCTGGTCGTCTACGGGATAACTGGGATTTGTCAGCCGCACGCGCTAACTCCGTGGTGCGCTACCTTGTCTCGCGTGGCGCTTCACCCAACCGCTTAGTCTCAGCTGGCTTTGGTGAGTTTCAACCGCTTGACACAGCAGACACACAAGAAGCCCGCAATCGCAATCGCCGCATTGAGTTAAAACTGACGGAACGCTAGAAGTTAGGCTTTATCGACCAAATGCTTCTTCAAGCAGATTGATGTGGCCTGCGAGCGGGTTGCCATCTTGAACAGCCACTTTTTCGCTTGTTGAAAGCGCGTCATCAAAATGCAGAACCTGTTCTTGCAAGCGAACTGACCGTTCAATCATGCCTTTAAGTTCATCAGGCAACAACTCCCAGCTTTCGCCAGATGTTGAGACTGCTTGCTTTTTGATTTTGACTTTTTTCTGCTCTTCTTTGGCCTGCTCAATGGTCATTTCACCTTCGCTGACCGCTCGTTGCAAGAGCAACCAAGAGGCCAATTGCATCAAGCGCGTGGTGAGACGCATGGATTCTGTTGCATAAGCGAGAGACTGTGAACGCTCCATCGCTTTTGATTGTTCGCGCCCCACCGTATCAAGGTAGTTCGCGGCTTCTTCAACCAAGGCCATGCCACGTTCGAAAAGTTCAAGGAAAGCTGGCGATTCAATAAGGCGGTTGCTGAAGGAAACCAGCCCACTTTTTTCATCCAAATCCACTAAATTGGAATTATCTGTCATTTAAAAAGCCACCCTGTACATACGCTTTAAAGTGCTTTGTTAGCACAACAGGACCATACGTCCTAGACAGCAACTTGTAAAAGGTGTCTGAGACGCTGTGAACAGATTGCGCAAATTAAGGTTAAAAAAAAGCCGCTTACGAAAAGCGGCTATAAAGTCTAAACAGGGAGCGTCAAACAGAGTGGTAGGAGCCACTCGTCCAGAATTTCACGAGAGACCCGCTCAAATTCCTTTAACAAGCTTAGTAATAACTTAGAAAGATTAATACAGCGTTAAAGTAAGGTTTTGGAAAGCCTGTTTGTTTGCCTGTTAGTAAGGCGTATCGCCAAGCTTACTTCTTAAAGAAACTCTCAGCCGATGACATGCTAGCCCGCTTCAAAGCGCCTGCTTCTTCAAGGCGAATAATTTCTTCCTTCAACAAGCCCACGCGTTTTTCCAACTCTTCAATTGAAAGAGCCGACAGGTCTTGGCCAATCTCATGGCTTACCGATTTCTTTTGCGGTTCATCATCAAACATGGCTTTGCTCCTTTTCTCGCTCAGTAAACCATAGACGAAGGGTAGTGAACAATTCTATATCTAGTTGAACGACAAAATGAAGGATTGATGCCATGAGTGAAACACCTGCAATGATGAAAGCCGTCGAAATCACCGAACCGGGTGGCCCAGACGTGTTGGTTGCCCGCGATGTCGCAACACCGCACCCTGAAGGCAGCGATATTCTTATCCGTGTTAAAGCCGCCGGCATTAATCGACCTGATATTTTACAACGCAAAGGCCTCTACCCTGCACCCAAAGATGCGTCCCCCCTGCCGGGCCTAGAAGTCGCGGGCATTGTGGAAGCTGTTGGCCGTGGTGCTTCAAAGTTCAAAATCGGCGATGAAGTTTGCGCCCTCACCCCTGGCGGCGGTTATGCAGAGTTTTGCCTCGTGGATGAAACCAACACCCTTTTAAAACCCAAAGGCTTAAGTTTTGAACAGGCCGCTTGCGTGCCAGAAACGTTCTTCACCGTTTGGCACAATGTGTTTGAACGCGGCGGTTTGGGCGAAGGCGAAGTATTGCTCGTTCATGGCGGGGCATCAGGCATTGGCACAACAGCCATTCAACTGGGCAAAGCCTTTGGTGCAACCGTTATTGCGACTGCGGGCAATGATGAGAAATGCCAAAAATGCCGCGACCTCGGCGCAGACCTCGCAATCAATTACAATGCAGACGATTATGTCGCCGCCGTTAAAGAATTCACAGGCAAAAAAGGCGCAAACGTTATTCTTGATATGGTTGGTGGCGATTACATAGAGCGCAATTATAGCGCCGCCGCCCCAGATGGACGCATCGTCCAAATCGCTTTTTTAAATGGCGCCGTAGCAGAGGTGAATTTCACCAAGCTGATGTTGAAGCGCCTAACCCATACAGGCTCCACCCTGCGCGCCCGCTCCGTTGCAGTAAAAGCTGGCATTGCCAATGAGCTAGAAGCGAAAGTCTGGCCGTTGCTTGAGGCAGGAACGGTTGGCCCCGTTATGGATTCAAGCTTTGCATTGGACCAAGCCAATGAGGCCCATAAGCGCATGGAAAGCTCTGGTCACTTTGGGAAAATCGTTCTGACGGTATAAACTACCGACCAAACAAAAAAGCCGGAACAAATGCTCCGGCTTTTCAATTTTCGAAGGCCAAGCCTATTTTAAAATCTTGGCAAGCTCTTCTTTAAATTCTGGCGCAATATCTGGGCGCTTCATGGCGTAGGCAACGTTGGCGGCTAAGAAGCCAACCTTTGTCCCACAGTCATACGCTTCACCTTCAAACTTCACGCCTGTAAAGCGCTGGTCATTGGCAAGTTTCACCATAGAATCGGTCAGTTGAATTTCATTCCCCGCGCCCGGTTCTTGGCTTTCAAGATAGTCAAAAATCTCAGGCTGCAAAATATAACGGCCAGAAATGAAGAGGTTTGACGGTTCTTGACCCTTTGGTGGCTTTTCAACCATCTCAGTCACTTCAAAACCAGACATATCACCTTCGCCAACACCAACAACGCCATATTTAAAGGCCTCTTCTGGCGGGCATTCTTCAACAGCAATAACATTGCCGCCATGCTCTTCGTAAGCATTCATCATCTGCTTCAAACAACCAGGCTCACCATATTTCAGCATATCAGGTAGCAGCAGTGCGAATGGCTCACGTCCAACAATTTGACGCGCACACCATACGGCATGACCAAGACCAAGCGGCGCTTGCTGGCGGGTGAAGCTGGTGGTGCCTGCAACTGGCAAGCAAGTCGCAAGCTCTGCTAAGGCTTCCGTCTTGCCGCGTTCTTTCAACGTGGTTTCAAGCTCATAATGAATATCGAAATGCTCTTCAATCGCGCCTTTATAACGGCCTGTAACGAATACGATATGCTCGATACCAGCTTCAAACGCTTCTTCTGCCACATATTGAACAACCGGTTTATCAACGACGGTTAGCATCTCTTTTGCAATCGCTTTTGTGGCTGGTAAAAAGCGTGTTCCCATGCCTGCAACAGGCAAAACAGCGGTTCTAATTTTTTGGCTCATGAAGTCAGTCCCTCTAACGGCTACCAAACAATTACAGTCTAAGTTCCGGTTTCTTTACCATTCATGTCTAAAGGTGGAGTGAACAGAATTAGGGTTTTTAGCCAAACGTTCCAAAAGGGGTTTTACTATGACGGTATTGGTAACAGGCGGTGGCGGTTATATTGGCAGCCATATGGTTTGGACGCTTTTAGGCAAAGGCGAAAAGGTTATTGTTTGCGATAACCTCGTCACTGGGTTCGAATGGGCCATTGCTCCTGAAGCAAAATTCGTCAAATGCGACATTGGTGATATGGACACCATGAAAGATGTCATCAATGACAATGGTGTCGATTCAATCATCCATTTTGCAGGCTCTGTCGTTGTTCCTGAATCGGTGGAAGATCCACTCAAATATTACCGCAACAACACCGCCAACAGCCGCAACTTAATTGAAGCAGCCGTTGCAACGGGCGTTGAAAACTTCATCTTCTCATCAACGGCTGCCGTTTATGGCTCACCAGAAGTAATGCCAGTGGTAGAAGACATGCCTTTGGTGCCTGAATCACCTTATGGCACATCAAAACTAATGACAGAGATGATGCTGCGCGACGTGTCTGCGGCTCACCCACTGCGCCACGGCATTTTGCGCTATTTCAATGTGGCAGGTGCTGACCCTCAAGGTCGCACGGGCCAATCAACCGCAGGTGCAACCCACCTCATCAAAGTGGCTTGCGAAGCAGCTCTTGGAAAACGCGACAGCCTCAGCGTCTTCGGTTCTGACTTTGATACTTATGACGGCACGGGCGTGCGCGATTATATCCATGTGACCGATTTGACCGATGCCCACTATGGCATCTTGTCTGAATTGCGCACTGGCAATCCCGGCGTGACTGTTAATTGCGGTTACGGCCAAGGCTATTCCGTCTTGGATGTTGCTAAGATTGTGAAAGAAGTTTCAGGCAAAGATTTTGAAGTGAAAATGATCGACCGTCGCCCAGGTGATGTGGGAGAAGTGGTGGCTGGAAACGCACGCATTACCGAGCTTTTAAAATGGGAGCCAAAACACAATGATCTTCGTGAGATCGTTGAAACGGCGCTCAATTGGGAATCAAGCATGGCAAAGCGTAACAACAAGTAATTCTCAATGAACTTCTCTTAAAAGCCGCGTATGAAAACGCGGCTTTTTTGACTAGCACGTACAGATATTTGAAAAAATCGGCTGGTTATCCACGTATCTGCAGAACAGTGATTGTAGAAAACGCCTGTATTCTGCCATATTTAGAAGCGAATCATTTGAATTTAAGCCACTGGAGTGACCGAATGCCTTTTGCACGTTCGTTATTTTTAAAACAGATGATCATGCTGTTTGTCTTTTCCATACTTGCAAGCACTGCACAGGCCAACACCGCATACAATAATTGGAAGTCTGCGTTTAAGCCCCGTGCCTTAGCTGCTGGCGTCAGTAGCACCCTATATGATCGGTCATTTCGCGGCCTTACCCCAGACCCTGCCATCTTAAAAGCATCGAAAAATCAGGCTGAATTCGTCAAGGCAATTTGGCAATATCTTGATTCAGCCGTTTCAAAAACTCGCGTCAAAAATGGTTTGAACGGCAAAGCAAACCTTGCAAGTGACCTTGCTATTATGGAAGAAAAATGGGGCGTTGATCGCAATGTCCTCATTGCAATTTGGGGGCTTGAATCATCCTATGGCCAAATTCTCGACAATCCAAAGATCGTCAAAAACGTCATCCGCTCCCTTTCAACACTCGCTTTTAAAGGCGGTAAGCGGGCTGAGTTTTGGGATCGTGAACTCATTGCTGCTTTAAAAATTCTGCAAAATGGCGACACCACACCCGACAAAATGACGGGATCATGGGCAGGCGCTATGGGCCATACACAATTCATTCCAACAACCTATCTTGCCCATGCTGTTGATTATGATGGCGATGGCCGCCGTAATATTTGGGGCTCACGACAGGACGCTTTGGCCTCTGCCGCCAACTATCTCGCCGTCAGTGGCTGGGAACGCGGCAAAGGATGGGGTTATGAAGTTAAACTCCCTGCTAATTTCAATTTCGCACTTGCAGATGGCAAGACACGCAAAACGCTTGCTGAATGGTCATCATTCGGTATTCTCCGCGCAAATGGCGGAAACTACCCGCGACCAGACGACAATGCCCGCTTGTTCTTGCCAGGCGGCGCTAAAGGGCCAGCATTCTTACTTCTTAAAAACTTCGATGTCATCAAGCGCTATAACAATGCAGACGCCTATGCTCTTGCCATTGGACATCTTTCTGATCGGCTCAAAGGCTTTGGTTCGTTTAAAGGAACATGGCCCCGCCACCTAAAACCACTCACCCGCACCCAGCGCAAAGAAATGCAAACGTTACTTACCCGCAAAGGGTTTGATACAGGCGGCATTGATGGACGCCTTGGACCAAACTCACAAAAAGCGTTGCGCGCTTATCAACGCGCCATTGGTGTTATCCCTGATGGGTTTCCAACAACTGCAATATTACAAAAACTTCGGTCATAACGGGCGTTAGCCTTATCGTGCAAAATGATGTGCGAGATTGAGTAAATTGGGCTATAAAGCACTTTAAGACTATAAATTTATAGCCAAATTGGATGGCATAGACCTGTGACGCGTATTTTACGGCTTTTATCAATTCTCTTGCTTGCAGCCACTTTTGTGATTGGTGACTTTAGGGTTCCAGCTTTTGATGGACCAAGCATTGCCTATGCGCAGAAGAAGAAAAAACAAGGTTTTTTCCAAAGGCTTTTTGGGCGTCGTAAAAAGCCGCAGAAGCAAAGAGCGATAACAGCGCCTTCCCGAAAAACGAAAAGAAAAAGATCATCGCGCAATCGCAGGGCGTCAGAGGCTCGTAGAAAAGCAACCGCCGCTCTTCCTAAGTTGGAAGACGGTAATCGTATTTTGGTCATTGGTGATGATACGGCAAACGCCTTGTCACTTGGCTTAGTCAATGCTTACAAACGCACACCATCTGTGACAATCACTGCACGAGTGGACAAAGACATTGGGATTACGAGCACGAAATTTTATGATTGGCTCGATGCATCCGATTTCACCTTTGTTGGCGAACGCGTTCGTGCTGTTGTCGTTTCAATCGGCACATTTGATCGTTTTGCGTTTACTCAAGACAACAAACGGCTTGCCTTTGGGAGCGAAGATTGGAACCGTGCTTATCGTCGACGCATGGTAGACATTACCGCACAGCTTCAACTCATGGGCGTGCCCATCATTTGGATGATGCCCCCACCCGTGATTGATGATAAAAACACAGAGAAGGCCATCGCGATCGGCACTCTTCAAACCAATAGCTTGGCAACAGCAGGGTTTCGTATTGTGAATTCATTTGGTGGCTTCACAAATCAACAAGGCAAATACCGTGCAAAAGGGGCGAGCCTTACAGGGTCGAGAGTTCAACTTCGCAATTTTGGTGGCCTTGGCTTCACCCGTCGTGGCGCCAATAAATTTGCCTATTATGCGCGCAGAGAAATCGATCGCATTTTAGATGCCAGCCTCAGCTTTGGCGGAAGGCTTGAAGCAGGCTCGCAAAAGAAACGCCAAGAAAACCAAGTGGTAAACCTAACGCGCCCAGCCCTTAGACAAAACGCTCAATTGGCAGGAAGCAACGGACGGGTTAGCGCCTTTTTCCGCAACAATTTGGCACGTGATTATTTCATAACAGGAAAATCACTCGAAGCCCCTGTAGGCCGCGCCGATGATTTTGCTTGGGGTAAACTCGCGCAAAAACGCATTGATGATGCCGATTTGGAAGCATCAAGAAGCCAAGACCTACCCATCGTTCAATGGTAGGCTGTTAAAGCGTCAAATTTCAGTTTTAGCGCGGTAAGTCTGTACGACCCATCAATGCTAAATCGATGGCATGCGCTGCCTGACGGCCCTCACGGATCGCCCAAACAACAAGCGACTGACCACGGCGCACATCGCCAGCAGCATAAAACCCATCGACAGAAGTACGATAGTTTAGCTCGTTAGCTGAGACAGCCTTATTGCCACGACGGTCCACTGAGATTTCAGGGTCAAAGCCTTTAAGATAGGTGTTCTCATTAGGGCCTGCAAAACCAATCGCAATCAGAGCAAGGTCTGCCTTGATGAAAAACTCAGTTCCAGCAATAGGGGCACGGTTTTCATCAACTTTCGCACATTTCACATGGGTCAACTTGCCAGTTTGCCCTTTAGAAACAAACTCCAATGTTGCAGCTTGAAACTCGCGCTTTGCGCCTTCAGCTTGCGACGATGACGTTGTAAAACGCGTCGGCCAATACGGCCATGTTGCAAGCTTATCTTCTTTTTCAGGCGCGACGGGACGGATATCCATCTGTGTCACGCTTGTCGCACCCTGACGGAACGATGTACCAACACAGTCAGACGCTGTATCACCACCACCCACGACAACAATATTTTTGCCTGTTGCCGTAATCAGGTTTTCTGGAATTTCACTTTCCTTGCCAACACGGCGATTTTGCTGAACCAAAAACGGCATAGCGTAATTAACACCGACAAGATCCATACCCGGAATGGCAGGGTCGCGTGGCGTTTCAGCACCCGCGCACAAAAGCACCGCGTCATGGGTCGCTTTCAATTCATCCATTGATGTATCAACACCAATATTGGCACCAAAATGGAAAGTTGCACCTTCTGCTTCCATCTGTTCGACACGGCGGTCGACATGATGTTTTTCCATTTTAAAATCAGGAATGCCGTAAGTTAGAAGACCACCCGCACGTGGTTCACGCTCATAAATATGAACATCGTGACCAACCCGCGCCAATTGTTGACCAGCCGCCATGCCCGCAGGACCAGCGCCAATGATGGCAACTTTCTTGCCTGTTTTGGTCTTTGGTGGTTGTGGTTTTACCCAGCCATTTTTCCACGCTTTATCAGCAATTGCTTGTTCTACCGTTTTGATGGATACAGGCACGTCTTCAAGATTAAGCGTGCAAGCCATTTCGCAAGGAGCAGGACAAATACGGCCCGTGAATTCTGGGAAGTTGTTTGTTGAATGCAAATTGTCGGCTGCTTCTTGCCAATTGCCGTTGTAAACGAGGTCATTCCAATCTGGAATTTGGTTTTCAACCGGACACCCATTGTCACCCTGACAAAACGGAATACCGCAGTCCATGCAGCGGGCTGCTTGGTTTTTGATCGAGTTCTCTGAGGGCTGCAAAGTGAACTCGCGAAAATGGCGAATACGGTCAGACGCTGGCTCGTACTTAAGCTCGCGACGGTCGATTTCTAAAAAGCCTGTTACCTTACCCATATTCTCAGTCCAATCCTTGCAGCAATACTCTTGTGAATGGCGTGACTACTCAGCCGCTTCGACACCCGATAGTTTGCTATCTTCCATTTCTTGAAGCGCACGACGATATTCAACCGGCATTACTTTCACGAATTTCGGACGGAAGGTTTCCCAATTGTCCAAAATTTCCTTGGCCCGCAATGAGCCTGTGTAACGCTGGTGGTTTGAGATCAACTGACGCAATCTCTCATCATCATGCTTCGTCATATTGGCAGAAACATCAACGCGGCCTTTGTGCATTAGGTCGCCACCGTGGTGGTGGATTTTCTCCAAAATATCGTCTTCTTCTGGCACTGGCTCCAAATCAACCATCGCCAAATTACAGCGCTGTGCGAATGTTTTATCTTCATCCAGCACATAAGCAACACCGCCAGACATGCCCGCTGCAAAGTTACGGCCTGTTTGACCGATCACAACAACCACGCCGCCTGTCATATATTCGCAGCCATGATCACCGCAGCCTTCTACGACCGCTAAAGCGCCAGAGTTACGAACAGAGAAGCGTTCGCCAGCAACACCGCTGAAATAACATTCACCGGCTGTCGCACCATAAAGAACCGTGTTCCCCACGATAATGCTCTCCGCTGCAACAATATTGCTATCGTCAGCTGGGCGCACAATAATTTTGCCGCCTGAAAGACCCTTGCCGACATAGTCGTTGCCGTCACCAATCAACTCAAACGTAACACCTTGCGCCAAGAACGCACCAAAGGCTTGTCCAGCAGTGCCCGTTAAGCGCACACTGATTGTATCATCATCAAGCGGTTCGTCGAAATGACGCTTTGCCACCTCGCCAGACAACATAGCACCCGCTGAGCGGTCTACATTAGAAATCGTTGTGCTGATGCTCACTGGATCACGTCCATCTAACGCCTTGTCAGCGCTCGCAATTAAACGGCGATCAAGAACATCATCGATTGGATGGTTTTGGCGTTCTGTCCAGTAAATTTCATTCGGTTCTGCATCAACTTTGTAGAAGATATTATCAAAGTTCAATCCGCGCGCTTTCCAATGCTCTTTCATATCGCGTTGGTCTAGGCGGTCTGATTGGCCAATCAGTTCATCAAACTTTGTGCAGCCCATTTCAGCCATCAACTGACGTACTTCTTCAGCCACATAGAAGAAGTAATTAATGACATGTTCAGGCGTACCTTTGAAGCGGCGGCGCAATTCTGGGTCTTGTGTGGCAATGCCAACAGGGCATGTGTTGAGGTGACATTTGCGCATCATCAAACAACCTGCCGCAATCAGCGGTGCTGTTGAAAAGCCAAATTCATCCGCGCCCAAAAGCGCACCAACAATGACATCACGGCCCGTTTTCAAGCCACCATCAACCTGCAAAGCAATGCGGGAGCGAAGACCATTGAGCACGAGCGTTTGGTGTGTTTCAGCAAGGCCCATCTCCCAAGACGAACCAGCGTGCTTGAGCGACGTTAAAGGCGATGCGCCTGTACCACCGTCAAATCCTGAAATGGTAATGTGATCAGCACGCGCTTTCGCAACACCAGCAGCAACCGTACCAACACCTACTTCAGAAACGAGTTTGACTGAGATATCAGCCGCAGGGTTCACGTTCTTTAAATCGTAAATCAGCTGAGCCAAATCTTCGATTGAATAAATATCGTGGTGTGGCGGCGGTGAAATCAGGCCGACGCCCTGTGTTGAATGGCGTGTTTTCGCAATCAACGCATCAACCTTGTGACCCGGCAATTGACCGCCCTCACCGGGCTTTGCGCCCTGTGCCACTTTAATCTGGATCATGTCTGAGTTGACGAGATATTCTGTCGTCACACCAAAACGACCAGAGGCAACCTGCTTAATCGCAGAGCGTTCTGGGTTGCGCGATCCATCTGGCAAATCTTCATAACGGTCACGCTCTTCACCGCCCTCACCCGTGTTCGACTTACCGCCGATACGGTTCATGGCTTTTGCAAGCGTTGTATGCGCCTCACGCGAAATAGAGCCGAAAGACATCGCACCGGTTGAGAAGCGTTTTACGATATCGGCAACTGATTCAACATCATCAATAGACACAGGCTTCTTGCCCATCTCTTCAGCCATCTTAATTTTGAACAGGCCACGAATGGTGTTGAGCTTCTCGCTCTCGCCGTTCACTTCTGCTGCAAAAGCTTCATATTTTGAATAGCTCTCAGAGCGCACAGCATGCTGTAGGTTTGTCACCGCTGATGGTGTCCAAGCATGGCTTTCACCACGCTGACGGAAAGCATATTCACCGCCAACATCAAGCGCATTCTTCAAGATTTCAACATTGCCGAAGGCTGCTTGGTGACGAAGCACGGTTTCTTGTGCCACTTCTGCAAGGCCGACGCCTTCAATTGTTGTTTCAGTGCCAAAGAAGTATTTTTCAACGAACGCGGTTGAAAGGCCTACCGCATCAAAAATCTGCGCGCCGCAATAAGACTGATACGTCGAAATGCCCATTTTGGACATGACTTTCAAAATGCCTTTATCGATGGACTTAATATAGCGCTCCACCACTTCAACCTCGTCCACCTCTTCAGGGAATTCGTTTGTCGCGTGCATTTCAGCCAGTGTTTCAAAGGCAAGATACGGGTTGATTGCTTCCGCACCATAGCCAGCGAGCGCACAGAAGTGATGCACCTCACGCGCCTCACCAGTCTCAACAACAAGACCTACAGAGGTGCGAAGACCTTTGCGGATCAAGTGGTGATGAACGGCAGCTGTAAAGAGCAACGATGGCATTGCGATACGGGTTGCACTCACCAAGCGGTCAGACAGGATGATAATGTTCTTGCCCTGATTGACTTGGTCTTCTGCTTTCAAGCAAATAGCATCAAGTGCAGCTTCCATACCTTCTGCGCCTTTGCTCGCGTCATAGGTACAGTCAAGCGTCACCGTTTGGAATTGGTTATCTGCAATGTCACCAATGGTGCGAACTTTCTCAAGATCAACATCGGTCAAAATCGGCTGGCGCACTTCAAGACGCTTGCGTTTTGCCATGTCCTCAAGATTGAGAATATTCGGGCGCGGGCCGATGAATGAGACGAGGCTCATTACGATCTCTTCACGAATTGGATCAATCGGCGGGTTCGTCACCTGCGCAAAGTTCTGCTTGAAATAGGTAAAGAGCGCTTTTGATTTATCCGAAAGGGCGGAAATCGGCGTATCCGTACCCATAGAACCAATCGCTTCTTGGCCCGTTGTTGCCATCGGGGTCAACAACAGTTTCAAGTCTTCTTGGGTATAGCCAAAGGCCTGTTGACGATCGAGCAAAGCAACGCGTGATTTACGCGGATGCGTATCCATCGCTTCAAGGTCTTCCAACACGATCTGTGTTTCATCCAACCATTTGCGGTAAGGCTTGGTTTTTGAAATATCTTGCTTCAACTCATCATCAGAAATAATGCGACCTTCTTCCAGATCGATCAAAAGCATTTTGCCAGGCTGCAAGCGCCATTTTTTCAAGATGCTCTTTTCTTCAACCGGCAAAGTACCCGCTTCTGATGCCATGATAATGCGGTCATCATCGGTGACGATATAACGCGCAGGCCGCAGACCATTACGGTCGAGCGTGGCGCCAATTTGCAAACCATCAGTGAAAGCAACCGCAGCTGGGCCATCCCATGGCTCCATAAGTGCGGCATGATATTCATAAAACGCACGGCGCCCTTCATCCATCAGCGGATTGCCCGCCCATGCTTCAGGGATCAACATCATAACGGCATGGGCCATTGAATAGCCGCCACGCATCAAAAACTCGAGCGCATTATCAAAACAGGCTGTATCTGATTGGCCTTCATAAGAAATCGGCCACAGCTTGCTAATATCATCGCCAAACAGCTCAGAAGAAACAGAAGCCTGTCGCGCTGCCATCCAGTTTACATTGCCGCGCTTGGTGTTGATTTCACCATTGTGAGCAACGATGCGGTAAGGGTGGGCCAACTTCCAAGATGGGAAGGTATTGGTTGAAAAACGCTGGTGCACCAAAGCAAGAGCGGATTGATAACGCGGGTCGGTCAGGTCTGTAAAATAGGGGCCAAGCTGATCTGCTAGGAACATGCCTTTATAGACAATTGTCCGCGATGAGAATGACACGGTATAAAAGCCGCTTTCGCGCGCATCTGTGTTACCAAAAACTTTGTTTGAAAGAATTTTACGCGCCAAATAAAGCGAGCGCTCAAACACCACAGCGTCCATGCCCTCAGGCCGCGCAACGAACATTTGCATGTGAACAGGTTCGGTGGAGGCAATAGACGGGTCTTTGCTCAGCATTGAGTTATCAACAGCCGGCATGCGCCAACCGATCACCTCAAAGCCTGCTTCGCGAATAGCGCTTTCAGCAAGCTCTATGCAGGTTTCGCGCAGTGCTTTTTCTTGCGGCATAAAGATAAAGCCAACGCCATAGTCTCCAGCAGCAGGCAGATCAAAATCAACCGTTTCAGCAAAAAGCTGATGCGGGATCTGGGTCAACATTCCAGCGCCATCACCCATCAACGGGTCTGCACCAACCGCGCCACGGTGTTCGACGTTGAGTAGAATTTGCAAACCGTCTTGCACAATAGAATGAGACTTCTCACCCTTCATGTGTGCCACAAAACCAACACCACAGGCATCGCGTTCGCGCGCTGGGTTATAAAGGCCCTGCTTTACAGGCAATCCATTTGAGCCAAGTTTACGTTTGGCACGAGAAGACAGTGCGTTCGTCTCGTTTTCAACCTTCAAATCAAAGTTGTTATCCATCGTAAAACTCCTAAATGCGCTCTCTTGCGCAGCTCGTTCATTCCCCGCGCCCAAGTGCATCAAAACACAAGCAACGTGAAGGCCATTCGGGTCGCATTCAAAAATCAAGAATGCGGCTCGTTGAGCAGACCAAAGTTGGCCGACGCTCTCAAAATATTCTTCGCCGAGGGTGAGTGCTCATCTCAATGAGCAACAGACAATTTATCTTGTCTCCGCAATACCCTGAACAATCAAAATAGATAGAACGACACAGCGTCATATCAAGATTATTCCAGACAAATACGGGCCGCAACTCGAGGTTTCCGACCCGTCTGATCTGCATCCGGCTAAATTTAGTCAGCATTGCTGTCCTAAATTTGACGCCAAAATGCCAGATTTAGTCGACCAGTGCAAGCGACTTAAGCCCAGCAAAGGTAAAATATCCTGCTACTTTTATACACACTTGATAGGACTGTTTCGCAAAATGCAAAAATCCCGCCCCCACAAAAGACTGTAAGGGCGGGATTAAATTTTAAAAACGAGCAACTTACGGTGAAATTAATTCACAGCTTCGCCTTCAATTTGTTTCGCCGTGTCAGCGCTCCCAATCGCAATCTTGCGGGGCTTCATAGCCTCTGGAATTTCTCGAACAAGATCGATGTGTAAAAGTCCGTTTTCCAAAGCGGCACCGACGACTTCCACGTGATCTGCCACATGGAACTGACTTTTGAACGAGCGCGCAGCAATGCCTTGATGCAAAACCTCAACACCGTCGCGGTTATCATCAGCTTTGCCACCTGTAACGGTCAAAACGGTTTCTTTAAGCTCAATATCAAGATCACCGTCAGCAAAACCAGCGACAGCCATCGTAATGCGGTAGGCATCATCACTGGTGCGCTCAATATTGTAGGGAGGATATGAGTTTGTTGGGGCATCGGCAGTAACGCTATCGAGCAGCGAAAACAGACGGTCAAAACCAACAGAATTACGGTATAGGGGTGAATAATCAGCATGACGCATGATTGTGTCCTTTCATAAGCGACAATTTTAATTTCAGCATTTACTTCGGTGTCCGTTTGGCCCACCTGAAACGCTCACAGCCCCAATCGGCGACTGCATAAAAGATATGTGAATTCTGAATTATCGTTTCAAGAGTTTTTACAAAAATCACACGCCAACCATTAAAATTCAAAATTATTTTCAATTTAACTATCTGAAATATATGAGAAATTTACATTAAAAACAGCATGAACGTAAGCTGAACGCCAAATTCCGAACTCATTCAGGTGAGGTTTTTTATAGTGGCATCATCGAACAACATGCCCAGTTATTTATCGCTGGGGTTACGGAGATAGTTATGTTTAAGCGTCTATTGATTGCAGCAAGTCTGGTAGCGGCGGCCTTTTCTTTTCAGACATCGGCTCATGCAAATGACGGAGCGGTTGTAAAATTCGGTAATGGTAATGGCGCCCAAAAAGGAACCGCCTTCCGTAGAAAATTCAATAAACCGGCGCGCAGAATTAATAACCAGCGACGTGCTGTTAACAGATCTGCTCATAAGCCTGTCTATAAGGCCCCTGTTCACAAAAAGGTCTACAAAGCACCCACTCGTAAGAAGTTTGTGCATCACACTCCAGTGCGTTCACACAAGATTCGCCGCCACCATTTGTCAAACAAGCAATTGCGTCATCGCTTGAAGTCAAAGGGACTTTACAACATTCGTTTTGTTGACCGTCACCAAGGCGTTGCAAAAGTGGTTGCTCATAACCGTCGTGGCTATATCGCAAGATACCGTGTGAGCACTCGTAATGGACATATTCTAAGTGGTCGCGTTATTCGCAATTCAAGACGCGCTAACTAAGCAAATCAGCGCAAGCTGATAATGGTCGGAACTGACAATAGATCCATCCGCATCCGTCGGAACTGACCATTTTAGCGGACCATCACGCCCTTGCCTCCGTGATGTCTGTCAGGCAAGACTGCAAGTAGGAACATGTTCCACCTTGCGGTCTTGTCGCTTTTACGGCATGTGGATAATGACCCAACGCATGCAGGCACATTATGGAAAAACCTGTCCTTTTTGAAAACGCTGACAATCCAGCCCCCGAAAACGCATCCGTGCACACAATCGTCACGATAGACAAAGTGCCTTTGCGGGTTGCTTTTTGGCAACCAACCCACAATCTCACCCGCGATGGTGAAGCGATTGGGACTGTGTGCCTGTTTCACGGATTTTCAGAATATATCGAAAAATATTATGAGGTTATCAGCGAACTTCGAAGGCGTGGCTTCGCGGTCGCTATGATGGATTGGCGTGGGCATGGCATGTCAAAGCGCTTCTTTAAAAACCGCGCACGCGGTCATGCTCAAAGCTACAGGCATTACCAACGTGATTTGGGCACGTTTATCGAAGATTTCGTCAAGCCCAATTGCCCAAAACCTTACTACGCGCTAGCCCACTCAATGGGCGGTCATAATCTTTTCCGTTCTTGCGCCAATGGTCACGGCACCGCGTTTGAACGGGTTGTTCTATCCGCGCCCATGCTCCACCTTGCACCTTCCAACTTAATTGGCTGGCATTGGCTAAAGGGTGGAAAGAACAAGTTCAGCAATAAGATTATCTCACAAAGACCGACCAGATTGGCCAGTGGCTTGTTGCGCATTTTCGGATTTGGCTGGGCCTTCGCTTCTGGGGGTAATCACCTCAACATTCCGTTTGAAGGCAATAAGCTGACATCGGACCAAAAACGATTTGAGCGAAACGAGAAACTTTTAAGCCAGTATCCAGAGCTTGGCATTGGCGGACCAACTTATTCTTGGCTCAATGCTGCCTGCCACAGCATGCGAAAAATCTTACGTCCAAGTTTCATCCAAAAGATAAATGTTCCAATTTTGATTATTGCAGCAGGGTCAGACCAAGTTGTATCAACCGCAGCGCTTGAAAAAGTGGGGCCACAACTTCGCATAGGGCACCAAGTTGTCATTTTGGGTGCAAAGCATGAAATCATGCAAGAACGCGACGAATTGCGCGAACAGTTTTGGGCAGCCTTTGATGCTTATATTCCAGGGTCAGACCCAGTTCGTGCCACTTATAAGTCGCCGCACCACAACAAAATGGACAACTAGGACCAAGCCTCTAAGCCAACGCTTTTAAAAGCTGCTCATGCAAGGCAGGGTCTCCACTTGCAACAATAGCGCCGCCATCAACCGGATTACCGCCATCCCATGTGGTGATACGACCGCCTGCCCCTTCGATAATTGGGATCAAGGCCGCAATATCAAATGGTTTCAAATCATCCTCAATGACGATATCCACATGACCTGATGCGAGCATAGCGAAGGCATAACAATCTACTCCGTAGCGATTGAGGCGCACTTGTTTTTCGATTGCTTGATATTTCTGTGCCGTCTTATCTGAAAACAAATCAGGGTCAGTTGTGAACAAAGTAGCGGTCTCAAGAGAAGCGCACGCACGGGTTTTAAGAGCCGTCTTTTCGCCCGCCCGCATCATCCAAGCAGAATGACAATTCCCAACAAAGCGCTCTCCAGTAAAAGGCTGCACCATCATGCCAACATGAGCTTTGCCGTTTTGTTTGTGGCCAATAAGAACACCCCATACTGGCAAACCAGAAATGAAGGCACGGGTTCCATCTATCGGGTCCAAAATCCAAACATTATCGGCATCAAGGCGAACATTGTCATATTCCTCGCCCAGTATACCGTGATTTGGAAAATGCTCGCCAATCAGAGCGCGCATCGCAGCCTCTCCCGCTTTGTCAGCAATAGTCACCGGATCAAAACCAGTTCCCGCCTCCTTGTTATCAAGTTCGCCGCGCTCATCCATCCGCGTTCTAAAATACGGCAAAATAGCATCGCTAGCGGCATCGCCTAATACATCGAGAAAATCAATCAGTTCCATACGTCTCAGTCTCGCTTATTCAGCAGCAAGAGGAATATCATCGTCAAACAGATCTTGGCGATGGTTGAAGATTTTTTGAAACACAGAGGTCAAATCTTTTTTCACACGGTCAAACTGTTCATTGCGTTCAAAGTTTTCTTCATCGGCATAAAGACCGCGATTAATCTCAATTTGAATGGCGTGAAGCTGCTTATCTGGTCGGCCATAATGTTCAGTTATAAAGCCACCTGCATAAGGCTTATTGCGGCTGACTTGATAGCCCTTATTGGTGAGGTAAGTCCAAATCATATCAGTCACAGCTGACGAACAGCTGGTGCCATAACGGTCACCCAAGACAAAATCAGGGCGCGCCAAGTGATTGTCACCAATATGGCCAGAGGGCATGGAATGACAATCAATCAAACACGCCACCCCTTGATCAACAATGGTCTTTGCAAGCATTTGCCGTAGTTGCTTGTGGTAGGGCTTGTAAAGATGTTCGATACGGCTCATCGCCTCATCTACTGTCAATTTGCCTTGATAAATTTCTTGCCCCTCAGCCACCACACGCGCGATTGTACCAAGGCCACCAGCAACACGGATGGAGCGAATATTGACGTATGAGGGCAAAGGCCCGTCAAACATCTTGGGATCAAGTTCATAAGGCTCGCGGTTTACGTCCAAATAGGCGCGCGGAAAATTTGCACGCAATAAAGGTGCGCCAAATTTTGGCATTTCCAAAAACAAATCATCGACGAACAAATCTTCTGAGCGACGAATCGAGAGAGGCGTTAGGCGCGAACTTTCTAAAAATGCGGCTGGATAATGCGCGCCAGAGTGCGGAGAATTGAAAACAAACGGCAGACTTTGCTGTTGGGGCGCTATCACATCAAATGCGGCCTCAAAGGTAAAATCAGAATTATCCGTCATGAAAAACTCACCGAAGGGAAAGAAGGGCACCACAAAGCCGTGGAGCGTTTATCACCTGTGAATTCAATTTATCACAGGATCGCGTCATGTCATAATAATCGTGCATACGAAATAATTCTAACAAAATACATTGGCATCCACCTTGTTCACCTGATATTTACAGAAACGAACGATAGTTGACCCACAATTTTTATGAGTGGACGGATAAATTCTATGAACTTGGCATCTCGTATACTTTTGGCTGAAGACGATAACGACATGCGTCGTTTTCTCGCCAAAGCGTTAGAAAACGCGGGCTACGACGTTATTTCTTATGACAATGGCAAAAGCGCGTATGAACGACTGTGTGAAGAGCCTTTCACCATGTTGCTTACAGATATCGTGATGCCAGAAATGGACGGCATTGAGCTTGCTCGCCGCGCCACAGAACTGGACCCAGATCTAAAAGTGATGTTCATCACAGGGTTTGCAGCCGTTGCTCTCAACCCTGAATCAGATGCGCCAAAAGATGCGAAAGTTTTGTCAAAACCTTTCCATTTACGTGATCTGGTGAACGAAGTTGAAAAACTGATGGCTGCTTAGGCAGAAATATCCATCCAAATGCCTCCTATGGTCTTGATCAAACCGATCTTAAAGGCTATACGCCAGCAACGAAATTGCTGCAGGTGTTAAGACCGAGTGATTTTCGCATGTGAAAATGGGCGTATAGCTCAGCGGGAGAGCACTTCGTTGACATCGAAGGGGTCACTGGTTCAATCCCAGTTACGCCCACCACACGCGAAAACATCAGTCGAGCGTGTTAGCATTATAAGTATTGAGATTTAAAACGAGTGGACGTACGTCATGAAAGTCAGAAATTCTCTAAAATCGTTACGGGGTCGTCACCGGGAAAACCGTCTTGTGCGCCGTAAAGGTCGCCTTTACGTGATCAATAAGACGAACCGCAAGTTTAAAGCACGCCAAGGCTAAAGCCGAAGCTGTTTTGAAACGATTATTTGGTAACCCGCCCGCTTTTATGTCGGCGGGTTTTCCTATTTGAACTGATTTTGAGCCAAACAATCGGTTGATTGTGAAGTCTTGTGATGGTTCCAAAGCTTGACGAATGCGCGTTGTCGCTTACCATCTATCCCATGAAAAACAAATTCCTTCTGATTGCATTCTCTTCAATGTTGGCAGGCCCAATTGCAGCTGCAAGTACGGTCTCGCTTGAACATGCAAAGAGCAATGATGCCAAAGGCGTCATTCTTACTCAGTCAGAAACACAGGTTCCTGCCCCAAACCCAGAAGCAAAAAAAGAAACTGAGGCCGACCGCAATGCCCGTAAAGATCGCGATGAGGCTGATGCCCGCGCGCTTGAGAGAGCACAACGCAAAGCGTCAGGAACCGAGCTTCCTCTGCTTAGCGAAGAGCGGGAAGAACGTCTCAATCAACTCTTTGCCATTTTAAAAGACGCAAAGAACGAACAATTGTCACAAAAAGCCGTCCAAGAAATTGAATCGATCTGGTCTGAATCGGGCAGCGATACAATTGATCTTCTGGTTAAATGGGCAGGTGACGCGGCCAACGACAAAGAATATGGCAAAGCGCTAGACTTTCTCGACAATGTCGTGCGGCTGAAACCTGATTATGCCGAAGGCTGGAACAAACGCGCGACAGTGCATTTTCTCAACAAAGATTTTGGCCCTTCAATCGCAGATGTAGAACGAACCTTAGAATTGGAACCTCGTCATTTTGGTGCTTTGGCTGGTCTTGGCATTATGCTGCTTGATTTCAATGAAGATGCCCGCGCGCTCGAGTTCATGCGTCGTGCCCTTGAGCTCAACCCTTCGCTTGAACATATCAAAAAGCGGATTGAGACTTTGCGCAAAAAGGTTGAAGGTCGTGGCGCTTAGCAGTGCGTAATAACCTTTTAAAATGGTAGCAGGATGCTCATCGCTTTCTTAATAATTGTAATCATTCTAGCCCTCATCGCTGGTGGCTTGTTGTGGTTGAGCATAATCACACAACGTGAAGCGGCGAAAATTTGTGATGCATTCCCACCAATTGGTGAGATTACAAAAATCAATGGACAGGATGTTCATTTCATCGACACCAAAGGAGACGCGCAAGATCAAGCGTCCGATTTTGCTGTGGTCTTTCTGCATGGCGCAAGCGGCAATCTTCGTGACCCTTTGCACGTTTTCAAAGATCATCTCGTCAATGACGCCCGCCTCATTTTCATCGACCGCCCAGGCCATGGCTGGAGCACGCGCGATGAAACCATGAACGTGCCTGACCAACAGGCAAAACAAGTCATCGGACTGTTAGATGAGATTGGCGTTAAGCAGGCCGTATTTGTCGGTCACTCTTATAGCGGCGTTTTAATTGCCAATATCGCGCTTGATTATCCAGACCGCGTTGCTGGACTATTGTTTAATTCAACTGTTAGCCATCCTTGGCCCGGTGGCGTGAACTGGTATTACCATATCGCCGCCCATCCCATTGTCGGCCCGATCTTTTGCAAAACGCTGACCCTGCCAATGGGGCTCAAACAGCTCGACTGTGCGACCCAAAAAGTATTCTGGCCGAACCCAGTGCCGAAGGTTTATGCCAATGAAATCGGCAACAACATGGTACTGACACCAAGCCGTTTTCTGGCGAATGCCGATGATATTTCAGTCCTGCGGGATTTTGTGGTTGAACAATCAAAACGCTATGGCGAAATCTCTGCGCCCACCACCATCATTTCTGGAGATAAAGATCAGGTAGTCCTGCCTTGGGTTCATTCAGAAAATTTAGCGCGTGACCTCAACAACAACGACACACGATTAATATGGCTGAAAGACGCAGGCCACATGCCGCACCACAGCGCCGTAGATATTTTTGTCGAAGAAATTAGGTTGCTGATCGACGAAGTAAGATCGAAAAAACAAACAGCGGCTGAATGACTTAAATGCCACCAGCACCCTGCGCACCGACAAAGGCAACGCGCAGCATATTGGTCGCACCCGGCGTACCCAGCGGCACACCAGCAGAAATAATCACTCGCTCACCAGAACGTGCAAAACCTTCAGCAAGCGCAACATTGCATGCCTTATCCACCATATCGTCCAAGTCTTTAGCGTCCTCACTAATGACACAGTGCAGGCCCCAAACAAGCGACAAGCGGCGGGCAGTGCTCGGGATCGGAGACAAAGCGATAATTTGCGTCGACGGGCGTTCACGCGAGGCTCTAATGCCGGTTGAACCTGATGAAGTGAAACAGCAAATAGCAGCAAGGCCAAGTGTTTCTGCAATCTGGTGGGCAGCGGCTGAAATCGCATCGGCACCGGTTGCTTCTGGCTCTGTTCGTTGCGCCCGCATAATATTTTCGTAGTTGCCGTCACTCTCAACTTCAATCGCCACACGGTTCATGGTTGAAACCGCTTCAATTGGGAAATCACCCACGGCAGATTCGGCAGAAAGCATAATCGCGTCAGCTCCCTCAAACACCGCTGTTGCGACATCTGACACCTCAGCACGCGTTGGTGCTGGTGCTGAGATCATTGATTCGAGCATTTGCGTTGCAACCACCACAGGCTTACCCGCACGACGTGCTGCACGCGTCAAACGCTTTTGGATGCCTGGCACAGATTCCAAAGGCATCTCAACACCAAGATCACCACGAGCCACCATAATCGCATCGGAGAGTTCGATGATTTCGTTCAAACACTGAAGCGCCTGCGGCTTTTCAACCTTGGTCATAATACCCACACGGCCACGGGCGATTTTGCGGGCTTCCGCAATATCATCAGGACGTTGAACAAATGACAGCGCAATCCAGTCAACCTTCGCCGCCAAAGCCGCGTTAAGGTCAGCCAAGTCTTTCTCAGTCAACGCACCAACAGATAGGCTACTATCAGGCATTGAAACGCCTTTGCGACTGGAAAGAGCTACGCCAACTTCCACTGTCGTCACCATGCGTTTGCCATCATTGCTATCACAGCGCAGACGAACCTTGCCGTCATCCAAGAGCAGACGGTGCCCAACTTCTACAGATTCAAAAATTTCAGGATGCGGCAGATAAACCCGTGATTCGTCACCGGGGATATCATTTGAATCTAATACAAACTCATCGCCCTTAGTGAGTTTAATTGAGTCATTTTCAAAAGCTGCAAGGCGATGTTTCGGTCCCTGTAAATCAGCAAGAATGCCGATAGGACGCTTCACCTCTGCTTCGATTTCACGAATGTCAGCAACAAGTTTATCCAGCAATTCGTGGCTGGAGTGGCTCATGTTAATACGGAAAGTATCCACACCAGCGTCAAACAGTTTTCGAAGCATTTCGGGGGAAGATGATGCAGGCCCAAGTGTTGCTAAAATCTTGACCTTGCGTTCTCTTCTCATTTTTATGTTCCGTCTTGCTCTGGATCGGTCAGTTGGATAGTCCAACTTTCCTGTTTGCTGGTATCGACTTCAAAAAAGCCGGTTTGTTCAAAACCACGCGGGATACAATTTTCAATCCCATCAATGGTAAATTCTTTTTGCTGGGTACAAAGCAATGCTTTGCCTCCCCACTCACCGCCTTTTGTTATGTCCATTGCATAAACATAATAAAAGCGAGATTTCAGTGGTCCGGGCAATAAAACCTTACAAGCATTGTCATCATCGGTTGGGCTAAAATTCCACCAACCCTCGGTCTTCCAAGAACCATCTCTCTTGTGACCAATAGCGACACTAATTTTGCTCGACGTTTTATTGCATAATCTCAGGTCCGCATGGGCAACTTTCGCCGTCCCCAGACTGAACGCACCACCAATAAATGCCGTTAGCAACGTGTAATGGCATAGTGACAGAAAAGTGCAAGTTATTTTTTTCATGTGTCGAAGAAAATCAATTAGTTTATCGTTAAGCCTATGTATCGCTGTGAGGCTCACCCTTGTCAACGCTCTGATAATTGCTGCAAAGGTTGTCCATCGTTCTTGTTGAATCCTAATGCAGTAAAACTGAGAAACTGCTAAGCACATTCAACAGTAAAATTTCAACTTTATGGCTCTCAATGACCTCTGCTTCTGCTCACGATTATTCGCCATTTGATTGTGTTGCTGGTGACCGCACAAAAGGTCTTTTATTGATCTGTGATCACGCCACAGCAACCATACCCGATGAGTATAACAAACTGGGTTTAGGTGAAGACCAATTATCGCGCCATATTGCTTATGACATTGGCGCCAAAAACGTCACGCTAGAACTTGCCAAAACCCTTGGTATTCCAGCGGTTTTATCAAATTTCTCAAGGTTGCTCATCGACCCCAATCGCGGACATGATGATCCAACATTGATGATGCGTATTTCAGATGGGGATCTTATCCCAGAAAACGCTCATGCTGATGCGGCTGAGATCGAAAGACGCAGGCAGCTTTATCATGCCCCCTACCACCAACAGGTAGAGGACGAATTGCTCGCCATTGAGGCAGCAAGAGGCGGTCAGGCAGCCTTCATTTTCTCCGTCCATTCCTTCACACCAAATTGGCGTGGCACGCCGCGTCCGTGGGAGATCACAATTTTGTGGGATAGTGACCCAAGGTTGCCAAAACCACTTCTTGATGGCCTGAGAGCCGACTCATCGCTCACCGTTGGCGACAATGTTCCCTATGATGGTGCATTGAAAAATGATTGCATGTATCAGCACGGCACAAAGATGGGGCGTGCCCATGCATTGGTTGAATTACGGCAAGATCTTATCGCAAGTCCTGAAGGTGCCGCCGACTGGGCAAAGCGCCTCGCCCCTTTGTTAAAAGAACAATTCAACAATCCTACTTTGAACGAACATAGCTTCTATCCATCACGCACAGATCGATAGGCTTCAAACGCAAAGTCTCATTGCATGACGCTTTGCCATTTCCTAAACTCATAAAAACAAGCATAGGAATACACCATGTCAAAAATTGATGAGAAAACACAAACTGAGCTGGAAGCTGCCGCTTTTCGCAGGCTTGTCGCCCATTTTCGCGAACGCACTGATGTTCAAAATATTGATTTAATGAACCTCTCCGGCTTTTGCCGTAATTGCTTATCGCGCTGGTACGGCGAAGCAGCTGCCGAACAGGGCATTGAAATGGACAAAGACGCATCGCGCGAAGTTGTCTATGGGATGCCCTATTCAGAATGGCGCGACAAATACCAAACAGAAGCAACGGCAGAGCAAAAAGCCGAGTTTGAAGCCAACCCTCCACAGCATTGATCGCACTCAACGCTACAAACACAACAAGCTATTGACCCAGCCAGCAGCATCTGGCACCCCAAGGTCTCACAGGTTTATGTACAGTCAAAGGTTAAGAGTATGTCAGATATTGGCGGCGTCGCAGCAGATCAACTTCGCACAATTGTAGAGCGCATTGAACGGCTTGAAGAAGAAAAGAAGGCAATCGCTGACGACGTAAAGGAAGTTTATGGCGAAGCGAAAGCGAATGGCTATGACACCAAAATACTTCGTAAGATTGTTACCCTACGCAAAGTAGAGGCAGCTGAGCGACAAGAACAAGAAGCGATGCTTGATCTTTATATGCATGCCCTTGGCATGGTGGCACCCTCATCAAGCGACGACGAATAAAGAACAGCTATACAACGCTTAACGCATAAAAAAACCGACGGCTTGCCGTCGGTTTTTTGTTTTAAAATTGATGCGCAGTCAGTTTAGTTTTGCAACCAAGTCACTCTAAGCCCAGTGCCCACACTGAAGTCGACTGTTGGTGTGATTGAAATTGCGTCACCTTCAAACTTCGTTTCAAAGCCATTTTTCGAAACAATCGTGAAGGCGCCTTTAAAGGTACGGCTTGGGCTAACAAACAGACTTGGCATTTTGTTTGGTTTTGGCAATGCAAACTTGCTGTGCGTTTCATCAAGCAGAGAAGCTTTGGCAAGAAGCGCTGTTACGATCTGCTTATGCTCACCAGCAAAATTCAATTTGGCCGCTGTGTCTGTCAAGGATTCTGCAAGCTGAGGCGTTGCAGCTACCGCTTGACGTGGCGCGGGAATAGGCTCAGGTGGCGTAAGGTTCGCATGCTGCGTTTTTAGAAGTTTCTTACGAAGCTCTGTCGCATCAGGAACACCGAGAGATTTGCGCAGTGCAATTGAACTTCTCGATTCACCAATGCCCAAGTCTTTGAGGGTCACCGTCGGTGATGGCGTCACCGCATCAAAGGCTGCAAAGCGATTAAATGCAGGTTTAGGCGCTTCCTTTACCTTTGGCTTAGTTTCAACTTTGGCGACCTTCTTGATTGCAGGCAATGGTTTAGCTTCAACCGCTTTCTTTACAGGCGGCAAGTTACCTGATCGAATGTCTGTATCGAAACTACCAAAACGATCATTAAATGAATCTGTGCTGATCTCAGCAGGACGCGCAGCGGGCTGAGCGGCAACCGCATAAGCTAGTGTTGCCGTTGTTGGGCGAAGAAGCTCAGGCTTCTTTCTCGGCGTTTCATTCAACACCAATTGTGTTGGATCACTAGCACCACCAAGACGATTTTGAACAATCTCAGGTGTTGGGACATTCAATTCTTCACGCGTGAGTGCAGCAGTTTTTGTTGGATCAATCGCAGTAGGTCCATCGTCCTCAACACGTGTCGTATTGGCGGCGATTACCTGTGGCTGACCAACTTCTAAGTTTGTCGGCGCGTAGTCAGGACGAACCTGAGGCGTTGGCGCTTGCGCAATAACAATTGCGGAAGGTGGAGCAAACTGTTCGCGCAATCCTCTCGGCAATGCACGTGGAGCTGGGATATTAGCAGCAGCAAGCGCTAGCGGAGCAGCCGGTGCTTCTGGTATTGCTTTTGGTGTTGCCTTTGGCGGCTCATCAACGCGACCAATACGAGATGGGATCGGCGTTGTATCGTTAGGATCGATCTTGTTCGCAATGACAGCAGGAGCAGTCGTCGGGACTCTCTTTTGAGGCGTTGGAACTCTTTTCGTAGGGACTGGAACTTTTTTCGCAGGCGCTCGATCTTTCTTGACCTTCGCCGCGACAACAATTGGTTTTGCTGCTGTTTCCGTCGAATTCTTCTTCTTGCCAAAGATACCAGCAAGAACGCCGCCGTTTTTCTTCTTCTTCTTCGAAGCTGAAGCGATGACTGTGCGTTTAGATTTGCTCAATGGCTGAACGACGCGGTTCTTGTTCGCGTTATATTCTGAAAGCGCTTGAGAATAACGAGCAAGTTTGCGGCCATTTGTGGACACATGTATGGTCTTGCCTCTCGGGAACACACGCGCAAGCTGTTTAGGCGTCATGCGCGGCCAATGGCGCACACGGCCTGTATCCATATGGACGAACGGTGTTCTAGAACCAGGGTAATAACCAACACCACCCACTTGCAAACGCAGACCAATTTCACGCAAGCGGCGAACAGGCACACCTGGGATAAAGAAGTCCATCGCTTTACCAGCCGTATGTTGGCTGGTTTTTGCAACACCGCGAGAGCGGCGACGAAGTTGATTGTTTGTTTTCAAAGAGCGGAAGCCGGAAACAACACGGATCGCTTTTGTGGCACCAGACTCTTGGTAGACAGACCAGATAAGATCGAAAAGACGTGGATCCATCTTCGTCGATTGCTTACGGCGGAAATCTCTTACAATCCACTCAAGTTCTCTAAGGCCTTTTTGGACATAACGCCCATTACGGCGGAAGGTGATCTTCTTTTCTTCGCCCGTATGCGTGAAATGCAACCAAAGGGTGCGCGTGCCGCCAGCGGCGTTCGCTTCACTAACTCCTTGATATGGAATTGGAGCAATCAATACACCAACGCTGAGTGCAGCAGAAAGCATGGCGTTAGCCACTCTTTTCGCTGCTCCTGATTTACGTATAACGCGAGCAAATGCGCGCTGCGCAAAATTCATTACAATACTGTTTCTCAAAAGCGTTGTTCCTACACCGATACTTAGCACAACTTCAGCTTCCCCAGTCCTTATTATCGGTGTTTAGCGTTAACAGACATTTACCAAGAAAATCTCTATCATTCCACCCACTAATGAACCTTGAGTATGACAAGATTGGGGCAGCAAATCACAATTGAGTAATACCCACTGATCATGGTTGACCAACGGTTAAAAAATTAAGGCCTCAAAAAGGCAAAAACGACGCCGAAAAAGCTGCTTTACAGCAAACCAAGCGCACGTTTTACGCGTTTATGATGTCCGTAAAGGTCTGATTTATATGAAATTTTTCCACTGTCATCTGCAACAGCAGTGAAGTAAGTCAAGTGCACTTGAATGCGCTGATCGCCTTTAAGCTGAATGTACTTTTCTCTTCCACCAACCATCGACTTCAAACGGCCGTTATTCCAACCTTTTGCCTGTTTCATCAACACATCACCAAATTTGAATGGGTTGTGAATGCGCACACATCCGTGGCTAAACGCCCGCGTTGCACGTTGGAAAAGGCTTTTTGACGGCGTATCGTGGAAATAAATGGCGTGTTCATTCGGGAACAAGAACTTTACGAGACCAAGGGCATTACGGCCACCAGGCTTCTGGCGAATACGCACTTTTTTGAAGCTGTTTTCATCCCAGCTCACCGATCTCGGGTCAACAACACGGCCACCACGAATAATCTCATAGTTGCGGCTGCCCACATAAGAAGGGTTCGACCTAATTTTCGGCAAAAGCTCTTTAGAAGCGATTGAATAAGGCACATTCCAATGCGGGTTTACAACCACGTGTTCCATGTGGTCGGAAAAAATTGGTGTGGCATGTTTCGTTTTACCAACCACCACGCGCGTGCGGTGGATGTTGCTGCCGTTCTTATAAATAGTCGCATTATAAGATGGAATATTCGCCACAACATGCAAATTGCCCATGTCACGTGGCAACCAGCGCCAGCGTTCCATATTCGCAACAATGTCGTGCACCCGATTGCTTGTCTTACCGTTCAAAAATCTCAAGGTTTTTGAACCAACCACCGCATCAGCAATAAGATGGTGCTCTTTTTGGAAAGCACGGACAGCTGCTTCAAGCGGTTTGTCGAATTTTCTTGGATCTTCGTCGCCAAGCACTGGAACATTGAGGCGTTCACGCAAAATCGCGACACGGTCGCTACGAATGCCGACGTAAAGCGCCTCTCCATCCGGAACGATAACATTAGGCTCAACAGCCGTGGCAGCTTGCATCCGTTCAAGCTCTGCCTTCAAAGCTTTAAAGCCCTTGTGCGGTGGATTGTAACTTGAAAGTGCCGCAACCTTGTCGACACTATTGGCAAGCTTCACCAAAACTTCTGCTGGCTCAGGGTAAACTGGCTTGTTCTTGAAACCGTGGCTTACGCGGCTCGGGATCAATCGACCACCTTGAGCATGGCGTGCATATTTGAGCAGTGTTTCAGTCAACTGCATTTCTGCACCAGCAACTGAATCGGCATCTTCATAACCATCAAGCTCGTAAACAGGGTAATCAGATGGTTCCAAACCATCGATCGCCGCACTGTTGAGACGCTTGATCAAAAGATTAGCTTCTTCAGTCAAAACTCCATCTTTTACCCAAACAGGCTCATAATTGCGCTCACCATAAAAATCAGCGATCGCCGCGCGATTTTTACGATCAACAGCATCGCCCGTATTGTAAAGTTCGCCGACAATGCCTTCAATCGCCATGGCAACCGCATCGCTTGCAGCTGTCTCTGGAACAAATGCATCTGCATCATCTGTTTCAGGCGTTTTATCAAGCAATCGATCAGGATCAGTCAAAGGCGTCGTGAGAGCCACTTGGCCAGGTTTTTTGATAAATTCTGGTTGAGAAAATGTGCCTTCAGCGCCGGTAAGAACTGCTAATTTCGTCTCAGCCGATGGCCCCTTCGCGTCATTTGCCACAGCCGTAGTGGCTGTCAAGATAAGCGCGGAGCTGACAAGTAAAAAGTTTTTTAGGATCATTACGTTTGGGCCCAACCTCAATTACGGAGTTTAGAAACAAAATCTAAGCGCGATAATCAATACAAAACCTCGTGATTCGCCTTTGTTATAACTCACTGTTGTTTTTATGCTGCAGTTTCCGCACTCCATTTCACGAAAACCACAACTTTGTGCCTAAAACCGCAGGATTCCTAGGAATTTAGGCCGCACTCACTTGGACGTCGATGTCATATTCCTTGATCTTGCGATAGAGCGTGGAACGCCCAATACCGAGCCGACGCGCGACTTCAGACATCTGACCGCCATAATGCCTAACCGCTGTCTCGATAATCTCAGCTTCCAACTCATCAAGGGGGCGCACATTGTCTGTCAAATCCATCAAACGCATCGCCGCATCTTGTTCGTCTTCAGCATTGCTCAAAAGACCTTCATGTCCACCAATCATATTCGGATCATCTAAGCTGTGTAGATCTGCCATGGCTAAGGGCTGGGACATGACGGGCAAAGGTGCTGGCATAGCTCGGTCTGCATTGCCATCAACAACGGTTGCAATCTGCGGGAATTCTGCTGGGGTAAGTTCCGCCCCATCACAAAGCACGACGGCACGAAAAACAGCGTTTTCCAACTGCCTGATATTGCCCGGCCACGCATAGGCCATCAACATTTCAAGAGTGTGCTTGGTCAAACCACGAATATGGCGTCGGCCTTCCTCCACGGCAAAGCGTGTTGTGAAATGACGAGCCAGTTCTGAAATATCATCAGCATGATCACGCAAAGGCGGAATAGTGATTGGAAACACGTTCAAGCGATAATAAAGGTCTTCACGGAAGGAGCCTTCTTTCACCATATCTAGCAAGCTGCGATTGGTGGCTGAGATAATCCGAATATCAACCTTTACCGGTGCTCGTGCACCAACTGGATCGACTTCGCCTTCTTGTAAAGCGCGCAGCAGTTTCACCTGAACATCAAACGGCAATTCTCCAACTTCATCGAGAAACAGTGTCCCGCCATTGGCTTCTTGAAACTTACCGATCTGCTTATCGACAGCGCCCGTAAACGCTCCTTTTTCATGGCCAAAAAGAATTGATTCAACCAAGTTTTCTGGAATAGCGCCGCAATTGACTGTGATGAATGGTTTGGTTTGACGGTTAGAGGAACCTTGGATCGCCCGCGCCATCATCTCTTTACCAACACCCGATTCACCTTCCAGCAAAATTGGAATATTGGATGATGCTGCCCGCTCCCCCAAATCAATCACCCGCTGCATACGCGGGCTAGATGTGACCATATCTTTAAAGGTTAGCTTGCCAGAAACCGTCCGTTTTGCACGCTGCAACTCAGTTTCTAGCGTGTTGATTTTCAACGCATTTTGAATGGAAACATTCAGGCGTTCTGGTGAAAATGGCTTGACCACGAAATCATGGGCACCAGCGCGCATAGCGCTTACCACTGTATCAATACCACCTTGCGAGGTTTGCACGATGACAGGAACAAGGCTTCCAGCTTTGCGCATGCGTTCCAATACAGCCATACCATCAAGATCTGGCATAACAAGATCAAGCACCACAACATCAACATTATGGTCTTCAAGCATAGTAAGGGCTTCTTCCCCGCCATGAGCGGAAATGACGTCACATCCAAACTTTGTTAAAACACCATCAAGCAGACGCAATTGTACTGGATCATCATCAACGATCAGAATTTTCGTTTTCATAAAACGCTTTGCCTTAGTCCAAATTCCAAAAAGAGGTATCTAAACCCCTGTAATTCCCGCTCTAAAATGAGGGAGAATCGGTTAATGCCCTCTTAATGTTTGCGCTTCATTTCGGCACAATCGGATTTTTTTCACATTCAAGCCGCAACAACCGTGGAAACGTAGGCAAAACAATTGTCACGTTTGTCACTTGTGTTTTCAGGCAAGCCCCTTATTGATTCAATTATATGTACTCTGGAGAGATTAAAGTGCCTTTTTCCCTACCCCTGCCTGTTCACGCTCAAAACACAGCCAACGCACAAGACGTCAACCTTGGCAATTTGCCAGAATGGGACTTAAGCGATCTTTATCCTGCAATCGATAGCCCAGAGCTAAAACGAGATTTGGAATTATCGAGCAAAGAGGCGGAAAAATTTGCTGGCAACTATCGTGGCAAGCTTGATGATATTTCCAAGAACTCTCCAGAAACACTGTTGACCGCGATCAAACAATTTGAAGCTTTGCAAGACCGTCTTGGCCGCATTGGCTCCTTTGCTGGCCTTTCTTATGCCAGTAACACCACCGACCCAGTTCGCGCTAAGTTTTATGGCGATATGAATGAGCAAATTACGGCAATCAGCTCTAACCTTTTGTTCTTCGGCCTCGAACTCAACACCATTGATGATGATGCCGTTGAGAACGCGCTTTCCCATGAAGGCCTTGCTTATTACCGCCCATGGTTTGAAGATTTACGCTTGGATAAGCCTTATCAATTGGATGAGAAAACCGAGGAATTATTCCACGAAAAGTCCATTACAGGCCGTAGTGCGTTTAACCGCTTGTTTGATGAAACAATGGCCGCCTTGCGCTTTGAGGTTGATGGCCAGTCGCGTGCCTTGGAACAAACGCTCAATCTCTTGATGGGTGATGATGGCGCTCTGCGCAAGCAAGCCTCAGATGCCCTTGCCAAAGTGTTTGGTGAGAACTTGCGGCTGTTCACGCTTATCACCAACACACTTGCAAAAGACAAAGAAATTTCAGACCGTTGGCGTGGTTTTGAAGACGTTGCAGATAGCCGCCACCTTGCCAACCGTGTTGAACGAGAGGTTGTTGATGCGCTCGAAAATGCCGTAAGCGATGCTTACCCGCGCCTTTCTCACCGCTATTATAAACTCAAAGCAAAATGGCTCGGCCAAGAAACCTTGAACCACTGGGACCGCAACGCTCCGCTACCACGCAAAGAGACCAAACCAATTTCATGGGAAAGCGCTCAAGAAACCATCCTGTCTGCTTATGGTGCCTTCTCGCCTGAAATGCGTGACATTGCCGCTGACTTCTTCAACAAAGGGTGGATTGATGCACCCGTGCGCGAGGGCAAAGCGCCCGGCGCCTTCTCACACCCAACCGTGCCAAGCGCCCATCCTTATGTTTTGATGAACTATCAAGGCAAAATTCGTGATGTGATGACGCTTGCTCATGAGCTCGGCCATGGTGTGCACCAAGTGCTCGCAGGCCCTCAAGGTGCCTTAATGGCTCCCACACCGCTAACGCTTGCAGAAACGGCCAGCGTGTTTGGTGAGATGCTGACATTTCGCTCAATTTTGGACGACATTAAAGACAAAGAAGAACGCAAAATCATGCTCGCCTCGAAAGTTGAGGACATGCTCAACACGGTGGTGCGCCAAATTGCGTTTTACACCTTTGAACGTCGCATCCATACGGCGCGGCGCGAAGGCGAACTAACCTCAGATCAAATTGGTGAAATCTGGATGGGCGTCCAAAAGGAAAGCTTAGGCCCAGCAATCATCTGCGGTGAAGGGTATGAAACCTTCTGGACCTATATTCCTCATTTCATTCACTCACCATTTTACGTATACGCCTATGCGTTCGGTGATTGCCTCGTGAACTCGCTTTATGCGGTTTATGAAGGGGCGGAAGAGGGTTTTCAGGAGAAGTATTTCGACCTTCTCAAAGCCGGTGGTACGAAACACCATTCAGAACTGCTCGCCCCGTTCGGCCTTAATGCAGCAGATCCTGCTTTTTGGCAAAAAGGCCTGTCTTTAATTGAAGGCTTTATTGATCAATTAGAAGAAATGGATGGTTAAGGGCGGAGCTTAAGGGCCCAGTCCTTAAGCAGCGTCTGCCAAAAAGCTTCCTGTTTCCATGCGAACCTGTTTGCGGTCTAGCGCTTCGCCGTATCCAGCATTGCCTGCAAGCGTTTGTGCTGCATTGAAGCCGTTTATCACTGTCTCATCTTCGCGTGATACGATGATTTGAGCAACGATTGCGCTATGGCCGGCGAAGTGATTGCTTGGTTTACGGGGTGTGTTCGGCAGCGCACGCTCTTCAAAAGCACGCTCATCATTTGCCGCATCTTTAACGAACGCAACAGGCTGAATCCGTTTCGTTTCATATCGGTTGTGCCGTTTTGATACAATTTCCATCGTTCAAAGCTACCTTTGCGTCAAAGCGAAACAATAATCCCCAGTTTCGCTGCGTCCCACTTAGGTAGTAGCAAAGGGTGGGCCAAATAAGGGAGGCCCGATCAAATACGTGTCAGTCCCTCGTTAATTACTTCTCTGACATAGACTTGATTGTCGCCTGCATTTCAGCAAGCTGCGCCTTCATCGCTTCAAGTTCATCCGTATCTTTTGGTTTGTCTGCATCGCTTGGTGGAGGCGTCTCATCAGCCTCTCCCAAAGCAAACGGCATAAACATACGCATGGCATTTTGGAAAACTTCAGTATTTTTACGGGTTTGTTCCGCCATTATATCCATCGCATTTGATGGATCGAACCCTTTTCCCAATTGCTCTTGAAAGCTTTCGCGTTGTTCTCGAAACGAATCCATTGAATGTTCAAGATAGCTTGGAACAATGGACTGGACGCTATCACCGTAAAATTGGATGAGATTACGAAGGAAAGCGACAGGCAGTAGATTTTGCCCCTTTGCTTCCTGCTCAAAGATAATTTGGGTCAGCACAGAGCGGGTAATATCTTCGCCACTTTTCGCATCAATCACGACGAAATCATCTTCAGCCTTCACCATTATAGCAAGGTCTTCAAGGGTAACGTAAGTGCTTGTGCCAGTGTTATATAATCGTCTGTTCGCATATTTTTTGATGACGATGCTATCTTCTGATTTGGCCACTTTGCTCTCCAACGACAACTATATTTCAAATCTACCATAGCTGTGTTGTCGCAGAGCACAATGCGATAAGCGCTTTTCTTGATGAATTCATCTTGATCACAAATGTTTTTTTGCGAAATTGCGCTTAAACCATTTCCAACGTTTACTTTTTACCGTTAACTATAGTATGTGTCCAAAAATGCTGCATTGCAGCAATTTGATTTAAGCCAATTAATTATCACCCCATAGAGAGGTCTCTCATGAGTTCAAACGATATCGTCATTGTTAGCGCAGGCCGTACAGCCGTTGGTTCATTCAGCGGTTCTTTTGCAGCAACACCTGCACACGATCTAGGCGCAGCAGTCATCAAAGGCGTTCTTGAAAGAGCGAAAGTGGAAGCGGCGAATGTCGACGAAGTGATTTTGGGGCAAGTGCTAACAGCAGGACAGGGTCAAAACCCAGCGCGCCAAGCATCCATCAATGCAGGCGTTCCCATTGAAGCAAGCGCATGGAGCCTCAATCAAGTTTGTGGCTCAGGCCTTCGTGCAGTAGCAATCGGCATGCAGCAAATTGCAAATGGCGACGCCAATGTTGTGATTGCTGGTGGTCAAGAAAACATGTCCCTTTCACCACACGTTCAGCACCTACGGTCTGGCGTAAAGATGGGCGACTATAAAATGATCGACAGCATGATCAAAGACGGCCTTTGGGATGCATTTAACGGCTACCACATGGGCACAACCGCTGAGAATGTCGCCAAAGAATTCCAAATTACCCGCGACCAACAAGATGAGTTCGCTCTCGCCTCACAAAACAAAGCAGAAGCAGCCCAAGTTGCTGGACGCTTCAAAGACGAGATCATTCCTTTCACGGTGAAAACTCGCAAAGGTGAAACAATCGTCGACGCTGACGAATATATTCGTCTTGGTGCAACAATCGATAATATGCAAAAACTTCGCCCTGCTTTTGACAAAGAAGGCACAGTAACCGCAGGCAATGCTTCTGGCCTTAATGACGGTGCAGCAGCGGTTGTTCTTATGACAGCGGCGGAAGCAGAAAAACGCGGCCTCACACCATTGGCGCGTATTGCCTCATGGTCAACAGCTGGTGTTGATCCAAGCATTATGGGTACAGGCCCAATTCCGGCCTCTAAGAAAGCCCTTGATAAAGCAGGGTGGTCTGTCGACGATCTTGATCTTATCGAAGCAAACGAAGCCTTTGCGGCACAAGCATGTGCGGTTAACAAAGGTCTTGGTTGGGACACAGACAAAGTGAACGTTAATGGTGGAGCCATCGCGATTGGCCACCCAATTGGCGCTTCTGGCTGTCGTGTCCTCGTCACCCTTCTCCATGAAATGCAACGCCGCGACGCCAAAAAAGGTCTTGCGACCTTATGTATTGGCGGCGGTATGGGTGTTGCCCTGACGGTTGAAAGATAATTTTAAAAAAACTTACTCCCAATATTCTAAGGATCAAAAAATGACAAAAGTAGCGTTAGTAACTGGCGGCTCTCGTGGGATAGGCGCAGCTATTGCTATTGCTTTGAAAGAAGCAGGGTATGCAGTGGCTGCCAGTTATGCTGGCAATGATGAAAAAGCAAAAGCCTTTACAGATGAGACAGGCATCAAGACATACAAGTGGGATGTCGGCAATTATGACGCCTGCAAAGAAGGCGTTGCCAAGGTTGAAGCTGATCTTGGTCCCGTTGATGTTCTCGTCAACAATGCGGGTATCACGCGGGATTCAATGTTCCACCGCATGACGCCAGAACAATGGCAGGAAGTTATTTCAACAAACCTCAATGGCGTGTTCAACATGACCCATCCAATTTGGCCAGGCATGAGAGAACGTGGCTTTGGTCGTGTCATCACCATCTCTTCGATTAACGGACAAAAAGGCCAAGCTGGCCAAGCAAATTATGCAGCGTCCAAAGCAGGTGACATCGGCTTAACAAAGTCACTCGCTCAAGAAGGTGCTTCCAAAGGCATTACTGCAAACGTTATTTGCCCAGGCTATATTGGAACGGAAATGGTTCGCGCGATTCCAGAAAAAGTGTTGAACGAAAAAATTCTACCGCACATTCCAGTTGGGCGTTTGGGTGAACCTGAAGAAATTGCACGCTGCGTTGTTTTTCTAGCGTCTGATGATTCTGGCTTTATTACTGGCTCAGTGTTGACGGCAAATGGCGGCCAATATTTCGCCAATGGCTAGGCATTAGCATCCGAGTATCAAAACAATTGTCGGCTAGAAACCAACTTAACCAGCTTTTTTAGCCGGCAATTTAAAAGTGAAGATTGTTCCTGACAAATCTTTCTTGACGTCAAGAGTACCGCCTAATTTATGGGCCGTATCAGTCAGCGTATCGACCCCTTCAGAATGCGTGTCCGCTGCAATATTATCGGGCAGTACGGCGTCGATAATAAACACGTTATCTTCATGCCTTGTTGTGATCACCGCTTCACCGGCTTCGTCATCATCGAAGAAATACTGGCACATATTCTGGAACACACGAACCAACGTGTTTTCTTCTAACTGAGTTCCCTGAAAAGGTTCAGAAGCAACGCTCGCATTAGCTTCATCAGTTGTTTTTGTATAATTACCAACCAGTTCTCTCAAATCATCCATATCATTACGTAGTGACTTAGGAACGTTGCTCACATCGCTATTCAGCGTATTTACAAATTCATTGACCACAGCACACAGATCAAAAAGCCGATCTTCACGCACAACCGTATCCGTTTTAGCCCGGTGAACAAGCTGGCTCAATTGCTGTTCGATCATCAACGCATGTTCGGCTGTATCAATCGCAGTCTCAATTGCTGTTGGAGAAAGGTCATCTTTTGAAACAAAGGCTTTGGCCCCAGCAGGATAACCAAGACGGCGAACTGAGCGACCAGGCATGCCTGAAACAAGAACAATGGGAACGGAAGATTTAAACTGACGCAGATTTTTCAAAAAATCTACGCAGCTACCTTCGGCCAGCGCAAAATCTGAAAAAACCATATCCACGTCTTCATAGCCGCATATAGCGATGGCCTCATCGCCATTATTTGCCGCGTATGTGGTGAAATCATAATCATCAATTTTCGCAAGTTGACGCTCTATCAATTGAACATCAGCCTCATCATCATCTAAGATAAGCACGCTAAGTTTGCGCGTTTCCGTGTCTTGCAACATATAGAGTTCCCCCCGAACGACTCATATATTGAGCATGGTTATTGTCAATTGCAATACACCATCAAACTGAGATAAAACAGGCACAACTTAGTGTAAAAAGACACGGCTGTCGAATTTAATAAGAAATTGTTCCCACCCATGCCCTAGGGTTAGAAATCATGAACGTGAACGTTAAAGACTTATCTAATAAAGATGGGAAAGATAATCTAGGCTGGTCAGATCCGACCCTGGATCACATAGCAGAACTTGCTTGTTCAATATTTGATGTTCCTGTGAGTTTTGTTTCAATACTTACCAACCACCAGCCGATGTTCAAATCGTTGAAAGGAGCTTGCTTATCCGGAATTCCAGCGGAGAACTCATTTTGCGCGACGGCACTTAAAGGCAAAGAAATTTTGGTCGTTGAAGATACAACGAAAGACCCAGCGTTTAAAAATGAGCCAAAATTATTTGAAGAAACCCAAGCCGTTTTCTATGCAGGTTTTCCGCTCGTTTTACAAAGTGGTCTAGAGCTTGGTGTATTTTGTATCATCGATTCCAAGCCGAGGGCCTTTTCAAAAGACGACCGAGAAAAGCTCGCTAAACTTGGCCAAATTTGTCTTGCCACACTGGAAAACTGCAGTTTACGCGCGCAGACATTAGAATATACGACAGCGTGGAAAAGGCTCAATGATGCTGAAGATCAAACAGCGCATTTGGGCAATATGATCGAGCGGTCAAGCAACGAATTTTACGTTGTCGATGGTTCGACTATGAAGTTCAGATATATCAACAAGCGTGCGCGCGACAATCTTGGATATAGCCACGACGAAATAATTCAGATGTCGCCGTTCGATATTAAAGCAAAGATAACAAAAGAATCGTTGATGGAGGCAGTGAACCAGCTGCGTTCAGGCGAAAAGACCCAAGTGCAATATGATGCAGACCATAGACGAAAAAATGGTGAGTTCTATCCTATCGATATACGCCTTGAACGCGATCATATCGGAACGAAAGAAGTCTTCATTGCCATCGGTATGGATGTCACAGAAAAAAAGCAACAAGAAGCAGAGTTTCTGAAATTAGCCGATTTGAATCAGGCAATTTTCGATTCGTCAGAAGCTGGCATTTTGAGCATGCGGGCGATTTATGATGCTATTGGTGACATTATAGATTTTCGGTTTGTTGCGGCCAATCCGACTGTTGGGAAAATCCTAAATAGCCCGCCTGAATCGATAATTGGTAAAACAATTCAAGAGAGTTTCCCGCAACGAATAGAGCAAGGAATTTTCAATAAATATAAGCAAGTTGTAGAAACTGGTGAGCCGATATTTTTTGAGATTTACCTGCAAGAAACCAACTTTAATGGATGGCATAGGGTCGCCGCCGTGCCAACAGGAAAACAGGGCGTCACGATCTCTTTCATCTCAATCCATAAAATCAAATCGACAGAAATTCAGCTACAAAAAACCAATGCTGAGTTACGGCAATCAAACGACATTCTAAACCAATTCAATTCCATCGTCGCCCATGACTTAAAAAGACCAATTCGACACATGAACTTGTTTGCAGAGCTGCTCTTGGAAGACATTAATGAGCCTGAGAAAACAACCGAAACGGCTCATAAAATTTTAAGTTCCGCCAAACAGGCTCAACATATGGTGAGAACCCTCACAGAGTTTGCAAGTGTTGGACGCCATAGCCTGATTTTTAGAACTGTTTCGATCAACAAAACGATCCAAACCGTAAAAACTCAACTAAGAGATAAGTTTGATTTATCAAACACCTTGTCTCCAATAAGCGACCACCTTTCGGTAAAAGGGGATGAAAATCTTATCGTCCAACTTTTCACCAATCTCATTGAAAATTCGATCAAGTATCGGTCTGAAGAAACACCCTTGCTTTCCCTCCAGCATCACGAATTGGACGCGATGGTTTATTTCCAATTATCTGACAATGGAATTGGCATTCCTTCTAGCCAAGCAACCAACGTCTTTCGTATGTTCCACCGGTTACCTAATGGCTTGCATGAGCGTGGTGACGGCGTTGGGCTTGCAATTTGTCAACGCATTGTGCAATCGCACGGCGGCAAAATTTGGATCGACCCTGACTATCAAGAAGGGACACGGATTCATTTCAGCCTGCCAAAAGTAATGCCTAATGATCAGGTGCCAGAAGCATGAGTATGCGCGTTTTACTCGCGGAAGATGACAACGTGGATGCAATGTTTTTACAAAAATCATTTGCAGAATGTGACCCGAACATTGAAATTATCAGAGCGATTGACGGAGAAAGCGCTCTTCAAGCAATGAATGATCAAACACCAGATTTAATTCTACTTGATCTCGTCATGCCCGGCACACATGGGTTTGATATTCTGCGTGAAATCCGAGGGGATTCGACCTATGCGGCCGTACCCGTTTTAGTTTGCTCAGGCTCTGATGCCCGTGAAGATGTCATTAAAAGCCATAAGCTCGGTGCAAATGCTTATATCGTCAAACCGCAATCTCCAGCTGATTATCGCGCGCTGGCCAATAGCCTACACAGCTTTTGGTTCACTTGGGCGCAAAGTGCCAGACCGGAGACGACCCGCTAAACTAGCGTTGCAATCGCGGTCGCCAGTCTTTAGGCGCCATTTCAAAACTTGAAAACTCAAAGCCCGGCGCCACAGTGCATCCGACCAATGTCCATTCACCTAAACTTTCCGCGGTTTGCCACCAATTAGTAGGAACAACCACTTGCGGGCGCTCGCCAAAATCAATGTTTGGCCCCAAACGATGTGCCTCAGCGCTCTTACCATCGCTCGACAAGGTTAGAGCAAGGGGCGCGCCTGCGTAGTAATGCCAAACCTCCACCGCGTCTGTAACACGATGCCATTGCGAGCAATCTCCGACCTCTAGCAGATAATATATGGCCGTCGAATGCCCACGCTCACCACCAGCTTCGTCACGATAAGTCTCGGTGTAATACCCACCTTCTGGATGCGGCTTTAACCCCAACGTTCGAATGATATCTTTTGCTGATTGGGTTTCTGTTGAAACGCCCAACATTAAGAAACATCCTTACGGTGGCGAATTTCTGTAAAGACAGCCTCATCACTCGCATCACCCATGCCAAGGTGCGCTCTAATTGCCGCATCATCAGGTCTCAAGAAGGGGTTGGTTGCAAGCTCAACAGCCATGGTTGTTGGAAGCGTCGGCTTGTCTGCCGCACGCAAAGCCTCAATCTCGGCGACCCGTTCAATAAGCGCCTGATTATCTGGGTCCACAGTCAAAGCGAACTTAGCATTTGCAAGCGTATATTCATGGCCACAATAGATTGTGGTGTCTGCTGGCAACTGCTTCAGTTTCACCATAGAGCCCCACATTTGCGCTGGCGTACCTTCAAAAATACGGCCACACCCAAGCGCGAACAACGTATCGCCCGTAAAGGCCACTTTCGCATCTGGCAGAAAATAATTGACCTGACCAAGCGTATGGCCCGGCGTTTCGATAACCTCAACTTTGAACGAACCAAACATAAAGCTATCGCCTTCGCTCACCGTTTCATCAATCCCTGGGATTTTAGAAGCCTCCGCTAGAGGACCAATGATGTGAACATTATATTTCTGCTTCAACATCAAATTCCCTTCCACATGATCGCCATGATGGTGGGTAGTAATGATGTGGGTAAGCTGCCAACCTGTATCAGCAAGCGCCTTTTCAACCGCCGCCCCTTCTGGCGCATCTATTGATGCGGTTACGCCTGCATCAGCGTCATGGATGAGCACGCCAAAATTATCTGATCGGCAAGGGAATTGATGAATTTCAAGGGAAGCCATAATACGTTTCACTCTGGTTTGATGTTCTTTGATGATAAGTATGGAGCTTTACACATTAAGGTCAACTACTAGATCCCACTTGCAAAAGACTTCATAAACAACAAATATTGAAACAAGCGCCGCAAACACAAACGCGCGTTAAAACTAAGCTTGGAACCGTCTGCTCAATGTATCTTGACGCGATTGATCTACGAAACTTTTACAACTCAGAACTCGGGCGACAAACGCGCACGAAGTTGCGTGAGCAAATCAGTCATGTCTGGCCGTCGGTAAAAGACGAACGCGTTTTAGGGTTAGGTTATCCAACCCCGTTTTTACGCCCCTTCATTGAAGAGGCCGAACGAACCATCGCTTTCATGCCAGCCCAGCAAGGGGTGTTTCGCTGGCCAGTGGATCAACCGTCGATTACCAGCCTTGTCACAGACGACATGCTGCCCCTTCCAGATGCTGCGGTTGATCGGGTTTTGCTTACCCACTCCCTTGAAATGACCGATAATCCGCGCGAACTTTTGTCTGAAGTTTGGCGCATTTTATCACCGGGCGGGCGCATCTTGATTGTGGTGCCGAACCGAACAGGGCTATGGGCCAGAATGGAAAACACACCGTTTGGTTATGGTCGCCCATTCAGTCGTGGCCAACTTACTCACCTGTTGCGTGACGCCATGTTTTCCCCCGTTGGCTGGGTAAGCGCGCTTCACACCCCGCCAATTGAGCGACGGTCCTTTATGACAAGTCGTTGGATGGAAAATGGTGGTGCGCGGTTTTGGACACGGCTTTCAGGGGCCTTTTTAATGGAAGCCACGAAAGAAATGTATCAAGGAATTCCCGCAAAAACACAAAGAGCCTTTAGACCTGCGTTTAAACCTGTGCTAATCCCTTCCCCACAAGCAAGTCCCTCCTCATCTCCACGAAAAAACACTCCATGTCCTTAGTCAACGACCTCGGTGAATTGTCTGGCCCTCTTTTTGTTTTTGGTGGCCCTTACAGCAACCTTGAAGCAACCCGCGCAGCCTTGGATGAAGCAAAGAGGCTCAACATCCCAAGCGAGCGCATTATTTGCACTGGCGATGTCACCGCTTATTGCGGCAATCCAGAAGAAACCAGCACGCTGATTAGACAATCTGGCATTCATGTTGTGCAAGGAAACTGCGAAGAGAGCTTAGCGGCTGACCGCGATGATTGCGCTTGTGGTTTTGATGGTGAGAATGATTGCTCGCGGCTTGCCGTGCGTTGGTACGCCCATTCGAAGATGGAAACGAGTGATGCAAACAAGAACTGGATGGGCAGCCTGCCCCATCGCCTCACATTCAATTTTGACGGCAAAAAAGTGCATGTCCTGCATGGCTCAAACAAGCAAATCAACGAATTCATATTCCGCTCGACAGATGCATCAATCAAGCGTCGCGACCTTCAAAATACAGAGGCTGACATCATCATCGCAGGCCATAGCGGCTTGCCGTTCACTGAGCATGTAGATGATGGTATTTGGCATAATGCAGGTGTGGTAGGCGTGCCCGCCAATGATGGGACACCGCGCATTTGGTACTCGCTGATAGAAGCAACCAACGAGGGTATCAGCTTTTCCCACAAGAGCCTTACTTATGACCATGCATCGGCTATTGAAACCATGCTGAAGCACGGTTTGGATGATTATGCTTCCTCACTCGCAAGCGGGATTTACCCATCCCAAGACACCTTTGCCCCAGCTGAACAGCAGGCAAAAGGCATCCCATTGCAAGAACAAACGATTGTTTATAATCACCGCGTATTAGTGAACGCCTAAGGCTATCCACCCGCCCCGAAGCAGACTTTCGGTCGCAGGTAAACGCAGCAGCTTAACAAAAGAATTTATTCAGAAATCACAAATATCGCTTCACGCGCAAACATGTTCCATAGCCATGGATGGCGTAACGCAATGCGCTTCCCGTCAGAACGTAGAGCATGGTGGCTCTCAGTCTTAAGGTCCAGCTCTTCAATAAGGGAACGAAAATCTCTGATCGTACAAAAATGGATGTTCTGTGTTTCGTACCATTTTTCTGGCAAGTGCGCGCTCATCGGCATACGGCCTTCAACACCAACTTGCCAACGAATGTGCCAATGGCCGAAATTAGGAAACGACACCACAGCCTTTTTACCAATGCGCACCAATTGTTGCAGCACGGCTTTAGGGTTTTCAACGGCTTGAATTGTTTGACTCAAAACGACCCAGTCAAACGATTTATCAGGATAAGGATCAAGATCAGAATCCGCATTGCCTTGAATAACGGAAAGCCCCTTTTCAAGACAGTTGGTGACGCCTGCATGGCTGATTTCAATGCCGCGTGCATCAACATCTTTTTGCGCTTCTAGCATGCGAAGAAGCGTGCCATCGCCGCAACCAATATCAAGCACACGCGAGTTTGGGTCGATCAATTCAACGATAACGTCAAAATCAGAACGGCGCGCATTGGTGATAGGTGATACTACTTGATCCATCATTCAGCCTCTATATTCCGCGTGCACGAGCAGCAGACTGCAAAAAGCCATCAACGGCCTCAAACATTTCTGGCATATCCAACAGGAAGCTATCATGGCCTTTATCGGTTTGAACTTCCACAAAGGAAACACCGGCACCAGCCGCATTGAGCGCGTGAACCACAGAACGACTTTCTTCGGTTGGAAACAGCCAATCCGATGAAAACGATACTAAGCAGAACCGTGTTTTCGTACCCATAAATGCATTGCCAAGCACACCATCATAATCCGAAGCTAAATCGAAATAATCCATTGCTCTAGTGACATAAAGATACGAATTCGCATCAAAGCGATCAACGAATGTCATGCCTTGATATTGCAAATAGCTCTCAATTTGGAAGTCTGTTCCAAAGGTAAAGCCAACTTCTTCTTTGTCTTGAAGGTTACGCCCAAATTTTCGCTGCAAGCCCTCTTCAGACAAATAGGTAATATGTGCAGCCATGCGAGCAACACCAAGCCCCTTCGAAGGGACAAGACCTTCATCCGCGTAATTACCGCCAGACCAATTTGGGTCAGCCATAATCGCTTGGCGGCCAACCTCATGGAAAGCAATATTTTGCGGGCTATGTCGTGCACCTGTTGCAATGGGCACGGCTGCGAAAACATGTTTAGGATAACTCGCCGCCCATTGCAGCACTTGCATCCCGCCCATGGAACCACCAACAACGGCAAACAGCGTATCGATGCCAAGCTCTTCAATCAGTAGTTTTTGCGCGTTGACCATATCGCGAATAGTAATGACGGGAAGATCTAGACCATAGGCGCGACCTGTATCAGGATTAATCGACAAGGGCCCAGTAGACCCCAAACATGACCCCAAAACATTCGGGCAAATTACACAATAACGGTCTGTATCAAGTGCTTTACCCGGGCCAATCATTGTGCCCCACCAACCTGGCTTACCAGTGACGGGGTGTTGTGACGCGGCATATTGGTCGCCTGTTAGCGCCTGACAGACCAAAATCGCATTGGTGCACTCTTCATTCAGCTCGCCATACTGCTCGTAAGCCATCACCACTTCAGGCAACATGGCTCCACAATCAAGCCGCAAGCCTCTTTTTATTTGCACTGATTGGCTAGACGGCGTGCGCGCTTCACGCAGCGCAAGCTCGCGCACCGTGTCGGCATTATCATTAGTAGGTGGCGGAGTTTCGCGTCCCATTTATGGTTCCGTTTATAAAAGCTGACCGTTTAAAGAGCCGTTATGTCAATATTTTCATCATGTTTCAACGTTGAAACGACGCACTTTTCTTTTGCGCTTATCCAACTCCTTCACTATGAATAACGGCTTGAAGCGATATCTCAGCATTTTGATATGTTCTCTATGTGTCAAAATCATGCAAACAACGAATTGTGTAACGATAGATCATGACCACAACGGCCGATAATTCAGCATCAAACAAAGCCACCCGCCCTCAACCAAGAGCAGGGGTGATGAACATTGCGCCTTATGTACCGGGCAAAGCGAAAGCAACTGGCAATGTTAAAACGCTGCATAAGCTCTCATCCAATGAGACACCGTTTGGGGCAAGCCCTAAAGCGATTGAAGCCTACAAACAATCAGGCGACGCGCTAGAACTCTATCCAGATGGGGCTTCTTCTGAATTACGAGAAGCGATTGCTTCAACCTATGGCCTCCATGCAGACCAAATTATTTGTGGCACAGGGTCTGATGAGATTTTGAGCCTAATTTCTTACGCCTATTTGTCTGATGGTGATGAAGCAATCCACACCGAACACGGATTTTTGGTGTACGACATTACCATTCGTGCAGCGGGCGCATTACCGGTTGTGGCGAAGGAAACCGATGCCTGCGCCAATGTCGACGCTATCCTTGGTTGTTTGAGCGACAAAACAAAAATGGTCTTCTTGGCCAATCCAAACAATCCAACAGGCACCTACATACCGTTTGATGAAGTAAGACGGTTGCATGCAGGCCTACCGCCACATGTGATTTTGGTACTCGATGCAGCCTATGCTGAATATGTTCGCCGCAATGATTATGAAGCGGGTATTGAACTTGTTTCAAATAGTGAAAACGTCATCATGACCCGTACCTTCTCTAAAGTGCACGGCCTTGCGTTCATGCGCCTTGGTTGGGCCTATGGGCCGGATCATATACTCGATGCTTTAAACCGTATTCGCGGGCCGTTTAACGTGAATGGTGCAGCGATTAATGCAGGTATTGCAGCGATTAAAGACCGTGATTTCATGACGAATGCCGTGACCCACAATGAAGAATGGCTACCGCGTTTGACGGCGGGTTTGGAAAAGATTGGTTTGTCGGTAACGCCGAGCGTTGGCAACTTCGTTTTGATGCATTTTCCTGACGGCGAAAAATCAGCCGAAGCAGCAGACGCTTATTTACTGGCTCGCGGTTGCATCCTGCGCCGTGTAACAGGCTATGGTTTCCCAAATGGGCTACGCATGACCGTTGGCACCGAACAAGCAAACCGCGACGTCGTCTCTCACCTTGCAGACTTTATGGGTGTTGAAGCACCAGTTTTATAATGCCGAAAATTACTCCACAACCAGAACCACTGTTTAAAAAGCTTACCTTGATTGGTATCGGCTTAATCGGCTCTTCCATCGCCCACGCGGCAAGGCGTGCGAACTTAGTTGAAACAATCAGCATCACCACACGCCGTGAAGAAACGCTGAAAGAAGCTCAAGACCTCGCCTTAGGTAACACCTACAGCCTTGATGTGGCAGAAGCCGTTAAAGACGCTGACCTTGTGATTGTCTGCGTCCCCGTTGGCGCGTCGCAAGCTGTGGCAAAATCCATCGCGCCGCATCTTAAAGATGGTGCCATTGTCACAGATGTTGGTTCGGTAAAGCAATCTGTCGTCGATCAAATGGCGCCACACATCCCAGACCATGTGCATTTCATTCCAGGCCATCCAATTGCTGGTACAGAATATTCTGGCCCCTCTGCTGGGTTTTCAAGCTTGTTCGAAGATCGTTGGTGCATACTGACCCCTGCAAAGGGTGGCGATAACACTGCAACGGCAAAACTGATCGCGTTTTGGGAAGGACTTGGGTCAAACGTTGAATGCATGGACCCAAGCCACCATGACTTGGTGCTGGCCACAACATCCCACCTGCCACACCTCATTGCTTACAACATTGTTGGCACCGCCGACGATCTTGAGCAGGTGACCAAGTCAGAAGTCATCAAATATTCAGCAGCAGGCTTTCGAGATTTCACCCGCATCGCCGCATCAGACCCAACCATGTGGCGTGATGTGTGCCTTCACAACAAAGAAGCATTGCTTGAAATGCTATCACGCTTTTCAGAAGATTTATCATCTCTGCAACGCATGATCCGGTACGGCGAAGGCGATAAGTTATTCGATCTCTTCACCCGCACCCGCGAAATTAGGCGATCTATCATTGATGCCGGCCAAGATGTAGCCGGCGCCAATTTTGGTCGAGATGACGGCGTAGAATAGTGCCTACTTGAAGCGAGACAAATCAAACTGGCGAATTGAACCAAGTGGAATAAAGCCAACTTTTACAAAGCCTCGTCTAATTTCAACACGCACCCTTTTTGCAGGCTGGCCGTTCAAGGTTGATGCCGTACCAAAGCCCTCCATTGCCCCAATCACGGCCCGCGCCACAGATTGAATTTGCACAAGCTCCGGCCCCATCGCATCAACGAATTCATTAAGATTGGCGCTATCGACATCAAGATCAGCGTTCAAAAAGCCATCGAGGTCTAGCTTCACCCAGCCTTTGGCAAACAGCTCAGCATTGCCAGACAATAAGCTGATACCTTGAACATCCGCCTCACCGCCTTTTTGGATCCATAAATGCAGCGGCTTGCCTTTGCCACTGAAAGCTGGCGCTATATCGTGAGCGACAACCGCTCCTTCAATATCAATGGGGGGCAATTTGTATTGTGAGCCTAATATCTCAATCGCTTTAGTAATTGTCCCAAAGACAACGGAATCTGGCTGTTCATTTTCAGCCGTACGCCGTGCACTCAACAGCACTGATTTTGCAACCAACGATGTACCAGCGACTTCTGGAGGCGCATCCACAAGGCTTACTTGCGCGTCTTCAAGACGGGCGGTTGCAGCATTCACGCCATTGGTTTGAAGCTTTGAACCAAGACGCGCCTTTTTCCATGTAATTTCTAATGTCCCAAGCCGTCCCGCTTTAATGCGTGCTGGTGATTTAAAATCCACGACTTGATGAAAAGGACGATAAACGAAAGCTTGTGCATCTATGCCTGCAAAATTAACGGCAAGATCGCGTCCACGCTCGAATACCGTCTCATCACAAGAAACCACAAGTCGGAATGGAAACCCACCAGAACGGCGGTTCTCGCAGCTCAGCTTTCGATCACCCGTGTTCATGCGCACCATGGCTTTATCTAGCTGCTCATGCGCTTTTGCAGAAACAAAATTCCAACCAAAGCCCCAGCCTACAGAAGCCAGTAACACAAATGCAATTAGGAGTTTAAAGCGGGTTTTCATTCTGTAACTTTCAATTCTTATAAGCAGCGTTCTTGTACCCATGATGGGTACTTGCTAGGACTTTATTATGACACTCTATACGACGACTTTGCCGGATGCGGAACTCTTCCACGACAATCGTGACGACTTTTGGGTCTTTGCCTACGGTTCTTTGATGTGGAAGCCTGATTTTGAGTTCACCGAGCGCCAACCAGCGATACTTTCCAATTATTGTCGCGCCCTTTGCATTTATTCTTGGGTTCATCGCGGCACACAAGAAACCCCCGGTTTGGTGTTCGGCCTTCATCGTGGCAATGCAGTTGGCGATATTCATTGCCAAGGCGTTGCTTTTAAAGTTCCACCTCATGCACAAGCATCCGCAGTTGAGATGCTGCGGGCACGGGAACTGGTAACAAATGTTTATCAAGAAGCACAAGGACCGATTGAGCTAACTGGATCAACACCGCGTAAGGTCAACGCACTTTTTTATACAGCCGTTGAAAACCACAACCAATATGCAGGCACACTTTCACATGACGAACTGGTGCGTTATGTGCGCCAAGGCGTTGGCGGGTCTGGCAACAATATCGACTATGTGCTTTCGACTTTTGACCAACTGGAAGCTGAAGGCATTGACGACCCCGTTTTAGCTAAGCTTAGCTCTGATTTGCGCAGGTAGCCAATAGCATTTTATTGTGATCATACGTTGGTTTGCGAAGTGACCCGCCCTATATAGAGTGTAACAGCACACCCCTTGTTTTGAGCATGATATGGCCGCAGACGACTATAAATCCGAAGACAATAGAATGTCAGGCCGCCTGTCACGTTATGCCAAAGTGAGCACGGGTGTTGGTGGCATTGCCGCGAAAATGGCAGGCAAGCGCCTATTTGGCCTCAATGTTGATGACGATAAAAATGCGGCAGCCCTTGCGGCAGCCCTTGGTAATCTCAAAGGCCCAATCATGAAGGTTGCACAATTAATTGCGACCATTCCTGAAGCCGTACCAGCCGAATATGCTGCCGAACTCAGCCAGCTCCAGTCAGATGCCCCACCAATGGGTTGGGTGTTCGTCAAACGCCGTATGCGCTCAGAGCTTGGTGCTGGATGGCAATCCCGGTTTGAACATTTTGATAAAGAACCATCTGCTGCCGCCTCACTCGGTCAAGTACACAAAGCAACCTCGCTTGAGGGCGACGCACTTGCTTGCAAACTTCAATATCCAGATATGGCAAGCGCTGTTGAAGCTGACCTTAATCAGCTGCACCTCATCTTTTCCCTATTCCGCCGCGTGGAACGGGCAATTGACACCTCGGAAATTGCCAAAGAAATCGGCGCGCGGTTGCGTGAAGAATTGCAATATCTGCGTGAAGGCAAACACATGCAAATGTATGCCAACATTCTCGCTGATGAAGACTTAGTGCGTGTGCCCGCCTACCACGAAGAGCTTTCATCCGACCGATTGCTAACGATGGAATGGCTGCAAGGGAACAAGATGCTCACCTATAAAGAGCACGCCCAAGAAGATAGAAACCGCCTTTGCACAGCCATGTTCAAAGCGTGGTGGTATCCGCTTTATAATATTGGCGTCATTCATGGTGACCCCCATCTTGGTAATTACACCGTGTTTGAAGAAGATGGGCAGCCATCTGGCATCAACCTGCTTGATTTTGGCTGTATCCGTATTTTCGAACCACGTTTTGCCGCTGCCGTCTTAGACCTTTATCACGGCCTTAGAACCAACGATGAAGCTCGCGTTGTTAATGCCTATGAAGAATGGGGCTTTAAAGGCTTAAGCAGACCTTTGATTGACGCCATGACAATCTGGGCGAAGTTCATTTACGGGCCGCTACTTGATGACCGCGTACGCGAAATTGCAGACGGCATAAAACCCGGTGACTATGGCCGCAAAGAAGCCTTTAACGTGCACAAAGCCTTGCGTGAGCACGGGCCCGTCACCATACCGCAAGAATTCGTCTTTATGGACCGTGCTGCTATCGGGCTTGGTGGCGTGTTCTTACACATGCGGGCAAAGATGAATTTTTATGAGCTGTTTAACGAGCAGATTGAAAATTTCGACGTTGATAAATTGAAAAAATCGCAAGACGATGCTTTAAGTCGGGTTGCACTTCCTGCCATGGAAGCGGCAGAATAAGCATCAAACCTTACGTCATAGTGCTTGCCTAATTTCGGCTCGTTCGCTATAGCGGTTTAAATTCAAGTTCGAGGGAAGCACGATGGCTGACGAAGAAACAGTTATGGATTATCCAGAGCATAACAAAACATACGAGTTCTTTTTGGGTATGGCAAAATGGGGCACAATCTCTGTGATCATCATTTTGGTTTTGATGGCATTCTTCCTGCTCTAATTGCAGGCTCCACAAAACGAAAAAGGCGGAACAACTTCCGCCTTTAATTCATTTATATAATCTATTTAAGCATTTCAAAAAATCGCGTTAGACGACTTGTTTTCGCTTACGCATCTCTTGGCTTTGAGCCAATGCGCGCCAAGCCATCCAATGCTGGTTGATGTTTTGGCTTCACACTCAAGGCACGCTGATAAGAATCCTTCGCGGCCTTCTTATTACCTAGCTGCTCTTCTGCAAAACCTCTATTCGTCCACGCCGTGTGCGATTTTTTGTCTCTACGCAGCGCTTCGTTGAAATCAATCAGCGCACTTTTGACATTGCCAATCGCTAAATAGCTTGCACCACGGCCATTCCAAGGAGCGGCAGCACGGGGTGCTAACGAAATTGCGGTTGTGAAATCATCAATGGCTTCATTGTTACGGCCATTTAGCTGAAACAAAAGACCACGATTATGGAACGCTCTCGGGTCAGTCGTGCCCAATGAGATGGCTTGATTGTAATCGCTTAGCGCATCATCAGCCCGACCCTGCGTGCGGTACAAATTACCACGCGCAATATAAGCCACATCATATGAGCGGTTTATGCGCAGCGCACGATTGTAATCTTGAAGAGCGCCTTGTGGATTGCCTGTGGCACGGAACACCAATGCGCGATTTGCATAAGCTTGATAAAACTTATTATCGATGCGCAACGCTTGGTTGAAATCTTCTAAGGCAAGCTTAAAGCGACCAGCTGACCCATATGCAGAGCCCCGCGTATTAAACGCGGCCGCATTGTTTGGGCTGTTGCGAATGACTTCCGTTAAAGAAGCAATGTTACCTGATGAGGCTGTCGCCGGGTCGACTGCTTCAAGTTCAATAAATGAACTGCCAGTTTGACAACCAGCAAGAACCAAGCCCATCAAAAGCGGCCATGCTGTTTTAAGTTGTTTAATTTGTAACGCCATCTTTTCTCGCCCAATTAAGACCCGACCTTAACAGCATGAACATGCCTATTGGTCAAATCATAAGTGTGTTCAGCTACTAATACACGTTTAGGTTACAAATAAATAGAGCCGGGATACGCTTCAATCAACGTCCCAGCCCCTGAATACCCATTATTTCGCGAAATGTTAGCGGCGAGGCTTGCTTGGCAAGAGCCCTTCGCGCTGCATTTTCTTACGCGCAAGTTTGCGAGTACGACGAATAGCTTCCGCTTTTTCACGCGCTCTTTTTTCAGACGGCTTCTCATAAAAATTACGAAGCTTCATTTCACGGAAAATGCCTTCACGTTGCATTTTCTTTTTCAGCGCACGAAGCGCTTGGTCAACATTGTTGTCACGAACCAGTACTTGCACTCGTTCTTCCTATCTTTGTTAATTTTTGCGAAAAGCGCAATAAAAAGGGGGCTTCACAGCCCGATAGCGCCATCAAGTGCGCGGTAGATACCAGAAAGAGCAAGGCATGTCTACGGTTAGGGGGCGAAAATTCGCGAAAAAATCAAGAGAATTCAACAGTATTCGAATCCTCACCCAATAGGGCTCAAACGGTTGATATGCCCCATTTTACGCCCAGCCTTAACTTGGTGCTTAGCGTAATCATGGAAATGAACATTACGTTCACCAGCATACTCAGCCCATTTATGAATATCGTCACCAAGCAAATTGGTCATCACCACATCCGCATGACGGTCACAAGGCTGCAAAGGCCAGCCAGCGACAGCACGCATATGCTGCTCAAACTGCGAATAGGAGCAAGCATCCATGGTCCAGTGGCCAGAATTGTGCACGCGCGGCGCAATCTCATTGACCAACAAACGGGTTTCATCACCGTCATCAACCACAAAGAACTCAACGCCCATTGTTCCAACATATTGAAGTTCTGTCAGAATTTTCTCAGCAATCAAACGCGCTTCCGTCTTGGCTTTATCCGACAGTTTTGCAGGCAACGTAGACGTCTTCAAAATATGATTTTCATGCACATTTTCTGCAACATCATAACTACCCGTTTCACCGTTCAAACCACGAACTGCAATCACAGAAACCTCGCGGCTAAACGGGATAAGTTCTTCTAAAATCAGCGGCACATTGCCTAACTCATTGACGGCTTCAACTGCAGGCATTGGCTTTTCAGCGCGTAGCATCACCTGCCCCTTGCCATCATAACCAAAGCGTCTGGTTTTCAACACGCCATTGCCGCCAAAACCAGCCAGCGCTTCTTCAAGCTCTGCCCCCGTTTCAATGGCTGCAAATCCTGCAACAGTGGCACCACATTTTTGCAAAAACTGCTTTTCAACCAAGCGGTCTTGAGAGACTTCTAGCGCA
>JBDVXS010000003.1:0-9831 GCA_039964305.1 Hyphomicrobiales bacterium
CAACGCAGATACCGCCAGTTGGGAAATCTGGACCGGGTACAAAGTCCACAAGCTTCTCAATGCCCGCATTAGGGAATTTGATTAGGTGAAGCGATGCATCGCAAAGTTCAGCCACATTATGCGGTGGAATGTTGGTTGCCATACCAACGGCGATGCCGCTGGAACCATTGGCCAAGAGGTTTGGGAAATTGGCGGGAAGAACAATCGGCTCTTCATCTTCGCCGTCATAAGTCTCGCGAAAATCAACGGCGTCTTCGGAAATACCTTCCATCAACAGCCGTGCGACTTCAGTCATGCGGGCTTCCGTATAACGCATGGCGGCTGCATTATCGCCGTCTACGTTGCCAAAATTGCCCTGCCCATCGATCAACGGATAGCGCACAGCAAAATCCTGCGCCAAACGTACCAGCGCATCATAGACTGATTGGTCACCGTGCGGGTGGAATTTACCGATCACATCACCGACCACACGGGCAGACTTTTTAAAGCCCTGTCCCGGGTCAAGCTTCAACACGCGCATGGCATGAAGAATGCGCCTGTGTACGGGTTTCAGGCCATCACGCACATCTGGCAAAGCCCGATGCATAATGGTTGAAAGCGCATAAGCAAGGTAGCGCTCTTCAAGCGCTGATTTCAGATTGATCGGCTCAATGCCGTTTTCATCACCGGAACCCGGCGGTATAACTGTGTTTCCCATCTGTTCTGGTTAAAACAAACGATTGATTCGCTCAAGCAATAGCCGCACGCTTTCAAATCAATTTGTGGGTTTTGCTCTAACTTTCACCTAGGCATCTCTGCGTTTGATGGTTTTTATGATCTCACGCTCAAACACTTCGCGCGAAATCGGCGGTTCAATACCGCGAGGTTCATAAATATGGCGGTCGAGAAAGAACTGGGTAAGCTTAAAAGCAGGCGTGACCTCCTCAGCGCTGATTGATGGGGCCATGCTGGATAAGAACGCGGGAAGGACCAGCATTTTATCATGGTACGGCAACCCTGCCCGCCTGCTCACAGCTCTCCCACTCTTAGGGGAAACATAAACCAGCTCTTGCGTCGCGCCCGTCGCAGCACATACGCTCAAATCAAGGCCGAAGCCCAGCTCTTCAAGCACGGCCATTTCAAACCGCACCAAAAGCGCGGCACTCAGTTCGGGGCTATCGAGATTTTCAATGAGAATTTCAGCTGCTTCTGCAAGGCCTGCATGTGTCTCACGTTCTGGCAATAAACGCAGGAGCGAAGCAATCGTCTGCACGCCTTGTAAGCCCATTGCGCTTTCCATGAGTTCAGCCGCGCGAAGTTTTATCGGATCGACGGTGAAGACGCCTAAATGATCTTCCAACCGTGCACGCCACGTCACCGTCACCTTATTACCCGCCTGCAAGGTTGGCTGCATGGTGCGCGAGCGCCCACCACGGACCAATCCAAGGTGGCGGCCATGGTCTGCCGTCATAACCTCAAGGATCACGCTGGTCTCGCCATGCTTGCGGCTACCTAGAATAAGAGCATCTTCTTTCCATTCCATTCTTCATTCATAGGTTGCAAAGGGCGAATAAGAAAGAGACACTAAGACTGATCACCAGAAAGGATCACTGAAAAAGATTACTGAAGAAGACATCGGCAACAGAGGAGATTTCTAATGACAATTTCTACTGGACGACAGACAGCCCCCCTATTCACCGCTGTTATGGTGGCTTGCTCACTGCTTCTAAACGTAAACCCAGCCTTCAGCCAAACCGAGCGCATTACACCGCGCAGCACCTGTCAGGCGGTGGCGCAAAACCATTCTAGCGGCATTAGGCAAGCAAGCAGCTCTATTGATCTAACGGCACAAAGCAAACTTGGCATTGGCGAAGTCAGCATTAGTTATGTAGCGCATTCAACCTTCAGAATTGAAGATGCAACAGGCCTCACCATTGCCACCGACTATTCAGGCAAAGCAGGCCCCAACATTATCCCTGATGTTGTGACCATGAACCATGCCCATATTACGCATTTCACACACAATCCAGACAAACGCATTTCCCATGTTCTGCGCGGATGGCGGCGAGATGGAAAACCTGCCACACACAACCTCCAAATTGGTGAAACCATCATTCGCAATGTCACGACAGACATCAGCTCCTATTCAGGCCACCAAGAAAAAGACGGTAATTCGATTTTCATTTTCGAAATGGGTGGCCTGTGCATCGGGCATCTTGGTCACCTGCATCACCTCCTAACCGACGAGCATTATGCTGAGATTGGTCGCATTGATATATTGATGGTGCCTGTTGATGGCGGCGCAACCATGAATATTGATGATATGGCGAAGGTGGTGAAGCGGCTGAATGCGAGCGTGGTTTTACCGATGCATGCGTTTAGCTCGTTTTCGCTCCATGAGTTCTTGACGCAGATGGGGAAAGGCTTTTCGGTTGAGCGTCGAACGGGCAGTGAACTGATTGTTTCGCTCAATACTCTACCCACAAAACCAACGATGATCTCACTACAGCCTGAGGGTTTCATCCAGTACTATGACGAATAAAAAGACCAGCATTCTTTAAAAGAATGCTGGTCTAAAAACACTTGATGCCGGAGAGCAGGTGTTTGTATTTATTTCTTTTTGCGCTTGCTGCGCTTAGCGCCGTTCGTGGATGATGCTTCTTTAGACTTCTTTTGAGAAGCTTTCTTTTTGGCTTTATAACTTGAGTCAGCGAGAACATCTCTTTGACTGCGATGTTGATTCAATCCGCCTCTCGCTGAAGCACTGTCAAATGTTACGCTTCCAAAACCTGCTAAAAGCACGGCAGCTGCCAGTAATTTTATCATTGTTGAGTTTCCTTGCTTGTCAGCTGGCCCTTATTTCTCGTCTGCTGAGGCGTCAGTCTGCTCATCAATGCTATCGAAAGTTGACGACGCTTCAATAACCGTTGCCTCTTCAACGACTTCAAAGGAGATTTTGTCTTGAGCAACAAATCTCACATCAAAACTGCTTTCATTTGCGTAACTATGACCTGCCAAAAATGGCACGGTGGACGCAATCACGACTATTCCTAATAATGCTTTTGCCATAACATCCTCATTCAGTGTGCTGACTTTGGCCGCACCAATGGTCAACTGGTTCGAATTAATTTTCTAACGTTTATCCTGAACCGTAAATGGGTATAACCGCAATCAATAGCCATAGGGCTAGCGGTCACCTTGAATCACAAAGATGGGTATGGAGCGTGAAGACGCGAGAGTTAGTCTGTAAAATCTAGGCCCATTTCACGATAACGCTCTGGGTCATCGAGCCATTTTTCGCGCACTTTAACAAACAAAAACAAATGGATCTTTTGATCGAGCATCGTTTGCAAGTCCTTGCGAGCGGCTTGTGAAACGGCCTTCACCGTTTGGCCACCCTTGCCGAGCAAAATCTTCTTATGGCTATCACGTTGAACGAATACTGTTTGCTCAACGCGCACATCGCCGCCCTTAAGTTCTTTCCAACTCTCGGTCTCCACAGTCAAAGAATAAGGTAGTTCTTGGTGGAGGCGCTCGAACAGTTTTTCGCGGGTAATTTCTGCCGCGAGCTGACGCATTGGCAGGTCAGACATTTGGTCTTCAGGATAAAGCCAAGGACCAACAACCATCTCTTTGGCGAGATAATTGAGCAAGTCGTCACAGCCATCACCTTTAGCGGCTGAAATCATAAAGGTTTGGGAAAACTCGACTTCTGCCGAAATTTGTTCAACCAGCGCGAGCAGGCTTTCGCGTTTAACCATGTCAATCTTATTGACCAGCAAAACCACCTTTTGCTTGCGGTCTTTGAGTGCTGCAAGAATGCGTTCTTCGTCTTCGCGTACACCCTTTTGTGCATCAATCAACAAAGCAACAACATCACTATCACCAGCGCCATCCCACGCCTTGTTGACCATTGCACGGTCTAGGCGGCGTTTGGGTTGAAACAGGCCCGGCGTATCAACGAAGATGATTTGCGTTTGTTCTTGCGCCATAATACCGCGCACCAAAGCACGCGTTGTCTGCACCTTGTGGGAGACGATTGACACTTTGCCGCCGACCAAGCGATTCAGCAGGGTCGACTTACCAGCATTAGGCGCGCCAATCAGCGCAACAAAGCCACATCTCGTTTCAAGCTCATTCGTCATTGAATATCGTCTTCCCATATTCCTTCACGCAGAAGGAAGTTTGCTGCGGCTTTTTGCTGAGCTTCACGCTTAGAAGCTCCCTTGCCTCGTGCATTCTTTTTGCCTTTAACATCCACTTCAATGACGAATGTTAAAGCGTGATCTGGTCCTGAACGGGATATTTCAATATAATCAGGCGTTGCTAACTTGCGGCCATGTGCCCATTCTTGAAGCGCGGTTTTAGGGTCGCGCAAAGGCTTCGACCAACTCATCATCCGATCATGCCAATTATCGACTATGAGTTTTCTGGCCGCTTCTATCCCACCATCATAATAAACCGCAGCAAGCACTGCTTCGCATACGTCGCCCAAAATGGCATCTCGTTCGTGGCCACCACCGCGCCGTTCAGCCTCACTGATGAGCACATGGTTTGATGCATTCCAATCCCGAGCCACATCGGCGCATGTTTCTTTGCGCACCAAACCCGTTAAACGGCGGGCAAGCTCGCCCTCTTCCGCATTCGGAAAGGCTTGATAAAGCAGGTCTGCAATAACCAAAGCGAGAACACGGTCACCCATGAACTCGAGGCGTTGATAAGATAGTGACGGATCATCACCACCACCCGGCAATGACGAACGATGCGTGATGGCTCTAATGAGGAGATCAGCGTTTTGAAAACGATAATCTAACGCTTCTTGTAGCGTATCAAGATCAGGTTTTGCCGCGTCGCTGGCTACCATTTATCGATTGGCTTTCAAGCCGTCAAACAGGCGACCAAATCGCACGCTTGTTGGCCATTTCCAAACTTCCCAAGCATTGGCGCCGTCGCTGATTGAGAAAAACAAGAATTCAGCCCGCCCGATGAAGTTTTCCAAAGGTACGAACCCGACATTGCTAAAACGACTGTCTTGCGAATTGTCGCGATTGTCACCCATCATGAAATACTTGCCTTCAGGAACCTTATATTCCTGCGTATTATCCGCCTGAGCATTTGGCACGGTATCTAGGGTTAGAAATGTTTTCCCGTTCGGCAATGTCTCGCGATACTGATCGACGGACGAAGACCGATTCTCTTCATTAAAGTCTGCAACTTTTTCGCGTTTCACCGCAGTGCCATTGATATGTAGCACGCCATCTTTCATCTGGATGGTGTCACCAGGAAGCCCAATCACGCGCTTAATGTAATCAGTCGATGTATCAGTTGGCAGACGGAACACAGCAATGTCGCCGCGTTCTGGTTTGCTTTCTAAGATACGACCAGAAAAAGGGATGACACTGAAGGGGACTGAATACTTCGAATAACCGTAGGAATATTTTGATACGAACAGGTAGTCACCAACCAAAAGAGTTCCCTTCATCGAGCCTGAAGGAATGCTAAAGGGTTGAACAATCAGCGTTCTTAACACCAATGCTAGTAACAAAGCTTGGACGATCACCTTAATGGTTTCGCCGATACCGCCTTCTTCTTCACTATTTTTAGAATTATCCATAGTCGCTTCGTGGGTTAGTCGCGCGTTCCATGATGAAACATAAAGCGTCGCGAGAGACTCTTATTATAAGGTGCTTTTAACCAAGTTCTCATGATCAGGCAACGCCTCAATAATAACGAACGCCTGTGCCCACGGATGATCGTCTGTAATGGTAAGATGGATCACCGGTCGATGCCCTTCTGGCATCATGGACTGTAGCCATTTTTCTGCACCCCCAGTAAGCAGCATAGTTGGCTTACCCGAAGGCGCATTGACCACGCCCATATCGCGCCAATAGACGCCATTGCTTAAACCTGTACCAAGCGCCTTAGAACACGCCTCTTTGGCAGCAAAGCGTTTGGCATAAGACGCCGCTCTCGTCGCTCTTTTGTCCGATTTATTGCGCTCAATTTCAGTGAAGACACGATTTGTGAAGCGATCACCGAATTTAGCAAGAGTGTCTGCTACTCGTGTGATGCGGATCAAGTCAGAACCAAGCCCGATGATCATGAAGACACTCCATCATCTTTGATGGTGGTTTGCACAGCTTCAGTCTTCTCTTTTACTTGCGCATTCGATCGCGCTAATTCAGCCTCATACTCAGCATGCAACTGGCTATCCAAGCGCTTTGCCCAATTTGTCTTTGCCCGATCCGTCAGCATCTTCAAACGCGATTTTTGATAGATACGCGCCATTTTGCGAACGATGAGATAAATAACAAATGCAACGGGAATACCAACAGGCAGCGATCCAACAGCCATTGCTTTGATAACAGGCCAGACCACATCAAATGAATTCAAGATCATGTCTGCGCTAAGTTCTGGCACTTTAATTGGTGGTGCGCCTTCGCGAGACGGTCCATAAAGCACCCAGCGCCCTGCCGTTAAAACAGCGCCCCAAATAAACGGGAAGGTCAAAGGGTTGCCGAAAAAAGTTCCTGTCGCCGCGGCGACATAACTGCCACGGGTGAAAAAACAAATCGCAAAAGCAATCACGAAGTGAAACCCTAAGAATGGCGTAAAAGAGGCGAATGAACCAGCTGCAACACCCATCGCAATAACATGCGGAGACGCTGTTAAGCGCAGCACCCGCAACATCAGATACTTAATGCTACGCCAAAGCGAACGGCGCGGCCAAAGAGCCACGCGCATTTTTTGACTAAATGTCTCATTATCTCGACGTTTAAAAATCATGTATTCGAATATGTCGCAAAGTTCGTAAGAATTGCCTAAGAGGTGATATAAAAATTAATTCTTTAATTTGGGTTTATCTGTCTTACTCTAGATAAGCACCCTCACCGTTGTTTCAACTTATTGCAAGCCGCGACTTCCTGGTTTTATCGCAGGAATTGCTGCAAGTTCTGGTGGCAAGTTATCGGCCTCATAGGTTGGCACTTTGTATTGCGTCAAAGAAATCAGCGGCTTACCAACATCCGCCTCACCTGCAGAACGGTCTATCAAACAGGCAACAGCTACTGTTTCAATACCAACATCAGCGAGCGCCTTAATGCATTCGCGAACGGAAAGGCCCGTTGTCACGATATCCTCGACCACGACAACCTTCGCACCTTTATCAAGCTCAAAACCGCGCCGAAGAGAAAACACGCCATCTTGGCGTTCAACATACATGGCGGGCACTTTCATGTGACGAGAGGTCTCATAACCTGGAATAATGCCACCAACCGCAGGACCGATGACAGCATCAACCTTGCCAAAACCAGCATCTATGATTTTTTCAGCAAGCGCTTTACACAAGATTTCTGTTTGGTCTGGATACTGAAAAACCTTGGCTTTTTGCAAGAATACAGCACTTCTCAAACCAGACGACAATATGAAGTGGCCTTCGAGAATAGCGCCTGCTTTGCGAAAAATTGCCAAAACTTCATCTTGTGTCATCATTGGTTCCTTTAAACTCTATTTATTGATGCGCGTAACGGTGCTGACTACTGAGCAGCGGCGAATGTCAGCCATAGCGCCATTAAGCGCCTTGAGATCTTTAACAAGCAAATCAACTTCGATATCAGTGAAGTCGGCAGCACCTTGCAACAATTCAATACGCTCAATATTGCTATCGTGGTTTGCAATGATTTGTGCAATCTGCGCAAGCGCTCCAGGCTCATTCAATGCACTGGCAACAATTCTTGCGGGGAAAAGTTGATCCGTCGCACCTTCTGCGTTCCAACGAACATCGAGCCACAGATCTGGCAGGTCATCAAACTGGCTGAGGGATTGCGCATGAATTGGATATATTGTAACGCCGACGCCCGGTTCCAAAATGCCGACGATCCTATCCCCTGGCACAGCCCCACCGTTTGGAGCAAACTTTACGGTCATGTCGGATGTAAAACCACGCATTGAGAGCGCACCTTTATCCTTGCCTTGTTGCTCTGACACACCGGGTATGCGGAATTTTACAGCATGTGACCCAATTCCAAACCATCCCTCACCGGGTACAACACCTACGGCTGCTTGTTCATTTTGATCTTTCGTCAATTCAGGAAACAAGACATTGAGCACTTCATTGTGTGTCATCTCACTGCGCCCAATACGCGACAGCAGGTCATCAACTTCCGCAATCCCAAGCTTTTCTGCGGCCTCTCGCATTAAGCTGTCGGAATACTCTTTTTCTATGAGCTCGAACTGACGCATTATCAATTGCTTGCCAAGCCCTGCATATTGGCGACGAACTTCTGCTCGCGTGGCCCGCCTAATTGCAGCACGCGCCTTTCCTGTTACAACGAGGTTTTCCCATACGGCCAATGGTTTTTGTGCTGGTGAGCGCAGGATGTCCACCTCATCGCCATTATTAAGCAACGTAACCAGCGGCATAATGCGACCGTTGATCTTTGTGCCGACACATGTGTCGCCAATATCCGTATGGAGGGCATAGGCAAAATCGATAGAGTTTGCACCGCGCGGTAAAGAGATAAGCCGCCCTTTCGGCGTGAAGCAAAAAACCTGATCTTGGAACAATTCAAGTTTGGTGTTTTCAAGGAAATCAATCGACGTCTCGTCACTGCCAGAGCTTGTTCTTGCGAGCAAATTCACCGTGTCTTGCAGCCAGCGATAAGCATAGCTATCGCGCTCAAGCCCTAGTGATGGTCCTGTTTGCTCATTGGCGCGATCTTTATAAATCGCGTGAGCGGCAACGCCATATTCGGCAATTTCATGCATTTCTTGGGTTCTAATTTGCAATTCAACCCGTTGATGCCCCGGTCCAACGAGCGTTGTATGGATGGAGCGGTAGTCATTTTGCTTAGGCGTTGAGATGAAATCTTTAAACCGTCCCGGTACCGTAGACCACTTGGTGTGAAGTATCCCGAGGCACTGATAGCACGCCGGTATGTCTGCGACGGCAATACGGAAGCCATAAATGTCGGATAGTTGCTCAAAGCCAACATCCTTGCGTTCCATCTTCATGAAAATCGAATAAGGCTTTTTCTCACGCCCACTTACCGTTGCTTCAATCCCCGCCTCAGACAGCAGCTCGGTAATTTCTTCGACGACAATTTCGATGTTTTGCTTATTGGTGGTGTGTGATTCTTCAAGCCGCTTGGTAATCGCCTCATGGGCATCCTCATTGATGACCCGAAAGGCAAGGTCTTCCAACTCTTCACGCATTCCCCGCATACCCATGCGTCCTGCTAACGGGGCGTAGATATCTCGGGTTTCTTCTGCAATCCTCTTGCGCTTTTCAATCGGCACATAATGGAGCGTGCGCATATTGTGGAGGCGGTCAGCAAGCTTCACAATCAACACGCGCACATCATCTGATATGGCAAGCAGTAGTTTTCTCAAGTTTTCAGCTTGAGCCGCCTCTTTTGACACCAAATCGAGACGCTGAATTTTTGTTAGCCCTTCAACCAACCCACCAATCTCGTCGCCAAACAACTCGTCGATTTCGGCTCGCGTGGCATCCGTGTCTTCAATCGTATCATGCAGCAAGCCAACCGCTATGGTCGCGTCATCAAGCTGCATGTCTGTAAGAATGGCCGCAACTTCCAATGGATGAGAAAAATAAGGGTCGCCTGAAGCACGCTGTTGGTGGCCGTGCTTGGTCATACCATAGACATAAGCCTTGTTGAGCAACGATTCATTCGTATCAGGATTATACCGCGATACACGTTCTACAAGTTCAAACTGTCTAATCATTCCTCAAAACTCAGTTCACCGCATGCCAACAGGGATAAAAGAAAAAACGCCGATTGCGACCAACCGACGTTTTCAACGTAAACCACCATCAAAGGAGATCAACCAAAT
>JBDVXS010000004.1:0-8315 GCA_039964305.1 Hyphomicrobiales bacterium
CCAAAGGCCAAGTGATTATGACTGGCAGCGCGCTTAAAACCCTGTTTCCCAAGGCTGGCGATAAATGCGTTTATAAAATTGAAGGGCTTGGCGAAGTGATTGCCACAGGCCGCTAAAGGCCCGCGAGCGAAACACCGAAGCCACAAAGAACCATCACACCAAGTACCGTCAACACAGACCATTTAAGCCTTAGCAACAAAACGGCGCTGATAAGCGCAAGCACAACGACACGCCAATCAAGCGTGGCAATTTCTGGCACCCAAACGTTGAAAATACCCCATTGCATTTGCTCAACGCCTGTAAAGAAGACGTGCAAGGCAAACCAAATGGTGAGGTTTAAAATAACACCCACCACCGCCGCCGTAATACCTGCAAGCGCACCCTTCAACCGCGGCTGGTCCGATATCCACTCCACATAAGGTGCAAAGGTGAAAATCCATAAGAAGCAAGGAACGAAAGTCATCCATAAAGTGACGAAGGCTGCAAGGAATGCGAGGCTATATCCTCCCTCACTGAAGCCCGCGAGAAAGCCAACAAATTCCGTCACCAAAATCAAAGGACCGGGCGTGGTTTCTGCAAGGCCAAGCCCGTCCATCATTTGACCCGCTTCAAGCCAGCCAAACCCCTGCACCACGTCTTGAGCCATATAAGCAAGCACCGCATAAGCCCCACCAAAGGTGACGACAGCAAGCTTTGAAAAGAACAGGCCGACTTCAGTGAGCACATGGTCAGGCAACAACACCCAAAGGGCAGCAAGCGGTGCGAGCCAAATCACAAGCCACATCATGGCTGTTTTTAATGTGGCACCAAACGACTGGCCCAAAGCAATGGGCGCTGCTTGGTCGCTGGCTTTATCAATCATCACTGCGCCATAGCCTGCTGCCAGAAGAATGATAAGAGGAAATGGCAGATTAAGACTAAACAGGGCGATGAAGGCGAGACCTGCAATCACCCAATAATCAACACGTTTCAGCGCTCGCTTGGCAACTTTAATCAGCGCCTCAATGACGATCACCACAACCGCAGCCTTAATGCCCAAAAAGATAACGCTCACCAAAGGAAGCGTGCCGTAGGCGGCATAAAGGCTGGCGAGTAATAAGATGACCAACGCACCCGGTAGCACAAAAAGCAGGCCAGCGATCAACCCACCCATCACGCCCTTAATGCGCCATCCAGCATAGGTTGCAAGCTGCATCGCCTCTGGTCCAGGTAACAACATACAAAAGGACAAAGCGCTCAAATATTGCTGTTCAGAAAGCCAGCGCTTTTCTTCAACCACAACCTTGTGCATCAGCGCTATTTGCCCCGCAGGACCGCCAAAAGACAGCACGCCAATTTTTCCAAACGCACGAAAGAGTTCGCTTATGTTTTGGTCGCTTTGTGTGGCGTTGGTCATGTTGAGATACACATTTGCTTGCGTGCGGGCCTTAGCATTTCATCCGTCTTACTTTTTGTCGGCCTACACTGTCAAAGAAACAACCCGAACACCAATCGTTGCGATAATTTTCAACACAATACAGTTTGCTCCTATGAAAAAGCTGCTATAGCCAAGAGACACATCACGGAGAGACCCCATGCCAAATTTTGCTGCCAACCTTTCTTGGCTTTTCACAGAGCTTGATTTTCTGGATCGCTTTGAGGCGGCGAAAAAGGCAGGCTTTAATGCCGTGGAGTGTCTTTCCCCTTACGATTATGACCGCCAACTTCTGGCTGAAAAATTGAAAGAGCACGACCTACAACAAGTGCTGTTTAATATGGCCTTTGGTGATTGGGATAAGGGTGAGCGCGGCATTGCCATTTTGCCAGAGCGACGGGAAGATTTTAAAGAAAGCCTCGCTATGGCGATGGCCTACGCAGACGCTTTGAACTGCAAGAAAATACATTGCATGGCGGGTCTTATTCCAGATGAATGCGATTTGTTTGAGATTGAAGCAACCTATGTTTCAAATCTTAAATACGCCGCAGAAGAAGCTGCCACCGCAGGCATTACGCTGCTGATTGAGCCGATCAATTCTATCGATGTGCCGGGTTATTACTTAAATTACATCGAACAGGCATCAAGCGTCGTTGAAAAAGTTGGCGCGGACAATGTGGCAATTCAGTTTGATGTCTATCACGTGCAAAAAACACAAGGCGACATCGCCAACACGTTCAAGACCTATCAAAACCAAATTGGCCATATTCAAATTGCGGACAACCCAGGCCGAAACGAACCCGGTACGGGCGAAATCAATTTCGATTTCCTGTTCAAGTATTTTGATGAACTTGGTTATGACGGGCACATCAGCGCTGAATATAAGCCAAAGATAACGAGCGAAGCCGGCCTTGGTTGGTTCAACGACAAATAAGCTGCAAATTTGTAACAAACAAAAAATCATGCGTTTGCTGAATTGTCGAACCGTGAAAGCCTCTCTATGCTTTCAAGAAATAGCAGGATGGGGCGAATTTGATGTTTGATAAAATCATGGACTTATTCAGCAAGGTCTCTAGCGAGCCAGAAGCTGAGGTTGCTCATTTTGATGAGGATGATCCCCGTCTTTCAGTCGCAGCCCTTTTAACCCATGTTATGGTGGTTGATGGCTTCATTGATCCTGCGGAACGACAAGCGCTGACCAAAATTCTCAAAGCGGAATACGACCTTGATGAAAGCGAAATGGACGCCCTCATTAATGAGGCTATGGCAGCTGATAAAGCATCCGTTGATTTTTATAATTTCACCAGCCGCATCAAACGCCAGCTCGACCGTGATGGTATTTTAAATATTGTCGAAATGCTGTGGCAAATTGTTCTAGCTGACGGTGTTTTGCATGAAATTGAGGACAGTGTGGTTTGGCGCATTGCAGAACTGCTTGGGGTTGAAACACGCGAGCGCATTCGATTGAGACAAAAAGTCGAAGCTAAACTAGCTTCGCAATAAAACTTAAAACCTCATGCCAGAAAAAATCCTCATCATTGTTCATCAAGAGCAGTCCACACCGGGTCGGGTTGGAAGGCTGTTAGAAGCACGCGGCTATGAATTGGATATCAGGCGCCCCCGCTTTGGCGATCCATTGCCTGAAACGATGGATGAACATAAAGCTGCAATTATCTTTGGCGGGCCGATGAGCGCCAATGACCCTGATGACTTCATCAAGAAAGAAATTGATTGGTGTTCCGTACCATTAAAAGAGCGAGCGCCGTTTTTCGGCATTTGCCTTGGCGCACAAATGCTTTCAAAAAATCTAGGCGGCAAGGTTTATGGCCATCCAGAGGGAAAAGCTGAGATCGGCTTTTATCCCGTCATCGATGACCGTCCCGCAAACCACAACCAAGTCATGCCAACAGCGCCCAGCCATTTCTTTCAATGGCATGCAGAAGGCTTCGACTTACCACGTGGGGCGCAACCGTTGATTTCTGGAAAGATGTTCGAAAATCAGGCTTTTCAACTGGATGATGCGATTTTTGGCGTTCAGTTTCATGCCGAACTCACGCTTGCCATGCATTATCGTTGGTTGATCGGTGGAGCAGAGCGCATGACAATGCCTGGCACAATGCCGCGCGAACAGCATTTGGAGGGGCGGCTGCTTTACGATGAACCAATCAAACAATGGTTGAACCATTTCTTAGATAATTGGCTAGCGGCAGACCCTCGATAAATTTTTTTTAGAAAAAATCAAAAAAACTCATTTTTAAATTACGAAAATCAACGCCCACTCTCTCATTTTGCAAAACATTCGTTTCTTTTTGAGACATAAGAGTAAACAGCGAGCAAACACAATCTATATCTAGTACTTCGAGCCACAAGGTGGCGATATATAGTATTTTTATTTGTTCAGAACTTGGAAACCACAATAGGTCATATTGTCCGAGCTGAATGTCAGGTATGTGCGTCTTTCAGCAGAGTATTTGAGTACGCGGGCAAATGGGAGCTGCAAGGGCTGCCATCTGCCCGTTTCTCGTTTGGGCACACGTTCACCAACATTGAACGACAAACTTGCTTTTTGTGCGTGGGCTTATTATGTCGGCTAAGGACAAACCCTAAGCATAGAGTAGGCTCCCAAATGATTGCAGTCTTTGCCACGATCGATTTCATCTTTGATATTATCTGGTTCCTGATTATCGCCAGTGCGATTTTCTCATGGCTTTATGCGTTCAACATCATCAATACAAGCAACCAGTTCATCTCAACAATTGGTAGTTTCTTGTATCAAGTGACAGAGCCATTGCTCCGTCCGATCCGTCGTTTCGTTCCACCAATTGGTGGCATGGACTTGTCGCCGATCATTTTGTTGGTGATCTTGTTCTTCTTGCAAACGTTCATTGCAACGTCGATTAGACCAGCGGTTCTCGGCTACTAACCCCAAACAGACCGCTCCAGATATTTGGGCAAAAACTGATTGCGTAAAAGTCGCAATCAGGCGGTTGTGTCTTGACAGATATGCTCTCATAAAACCAACGTAGGCCTGCGAAAAGCCGCGCCGATTTTTGGGAGGAAATCATGTCAAAAGATCCATTGTTACAACCTTTTCAACTCAAGCATTTGACGTTGAAAAATCGGATCATGATTACGGCGCATGAGCCAGCCTATCCTGAAGATGGAATGCCAAAAGAGCGTTATGCCGCTTACCATGCAGAACGTGCAAAAGCAGGCGTTGCGCTTACCATGACGGCGGGTTCTGCCGCTGTTTCAAAAGACAGCCCGCCCGTGTTCAACAACATTCTCGCCTATAAAGATGAGGTTGTGCCGTGGGTTAAGCAGCTCACAGACGCTTGCCATGAGCATGATTGCGCCGTGATGATCCAGCTCACCCACCTTGGACGGCGTACAGGTTGGAACAAAGGCAATTGGCTGCCTTCCGTCTCCTCCACAAAACACCGCGAACCCGCTCACCGCTCTTTTCCCAAACTGTTAGAAGATTGGGACATTGAACGCATCATTACAGATTTTGCTGATGCGTCCGAACGGATGAAAGCGGGCGGCATGGATGGGGTCGAGTTTGAAGTTTATGGCCATCTGCTTGATCAACTCCGCTCGCCACTCACCAATGATCTATCTGGACCTTATGGCGCGGATACGCTGGAAAATAGATCACGGCTTGTTAATGATGTCATTTCTGCTTGCCGAAAGCGTGTTGGCGATGACTTCATCTTGGGTATTCGCTTTACTGCTGATGAAGTCGAAAAAGGGGGGACAACGGCTGAAGATGGACTCGAATTTGCAAAAATGATGGTTGATCGCGGCCAAGTTGATTTTTTCAATATCATTCGCGGGCGCATTCATACCGATGCAGCAATGACAGACGTGATCCCTATACAAGGCGCAAAGAGCGCGCCTCACCTTAATTTTGCAGGCAGCATTAAACAAGAAACTGGCATGCCAACCTTCCACGCCGCCCGCATTCCAGATGTGGCAACGGCCCGTCATGCAATCGAAAGTGGTCTGCTTGATATGGTCGGCATGACCCGAGCACACATCGCTGATCCACATATCGTTGAGAAAATTACGAACAAGCGTGAGCATGACATTCGCCCTTGCGTTGGGGCCACCTATTGTTTGGATCGCATATATCAAGCGGGCGAAGCCTTGTGCTTACACAACGCGGCAACGGGCAGAGAACTCTCCATGCCCCATACAATCAAACCGAGCGATACGCGTAAGAAAGTGGTTATTGTTGGCGCGGGCCCCGGCGGGTTGGAAGCAGCCCGCGTTGCCGCAGAGCGCGGCCATGAAGTGACAGTTTTTGAAGCCCAACCAGATGCAGGTGGCCAAGTGCGACTTACCGCGCAATCAGCCAGACGCAAAGAAATGATCGGCATCATCGACTGGCGCATGGAACAATGTGAAGCACGCGGCGTGGCGTTTCATTTTAACAAATGGGCCGAAGTCGATGACGTAACCGCGTTAAACCCTGATGTGGTCATCATCGCCACAGGTGGCCTGCCCAATCTTGAACTCCACGAAAAAGGCAAAGAAGAAACCGACGTCATTTCGGCATGGGATTTAATTTCTGGTGACGTGAAACCAGCAGACCATGTTTTGATATATGATGAGAGCGGCGATCATCCAGCCATGCAAGCTGCCGAAGTCGCAGCCTTTGCAGGATCGAAGGTTGAGATTATGACGCCTGACCGCATTTTTGCGCCAGACATTATGGCCATGAACCTCACCCCCTATATGCGTTCGCTCCAAGACAAAGACGTGACCTTCACCGTCACCCGTCGCCTGCTTGGTGTCGTCAAGGATGGCAACAAAGTAACGGCAACCATTGGCACAGACTACAGCGACATCACCCATGAACAAACCTATGATCAAGTGGTCGTCAATTATGGTACAATGCCGCTGGACGATCTTTATTTCGATCTCAAACCACTCAGCAGCAATGGCGGTGCAGTAGATTATGACGCACTTCTTTCAGCAGATGAACAAGACGTCGTGCGCAATGAAGAAGGCGCGTTCCAACTCTTCCGTATTGGTGATGCGGTGAGTGCGCGAAACACCCATGCGGCAATTTACGATGCGCTTCGATTGGTGAAGGACTTATAAGAGCAAAACGAAAACGGAAGAAGGATACAATGGCCAGCGACCAGATAAAGCAAGAATACCTTTTGCAAGATGAAGATGCCTTGCGCGCTTGTTTCCCCAAAATGCATCCGCTTTCTGGAGACAAAGTTCAAACCACATTGGACGAGCACTCACGCGCCTTTATCGAACGCTCTCCGTTTTTATGCCTTGGCACACAATCAAAAGACGGAAGCGCCGATGTGTCTCCGCGCGGCGATCAGCCGGGCTTTGTTCATGTCTTAGATGAAAAGACGATGGTGATACCAGAACGCCCCGGCAATAATCGCCTCGACACCCTTGGCAATATCGTCAGCAATTCATCTGTCGGCTTGTTGTTTTTAGTGCCAGGCTTCGATGACACCATGCGGGTTAATGGCACGGCGCAAATCTCAAACGATCCCGACCTGCTCGCCATGATGGCCGTGAAAGAACGCCCAGCCCTTGCCGCCATTATCGTCACTGTGGATGAAGTCTTCATTCATTGCGCGAAAGCGTTTCGCCGCTCAAAATTATGGGATGCGGCCTCTCATCAAGATCGTGACGAACTTCCGTCCATCGCGCAAATTATCATGCAACAAACCAACACGCTTCCCGATAACCCTGAAGAAATAAAGCAAATCGATCGCGACATTGAAGAAGAATATAAAAACACACTCTACTAAACACCGATGGGTTCAAATCAACGCCCGCCCGAACGGAGTGCGACTGCCGCCCCTCTAAGATAATGTCTTCATCCAAGACAAATATATTTCTGCGGCCTTCTCCCAATGTTTCGACATCATCACATTGTGCGAAGCTCCATCGATAATATGGCACTCCCCATCATAATGTTTGGCGATGGCTTGTTGAGAGCTTGGCGAAAACAACTTATCGCTCGCCCCACCAATCACACAGACAGGCGCAGGCGCTTGCGGTCGCTTGGGCAAATTGAGAAACAGCATATCCAGAAAACCAAGATAAGATTCGTCACTTAGCTTACGCGCAAAAGCGTGGCCCTTAGACGGCTCAACATCCTCATCCAAAAACAAAGCCACCGCCTCCTTAGGGTCGCTCACCAACGGATAGAGAGACATCGTCATATTGGCTTTTAAAAAGCTCAACGGGCTGGATTTTACCGTCCGCAACGTTGCATCCCAAACACCATAATGCGGCGCACTAGCCAGCAAACCAACGCCCGACAAATGGTTGGTTCGTGCCATTAAATGCTGGCAGACAAAACCACCCATAGAATGACCGATCACGATAGGCGGCTGCTCAAATGTCTCAACAACGCTCAAGACATCATCGACATAATCAGAAATTCTATTCCACCGCATCGCCTTTTGCGCCGGACTTTTGCCGTGACCTCGCAAATCAATCGCGCAGGTTTCATAGCCATTGGATGCGAAGTAATCGAGAAAATTATCTTGCCAGCACCAAGCTCCATGCCAAGCGCCATGCACCAAAAGAACAGGAGGCAGCGCCGCATCTACGCCATTCATATCACTGCGAATTATATTGAGTTGAGGCTCCATTATACGCCAACGAAATATCATCGACGCCTTAATGTCAATTCAAACGAAAAGACCAAGAAACCAAAAAAGCCGCATCCAGTATGAACGCGGCTTTTTAAAATTAACAAAAATGAGAACGAATTAATTCGCCCGTCGAATTGCCTCTTCAATCATCTCGCGCGCTTTTGCAGCATCGCCCCAACCTTGAATTTTGACCCATTTGTCGCTTTCAAGATCTTTGTAGTGTTCAAAGAAATGGCTGATTTGCTTCATGGTAATTT
>JBDVXS010000005.1:0-25664 GCA_039964305.1 Hyphomicrobiales bacterium
GCCAACATCCATTTTGGAGACTGACAAAATATCGCCGAACAATAACCCCGTTAAATCAAAGCGTATCCAAGTCAAAAAGGCGAGAAGCACCAAACCGAGCGCGAGGGCAGAGTGGGACAAGAGACCCAGCAAAGCATCCGCTGAGAGCGGCGCGCGTTTTTGTAATAAAAGCAGCGACATTGAAACCGCAGCTGAAACCACGAAAACGGCAAGCGTCACATTAACCTCAAGCAGAAGCGCAACTGCCACGCCTAAAAGGGCTGCATGAGCAAGTGTGTCACCAAAATAAGCCATGCGGCGCCACACAACAAAGCACCCAAGCGGACCAGCCACCAAGGCAACACCAACACCGGCAAACAAAGCCCGCACGAAGAAATCATCAAGCATTGGACGAATCCTCCTTCGGGTCTGTCGCTTTATGAGTGTGGCCATCCTCATGGTCGCATGTATCACTAATCGTGCCATCGGCATGCTGAACACTACCATCAGGCAAATGAGTATGATCATGGTGATGTTCATAGACAGCAAGCGTTGGTGTGGCACGGGCACCAAACAGCTCTTGATATTCCGCACTTGAGGCAACATTTTTAGGCGTGCCTGAACAGCACACATGACCGTTCAAACAAATAACACGGTCAGTTGCCGCCATCACCACGTGCAAATCATGGGAAATAAGAAGAATGCCGCATTGCAGGTCATCACGTATGTTTTTGATCAAATCATAAAGCGCAATCTCACCGCTAAAATCCACGCCTTGAACTGGTTCGTCCAAAACCAAAAGATGCGGTTTTCTGGCCATTGCACGAGCAAGCAAAACCCGCTGGAATTCACCACCCGAAAGGGTGCGGACCTCATGATTTGCTAAATGCGCGACACCCGTTGCATCCAAACAATCTGCAAGCGTTGTTGCATCAACCTTCGCGGTTAATGTCATAAAGCGCTTCACATCAAGAGGCAGTGTCCAGTCAATTTCCACTTTTTGCGGCACGTAAGAAACCCGCAGGCCATCCCGTTTCGAGACAGAGCCTTCATCTGGTTCAACAATACCAAGCGCCATTTTGGCTGTGGTGGACTTACCAGACCCATTCGGCCCGATCAGGGTAACAATTTCATTTTGATGCACCGACATATCAACGCCGCGCACAAGCCATCGCTCATCGCGGAATAATCCGGCGTTTTTAAGCTCAACAATCTGTTCAGATTTTTGCAACATCCACTCAATCAATCAAAGCGCAACAAGAAACATGTTGCGGATATAATAAATGTTATATTATAACACAACACATTCATTCTACAATTTTAGAGAAAGTGCATCCTCATGTCTCTCCCCCGTTCTGCGAAATTTCTTCTTGCTACCACTCTTTTAGCAACACTTCCAAGCGCTGCTTTTGCAGAACCGAAAGTTGTTGTGTCCCTTAAACCAATTCATTCACTGGTTGCGGCAGTCATGGAAGGCGTTGGGACGCCAGATTTGATTGTTACGGGGAACGAATCACCGCACAATTTCTCCCTCAAACCATCCCAAGCAAGTGTCCTGTCTAAAGCTGACCTCATCTTTTATGTTGCACCCGATCTTGAGCAGTTTTTGACGAAGCCACTGGAAACGATCGCGGCAAAAGCTGAAAGTGTTGCCCTCATCGATGCTGAGGGAATTGTAAAACTTCCTTACCGTGAAGGCGCAACATTTGAAGAACATGACCATGATCATGGCCATGGCGGTGAAGAAAAGCATGATGACCACGACAAACATGAGGATCATGCCAAGAAAGATGATCACGACGACCACGATGATCATGACAAACATGATGACCATGCCAAGAAAGATGATCATGACGACCACGATGATCACGACAAGCATAAAGATCACGACGATCATGCGGATGGCGCGGTTGATCCTCACATCTTCCTTGATCCACAAAACGCCAAGGCGATGGTTTCAAAAATTTCAGAAGAGCTGATCCATCATGATGCAGCCAATGCGGCGACTTACAAAGCCAATGCCTCCAATATGCAGGCTGAGCTTGATGGCTTGCTAAAAGATATCGCAGCCCGAATGGACAAAATCAAAGAACCGCGCTTCATCGTCTTCCATGACGCTTATCATTATTTCGAAGCTCGCTTTGACGTTGAGGCAACTGGGTCCATTACATTGTCACCTGAGAATGCGCCAGGTGTTGCCCGTGTTAAAGAAATCAGAGCCAGTGTTCAGGACATGAAGGCTGGATGTGTTTTCACCGAGCCACAGTTCCCAAGCAAATTGGTTGATACAGTGACAGAGGGCACATCAGCAAAGACGGCAACTCTTGATCCACTGGGTGCGACACTGGATGAAGGGCCTAAGCTCTACAGCAAATTGATCAATAATATGGCTGCTGCTTTCGAAGGTTGCCTTTCAAAAGCGGGCTAATCCCTACACCATTAAGAGGTCGTGCCTAACCGCACGGCCTCTAAAACTTCAGCGACATCGTCTGGAGATAATCCATAGCTTTCTTGCGCTGTCTCAGCCGAGATATAGCCCCGCGCTAGATCCCGCTTAACAAGGGCCAGATCTCGCTCTTTAGGTTCGCCGTAACCAGCTCCCCCCGGAAACGCCATCATCACTTTGCGCCCATGCGGCACAAACTGCTTTCCTTTACCGCGCATAGTGGAGCCATCATCTTGGGCAATGGTGGTTGAAGCGCCCTGCGCGCCGCCACGTCGCCCTTTTGCTGGATGATTGACGCGGTCGAACATGGCTTGAATATCGAATTCATACCCTTCCATCGCGCCCACTTCCATATATTGTCCAAGGCCGCCACGCTGCTTTCCCGCGCCACCGCTATCAGGGCGTAATTCTTTACGCCAAATGATGACGGGCCCCGTGTGCTCTGTTGCTTCAATCGGCATGGTCATTACGCCAGAGGGAAACGCCGTCGCATTCAAGCCGTCATGTTCTGGCCTTGCCCCTGCTCCACCAGAGTTAAAGGTAAGCACCTCAGCACGCACCGCGTCTTTGGGGGCGGCTTCATCTGAACGTGGGCGTAGAGACACTTGGAAATTGCACAAACACCCAGCCCCTTCCGCAGGCACCACGCCGGGGATGACTTTATCAAGCGCTGAATAAACCGCATCTGGCACGAAATGCCCAACAATATGGCGCAGTGCCACGGGTGCTGGATGCAGCGCATTGACGATGGTGTTGTCGGGTGCGGCAATTTTAAACGGTTCAAGCGAGGCATGATTATTTGGAATTTCTGGCGCAATCGCACATTTAAGCGCGTAGCACGCATAAGCTTTTGTATAGACCAGCGGGCAATTGATACCCTTTTTGTCAACGCCCGATGTGCCCGCAAAATCAGACAGAATATGATCTTCTGCAATTGTAAGCTTCACCTTCAACGTGATGGGTTGATCAAAGCCATCCACCGTTAACGCGCCTTCTGCTTCCATACGTGGCAAGGCTGCAATCCGCTCAAGTGTTGCGCGGCGAGAATTTTCCATGATGAAAGTTGCAATGCCTTCAAGATCGGCAAGGTCAAACTCGCCCATCATCTCAACAAGGCGGCGATGGCCAATCTCGTTGCACGTTGCCAAAGCATACATGTCACCAACCAATTGGTCAGGTTCTCTCACATTGCCGCGCACGAGGTGAATAAAAGGCATATCCACATCGCCACGTTCGGCAAATTTCATAATGGGGATATAAAGCCCTTCCTCATAAACACTGGCAGCATCCGCCCCAAAGCCACGCCCACCAATATCCACGATGTGCGCCGTACAAGCGAAGAAGCCGACCAAGGTGCCTTTGAAAAACGATGGCGTTACCATGGTAATATCATGCAGGTGGCCAGTGCCCTCCCACGGGTCATTGGTAATATAGACATCACCTTCAAAAATGTTTTGGCGACCAATACGGCGAATGAAGTGAGCAACAGCATCAGCCATCGCGTTAACGTGGCCAGGTGTGCCAGTTACCGCTTGTGCAAGCATGCGCCCTTGCACATCGTAGACACCAGCAGATAAATCACCCGCTTCTCGCACAGAGGTTGAAAACGCCGTCCGCACCAGCGCTTGCGCCTGTTCTTCCACCACGGAGATAAGGCGGTTCCACATAACTTGATAGGAAACGTTTGAAGGTGTTTTTGTCATTTCAGTGTTCCCTATATCTTCGCCGTTATATCGATGCAGCCATCGACTTGACGCACAGCACTTCTGGAGCTTGGAATGATGATGGTTGTTTCATCCTCAACGATGGCAACAGGGCCTTCTACTTTTGCCCCCGTCGCCATTTCAAAGCGGTCAACGATTGCTGCTTTTGTTGTTTTACCAAGGGCCGGATCAAAAATGTCTCGCTGCCCACTCGCTTCAGCAAAACTATCGCCTTGAGTAACGGGCACTTGCGGCACAGGTTGCGGCGGGGTTGTTGCGTTCACGGCCCACACAGTAATTTCGACATTCATGCCGTGCACGGTGCGACCAAAAAGCTTGGCGTAGTCTTTTTCAAACAGCGCTAAGAATGTTTCGCGGTCAGGGTTCATCGCTTCTTGCTCTGAAAGGGTAATTGGAATTTCCCAACCCTGCCCTGTGTAGCGCATATAGACTTTGAAATCGGCCAATATATCGGCTTCCGCGTCACAGTTGCGAACGAAGGAAACAGCTTCCTGTTTCAGGTCACTCAACAAAGTTTTGATACGCTCAGGGTCAAACTCAGAAAGTTTCATGTAGACGGAGCGATTAGCCTCAAAGCTGAACGGCGCGCGTAAGAAGCCAATGGCAGAGCCAACGCCCGCACCCGGTGGCACAAGCAGGCGATCAATGCCAAGTTTTTCACAAAGGCGCGATGCATGAAGCGGGGCCGCGCCACCGAAGGCGATCATTGTATATTCTGAGAGGTCTTCGCCATTTTCCACCGCATGAACACGGGCAGCGTTGGCCATGTTTTCATCCACAACTTCGGCAACGCCAAAGGCTGCTTCTGTCGCGTTCATGCCCAGCGTATCGCCAACATCCGCCATTAAAGCTGCTTGGGATTGATCCACATGCAGCTTGATAGAACCGCCCGCAAAGTTATCAGGATCAAGCTTCCCTAAAACAAGGTCGGCATCAGTCACGGCTGGATGTTTGCCATCGCGACCATAACAAGCAGGGCCGGGTTCTGACCCTGCCGATTCTGGACCAACACGGATTTGATTGAGACTATCCACATGCGCAAGCGAGCCGCCGCCTGCGCCGATTTCCACCATATCAATCACGGGAATGGAGATCGGCATGCCCGATCCTTTTTTGAAACGATAGGTACGCGCCACTTCAAACACGCGGCTGGTCTTTGGCGTTTGGTCCTTGATCAAACAAATCTTCGCCGTCGTGCCTCCCATATCGAAAGAGAGCACTTTATCAAGGCCGTAACTTGCTGCGATATTGGCTGCGAACACGGCACCACCAGCAGGACCAGATTCGACCAAACGCACAGGAAAGTCTGCCGCATTTTCAAGCGAGATAATCCCACCGCCAGAATGCATAAGGAAGATATTGCAAGAAACACCTTCGTCCGCCAAACGACCTTTAAGACGACCAAGATATGATTTCATCAACGGCTTGATATAAGCGTTGGCAACAACCGTATTGAAGCGCTCATATTCGCGCATTTGTGGTGATACTTCTGACGACAACGACACCATGACATCAGGCAGTTTTTCTTCAATCACCTCACGCACGATTTTCTCGTGTGCGTCGTTTAAATATGAATGGATAAGCCCAACCGCGATGCTTTCATACCCCGCATCCACCATCTCATCGACCAGCGCTTCAACCTTCGCGCGGTCAAGATCAATCATGACCTCACCCTTAGCATTCACCCGCTCTTCCACCACATAACGGCGTTGGCGAGGGAGGAGCGGTTCAGGTAGATTGAGGTTTAGATCATATTGCTCAAACCGGCTCTCCGTGCGCATCTCGATAACGTCGCGAAAACCTTTGGTGGTAATCAACGCAGTCTTTGCCCCTCGTCGCTCAATCAACGCATTGGTTGCAAGCGTGGTGCCATGAATGATTTGCTCAATATCACTTGGAGAGGTGCCCGCTTTTTCGCATACTTGGTGCAAGCCATCGATTATCGCGTCTTCAGGCGCTGAATAGGTGGTCAACACTTTGGTCGAAAACCGCTCTGCGCCCTTTTCAAGCACCACATCAGTGAACGTCCCACCAATATCGACGCCAAGTCTGATTGAGATATTTTCCATTTGAACACGCACTCCAAAAATAAGTGAGGCGAGATTAGCAAAATTGCAGAATAAAGAAAAATTACTTTATTATATTCATTCAATAAAAATTATTGATGGTACGGTTGTAGGTTTTTTGGATATTCCGCAGCGATTTCTTGAGCAAGCTTTACAACCTTTTCAACAATAGCAGGCGTGGCCTTAGTATCATAACGGGCACGAAATTCTAAGGCTGTTGGCGACCAAGGATAATTAAGCGCAACCAATCGACCAGCGGCCACATGGCTATGCACCATCGCCGCAGGCAGGCACGCAATGCCGATACCATCGAGCGCCATATGCAGGCAGGGAGCGATGCTGCTTGAAGGAATAATCGTCGATGAGTTCGCCCCACTACCATTAAAATGCGCTTCAATTTCCTCAAATGGTCGCGTGCCTCTGGCGTGGGTTAAAATCGGATCATTTTGCATGTCATCACGCAACAGCTTCTTGCTGGCATCAATACCAAGCTCAGGCGAGGCAACCCAAGCGAACGGATAAACGCCAAGCTCTTGCGATCCCGTGGTTTGGCGCGAGAAAGGGCCGCTTTGAAAGGTTACATCGATGGAACGAGAAAATAGTTCAGGTGTTAAGTTGGCTGAAAGATCAACCATCAGTTCGATGCTAAGATTGGGAAACGCATGTTTTGCTTGCTTCAGGAAATCCCGTAGCCACGTATTGACGATCATCTCAGTGACACCGAGACGAAGCACCCCTTCGACGAGACTGGAGCGCTCTGCACTTTCCAAGAAATCCTCAGCCGAGCGCAGCACTTTGCGTGCTTCTTCAAGCAAGATCGCGCCTTTAGCGGTTAACCGCACAGACCCCGCGTCCCTCTCCATCAACTTCACATCCAGCATTTGTTCTAACGCTGAAATTCGGGCGGAAATATTCGGCTGCGTCGTGTTCAACCGATCAGCCGCGCGGCGAAAACTACCAAGGTCAGCAACCCAGACAAAGGCCTCTAATTGTTTGAAATTTAGGTTCATCTTAGAGGCCAATTGTCGCGACTAAATCGGGAATGCATCCTCAGGCTTGTAGGTTTTGAAGCTTTCCAAATATTGTGCATTGGCTTGTTCTTGCCATTTTGTGCCGGGTTGAATAGCGGAGATGCACGGATATTTCTTGCGGTATTCGGCAGTACGCTCACAATCTTCAATCACAACGGCGACTAATCCCGCGACCTTGCCTTGCTGCTGTTCAACCAATTGCATGGCGCCATGCATGGAGCCACCAGTTTCCACCCATTGATCGACCAGCAAAACACGTGTGCCTGCTGCAAATGCCGGTTTGCGCATTTCCATGTCTTGGGTGCGGCCTGAATAGTTCGTGAAGCTTGCGCTGTCTGTATCGACACATAATTTGCCCGCTTTACGGATCGGTAAAAACCCTTTGCCAATGCGCGTTGCAATGGCTGCACCCAGCACAAAGCCCATGGCATCAAGGCCTGCAACAACATCACAGCTATCAGCGTCTAGATCGGCACAAAGGTCGTCTAACAAATCGTGGAAGGCTTCGCCGTTGATATAAATTGAGGTTGGATCAAGCCAAGCAAATTTCTCACCCTTGGTGTTCGGTGCCATAAGTGGGAAATACCAGCGGTCGTCCCTTGGTCCTTTATCGCGTGTTGTCATGCCCCATTCTCCCCATTTTCCAAATTCTCAAATAGCCGCGCCAAACGCACAGGATCAATATTATAAAAATCACCTTCCACGTTAATGCCCGTTGCAACCATGATGCAATCAATCGCTTCTGCATAGTGGTGAACATTTTCTGGTGTAACACCTGATGCGATTGCCAATGTTTTATCGCCGCAGGCTTTTCTAAACACATCAATCTTAGAAAGGTCTGCAGCTTTGCCTGTTGCGACACCAGATGTGCAAACAGCATCCATATAGTCGCAGGCAATGGTTGCGCTGGTGGCGTAGTCTTCAGGCTTCACATCGCGTTGTTTCTTAAAAGCAGTGCCGCCGAGATAAAAACCATTCCAGCCTGCCTCTTTCTTGGCTTGCAAAATGGCGCTCGCCTCTGGTTGATCCTCAACAGGCCGCGCTTCATCAATGCGCGCATCATCGCCCCAATAGCCATCAATGCGCGTGCCGCCACGTTCTAACTCACCCAAAACAGGAAAAGCGTCTTTGCCCGTCACAGCTAGGAAGTTGATGCCAATCCACGCATCGGGAAAGGCAGCTCTTGCATCTTTGATGATCGGCAAAAATGGTTCGATGGCAAAATCATGGTTGATGAGAAAGACACCTTTACAACCACCATCAAGCGCCACTTTAATGTTGCGCCGTGTCTGCTCTTCGTCGATCACATGGATCACGGGTAAGACAACGGCTTTGGTCGTCTCAAATTTCTTCTTAAACGCCTGCCTATTCATCACCCTGCCTCTAAATTCCGCATTTCTCGACCACCCAAAACAACGTTATCAACAAGCAAAGCCCAAAGCGAGATTTAAATATGCTGCGCTATGGACTCTGCCGCAATCTGCAAGATAGGCTTTGTCTTGGAAATATAGGCCTGCATTTTAGGGGAGCCACGGCATGACCGACCAGAAGAAACCTTCCAACCTTTTAAAGCCAACAAGGCGCGAATTATTAAAATATACGGGAGCTGCTGCGCTCTCTATGCCATTCGTCAACCGCTCTTGGGCGCAAACAGTTGAACTCAATATGTTGGCTTGGTACGGCCACGGCGAGAGCGACATTGTGGGCGAATATGAAGCGGCTAACAATGTAAAGTTTAAGCCAAAATATTATGCTGGTGGCGACAATATGTTGGCGCTGATTGCTCAATCACCTCCAGGCACATACGACGTAATTTTATCAGACGCAGAATTCGTACAGCAGCTTAACGCGGCTGGTCACATCGAAGAGTTGAATGCGGCAGATTATAACTTTGACGACATGCTGCATGAAGACTTCACCAAGTTCCCGGGTCACTGGGCTGACGGCAAGCTTCACTCTGTCATGGTTCGCTGTGGTCACCTTGGTGTTTCTTACAACAAGAACGCCATTACTGCTGAAGAAGCGGCAAGCTATTCGTGCTTCTGGAAAGAAGACGTAAAAGGCAAAGTCGGTCACTTTGATTGGCACCTACCAAGCCTTGGCATGATGAGCCTTTATAATGGCAATGGTGCAGGTCTTTGGGATCTTGATGATGCGGGATGGGCCAAAGTTCAAGAAACAACAACAAGCCTACGCCCACAAGTTGGTGGTTACTTCGACTACGGCGGGACATTCAACTCATTGAAAAACGGCGAAATGCTTGCCATGTGTGGCATTGGTGACTGGATCACAGGCGTTCTTGAAAAAGACGGTGCACCCGTTGCTTCCGTCGTTCCAAAAGAAGGCGGCATCCAATGGACGGAGAGCTACTGTATCGGCAAGGGTTCTGAAAAAGCAGACCTCGTGAAGAAGTTCATCCAGTACATGCTTTCGCCACAAGGTCAGGTGAAATCTGCACAAATGGCAGCCTACCCAGGCTTCGCGATTACAAAAGCAGGCCGCGCGCTCTTGAATGAAGTCGACAAGAAAGAAGCCGTGCGTACTGGGCAGGTTGATGGTCTTGCAAACGATCCAATTACGCTTGTGAAGGAAGGCCGCATTCACTACCGCGACATTCCAAAACAGCAGTCTTTGGAAGATTGGAACGACTACTGGTCTGAATATAAAAACGCATAAATCTACATATAAAGTTCCCCTCGCCAACATTGCGTTGGCGGGGGCATTTCTACCTTAGTATCCGGCATAGTTCATGGCGTCACACGCACGGCAAAATCGATGGTCTGTCTATAAGCTGACATGGCGTCTGCCGATTATCATTTGGCAATTTCTATTCTTCATTGGTCCCTTGGCTTTAATGGTCGCGATGTCGTTTTTCCTCGTGAAAAACTACCGTATGATCGAAGCTTTTGAGATGAAGAACTGGGTCAAAATGTTTGGCCGCAATTATTTCTGGGACAGCTACTGGTTCACTTTCGGCCTAGCAGGTGCCGCGACGATTATTTGCACGCTGATTGCCTTTCCAGCCTCCTATACCCTCGCCTTTAAAGTGTCGGCCACCGTGCGACGCTGGGCGATCTTCTTTTTAATCATCCCTTTTTTCACAAGCTATCTGGTGCGCACCTTCTCTTGGTACGTGATCTTGGCGGAACAAGGCATCATCAACGCCATGCTGGGCTTTATCGGGCTTGGTCCTTACACCATGTTGAACACGACATTCGGTTCAACGGTTGGTTACCTAACGCTCACCCTGCCGCTTGTGGTGATTTTGCAAACCATCTCCTTGGCACAAGTGGACCGCTCGCTGGTAGAGGCCGCGCACAATCTTGGTTGCGGGCGTTTGCGTACGGTGTTCACCGTGGTGGTGCCGCTTGCGAAAGTTGGGTTGATTATTGGCGCCGTGTTCTGCTTCATCCTCTCCTTTGGCGACTTTGTGGCCCCTTATTATCTAGGCGGTTCAAAGCCTCCAACATTGCCAATTCTCATCATCGATCAAACCAAGTCTGGCCAACAATGGCCAAGGGCTGCGGTGGTTGCGATCACCATGATGGTGACGCTGTTCACAATTGCCTTTGCAGCAATTTATGCAGCCTACGCTAAGCGAGGTCGGGCATGAGCACGGTGATGAATAGGCAAACCCTCAAATGGTTCTTATGGGCTTATGTTGGCGTGATTTTCATCTTCGTTTTCGCGCCGATTGTTACAAGCTTGATCTTCTCATTTAACTCTCAGCGCTTCCCCACCATTCCACTCGGCTCGTTTTCGACCCAATGGTATGAAGCGGTATTAAGCGACCCTGAGTTTTGGGAATCCGCCACCCGCAGCTTGATCGTGTCGGTTTGCACAGCCGTGCTTGCAACCATCATCGGCTTTGCAACGGCTTACACAGATTTTCGCTATAACTTCCGCTTCAAGGGCGCTTACTTAGCGCTTGCTCTTTTGCCGCCAACCATCCCGCTTATCATCATGGCCCTTGCGATGCTGGCATGGCTCTCGCGCATTGGCGCTTCAGGGCAAGTGTGGTCGATCATCGTCGCTCACACAGTGCTGACAGCCCCCTTTGCCATGGCCATTATTCGCCTGCGCCTTTCGCAGATGGATGAAAGCTTGGAGGCTGCCGCTTGGAACCTTGGCGCGAATGAGTGGGCTGCCATGCGCCACGTTATTTTGCCTTTCGCCAAACCCGCGATCATCTCCGCTCTCTGCCTCACGGCTGCCGTCTCCTTTGATGAATTTGCGGTTGCTTGGTTCGTATCCGGTCTTAACAAAACCATCCCTGTGATGATCCTCGAAATCGTGCAAGGCAACATCGATCCGCGCGTTAATGCGATTGGCAGCTTCGTGTTCATCATCTCCATGACGCTGGTGATTGCAGCACAACTCTTTTTCATGGCCAAATCCAACAAAGAAGAAACGGCATGACGACCAACCCACTTGTTCAGTTTAATTCGGTCACAAAACGCTTTGGCGACTTTACCGCCGTCAATGATGTGAGCTTCGAAATCGATCGCGGCGAGTTTGTCGCGATTATGGGACCATCAGGATGTGGCAAGACCACAAGCTTGCGTATGCTGGCAGGGCTGGAGACGCCAGATGGTGGCGACATCATCATCAATGGCAAACGCATGAATGATGTGTCGGCCCATGAACGCGACACGCCGCTTGTTTGGCAATCGCTCGCCTTGTTCCCGTTTTTGAATGTGCGGGCCAATGTGGAGTTCGGCCTAAAAATGCGCGGCATGGATGCGACTAAGCGTCGGATAAAGTCAGATGAATGGCTTGAGAAAATGGAGATTGCAGAGTTTGCAAACCGTGACATTTCTCAACTGTCAGGTGGTCAACGGCAGCGGGTGGCGCTTGCCCGTGCGCTTGTCACAGAACCCGAATTGCTGCTGCTGGACGAACCGCTTTCCGCCCTTGATGCGCACCTTGTTATCCGCATGCAGCAAGTGCTCACCCGCCTGCAAAAAGAGCTTGGCATTACCTTTGTGTATGTCACTCACTCCCAGTCGGAAGCCTTCGCCATGGCTGACCGTGTGATTATAATGGGGCAAGGTGAGATTGCACAGGCTGGCCCTTCAAAAGACATTTACCGCGCACCACGCACACGATTTGTGGCGGAGTTTGTTGGCCGTAACAATATTATTGCAGGTAAGGTGACGAAGGCAACAAACAGCCTTGTGCATTTAGAAGCATCATTCGGACCGCTGACCATCCAGCCCTCTAAAGAGAGAGAACTGAAGCAGGACGATGCGGTTGAATTTGCCATCGCAGCTGACTTCGTCAATCTGCATGAAGCAAAACCAAAAGCCAAAGCAGGCACCAATGTTGTGCCTGTGACTTTGATCTCGGAAGAATTTGTCGGCTCTGTCGTCACGTTATTTTTGGAAGCAGAAGACGGCAGCGAATTTAAGACCCAGATACAAGAGCGTGATTTGGCCGATATCGACCTCACCTCTGGCCGCGCCTTCTATCTAAGCTGGTCTGCTGACCGCACTCATTTGCTGGAGGGTTGACGATGATTGCTAATCCAATCCCATGGCCGAACGGCGCGAAATGTGCCTGTGCCATTACCTTTGATATGGACGCCGATAGCTTGATCCATATTGCAAGACCCAAAGACAGCTATGATCGGCTTTATCCCATCACGATGGGCAAATACGGCCCAACCGTTGCCGTGCCGCGCATTTTGGAAACGTATAAAAAATTTGGTCTAAAACAATCCTTCTTCATTCCCGGTTGGTGCCTTGAACAATACCAAGAAACCGTGGATTTGATTTTGAAAGATGGCCACGAAATTGGTCATCACGGTTGGATCCACGAAGACCCGATTGTCACCAAAGGCAATCAACGTCATTGGGTTGAAAAAGCACTCGATAGTTATGGCCGCATCGTTGGTGGCAAGCCGCGTGGGTATCGCGCCCCCGTCTATAATGTCACCCAAGAAGTGATCGACCTGTTGATCGAGCATGACTTCAAATATGATTCATCACTCATGGCTGACGATATTCCCTACCGCATGCAAACAGCGGCAGGTGAGCTTTATGAGATGCCCGTTCATTGGGGCACAGATGACTGGCCCCCTTTTGCTCACTATGATGAGATTGGCTATATGATGCCTGTGCGCGGCCCTTCTGCTGGCCTGCAAGGTTTTTGGGAAGAGTTTGACGCACAATATGAAGCGGGCGGCTTCTTTATGCTCATTGTGCACCCGTTCCTCACAGGTCGCTTGGCGCGTTGGCGCTTGGTGGAACAATGGCTTGAAAAGACACTTGAGACCAAAGACATTTGGTTTGCGCCTTTGGAAGAAATTCAAGCGCATGTTGAAAGCCTCACCCAATCAGGCGATTATCAACCACGCACAGATCAACTACCATATTACGAAGGGCCAGTGGCATGACCGAAGCGATGACTGAAACAGACAAGCGCTTTTTGCGCCTTGCCTATGAAGAGGCACTTGGCGGCTACAATGAAGGGGGCTGCCCCATCGGCTCCGTGCTGGCTGAAGGTGACCGTCTCATTGCACAAGGTCGCAATCAACGGGTTCAAAAAGGCGACCCTATTGCCCACGGCGAGATGGATTGTTTACGTAAAGCGGGACGGCAAAAAAGCTATCGCAATATGACACTTTATACCTCCCTCAGTCCTTGTATGATGTGTTCAGGTACAATCGTTCAGTTTGGTGTTGCCCGTGTGGTGATAGGTGAAAACCAGACGTTCGGCGGCAACGAAGAATTTCTGCGTGAACGCGGGGTTGAAGTGGTGCTGGCACAAGACCCTGATTGCATTGCACTGATGACAAAATTTATTGAAGAACAGCCTGAACTTTGGAACGAGGATATAGCGGAAGAATGACCCATAAAAATGTAACCCACGTCAATCATCCGCTTATTCAGCACAAGCTCACCTTGATGCGTGACAAGAACACGGCGTCGGCTGTATTTCGCCAATTGCTTAGGGAGATTTCAACGCTGCTCACCTATGAAGTGTTGCGCGATATTCCACTGACGACGCAAACAATCGAAACACCGATGGAAACAATGGAAGCGCCGGTTTTGGAAGGCAAAAAGCTTGCCTTCATCTCCATTTTGCGCGCTGGCAACGGCTTGCTTGATGGCATGTTGGATCTGGTGCCATCTGCTCGCGTTGGTCATGTTGGCCTTTATCGTGATCATAAAACATTGGAGCCGATTGAATATTATTTCAAAGTGCCAAAAGAGATCGAAAAGCGGTTGGTAATTGCAGTTGATCCAATGCTTGCAACGGCGAATTCAGCGTCAGCAGCGATTACTCAGCTTAAGAAAGCAGGCGCAAAAAATATCCGTTTCGTATCATTGCTTGCCGCGCCCGAAGGGATTGAAGCACTCACAACAGCCCACCCAGATGTACCAATTTTTACAGCGGCGATTGACAGCCACCTTAACGAACTTGGCTACATCATGCCGGGCCTTGGCGATGCGGGTGACCGCATGTATGGCACGAAATAAACCGCTTTAATCAACAGTGATCGTGGCTGTGGCGGTCACTCTTTCGCCCGCCACCATGTATGTTTGGTGATCGTTCGTATTGAGTGTGACACGCACCACGTGATTACCCTTTGGCAGGGCGCCGATGGCTGCCGTCTTTTCATAAAGCCTGCCAAGCTTCACACCATTGATATAGATGTGTCCGTGCCCCTTGCCGCCCACGTGATCGGCATCAGCCAATTCTTTGGAAAACTGAAAATTCGCCGTTTCGACATTTACAATCCATCCGCCCGTGTCGCCATCTTCGGTAACACGCATAGCAAGGCTTGGCTGAGGCTCATTGGTTGGTACTTTGAACATGCCCGCCATTTTATCAGCCTGTGCATCATCACCAGAGCCTGCCATTTGATGCAAACCGTGACCACCAGCGGGTTTGGATGAATACCGTGCTTTCGTGACAACTTCACCAGCAGGATCAAGCATTACTTTAAGGGTCAAAAGGCGCCCTTCTTCCAGCGCACCATTCACGTTCATCAGCATAAAATGAACACCATCATTGCCAAGCGATGCACTGCTATCAGCAGGCAAAACAGCCTGCACCTTAGGCTCAACACCGTGGATCATGCCATGTTTAGCATCAACAGAACTCACGCCTATAACCTTTTGTGGCGGGCCTTCGTTCTTGATTTTCAATGATACCAAAACCGATTGCTTGTTGTTTGGCAATCCATTCGCAACCGCTTCGCTGATCGTTACCTTGCCATTATTTATCGGCGCGTCTTGTTGCCATAAAAAAAAGGCACCGACGAGGACGGCCGCAAAAAGACCAAAAAGAAAAAGCCTTGCACGTTGCATTAAGTATCTCCTATTGATGGGGTAACCACTGTAAAAATTCATTTGTATACAAATTAAAACATAAGATGCAACCAAACGCCAAACATATATTGATGTATCGAGCCATGATTGGCTTGTGGTTCTTTGGTGTTTCCACAGACAACGCACTTGCCCATGCTTCCAATCAGGCGTTTGTGCCTTTGTTGCCAACGGGGTTTTACACGGCGGCGGGCGTTGCAGCGGTTGCCGTTACAGTTTTACTTCTTGCCATCCCAAGCATTGCAAAACTCTTTTCAACCAATGCGACCATCACCTTATTCGACACCAAGGGTTATGACGGGCATGTCTATACAAGCTTGCTGAGTTCCTTCTTTTGGGGCTTCTTGGTTATCGTTGGTTTTTATGGTTCGCACGATCCATTGGTCAACCCACTGCCCTTGTTTATATGGACAGTTTGGTGGGTTGGTTTTGTCACGCTTTCAGCCGTCATCGGCAATTTTTGGCATTGGCTTAATCCATGGAGCGGGCTTTATGAGCTGGTGGTTGGTTCCGCTGATCGCAAACCGCCCCTTACGCTTCCAGCCACACTCGGGAGCTGGCCAGCGATCATCATCTTCGTCGCCTTTGCCATCTTCATGTTGGCATCCATTTCACCAGAAGATCCAGAAGAACTGGCCTTTTTCGTCTTGTTGTATTTGGTTTTCACCTTTATCGGCATGGTGCTTTTTGGCAAAGATGAATGGGAAAGCCGAGCTGAATGCTTCACCATGATCATTCGGTATTTCTCCTCGCTATCAATTATCGGCATTCACGACAACAAAGTGAAAATTGGTGTGCCCAGTTGGAAATTAAAAACCCAACAAAACAAAACCACCTCAGCGGGCCTCTTCGTCCTCACCGTTTTCGCCATCAGCAGCTTTGATGGGTTGAACGAAACGTTCTGGTGGCTTGATTTCCTTGATATTAATCCACTCGAATTCCCTGGCCGCTCTGCCATATTCTGGGAAACAACCGCGGGCGTTCTCATCACACCGTTGATACTCATCAGCCTTTTTTGCGGATGTGTTTATTCCGGCCTTGCCATCGTTGGGGAGACAAAACGGTTTAGGGAAGCCTTTTTTGTGTTAGCCATCGCCATTGTCCCAATCGCGGTTGGCTATCACCTCGCCCACTACCTCGCATCGTTCTTGGTCAATATTCAATACTCACTTGCAGCAGCAACAGATCCTTGGACCACGGGGGCTGACTTTCTCAATCTTGGAACTTTTTATGTGACAACAGGCTTTTTCAACACGCTAGAAGGAAGCCGTACTATCTTTTTAACACAGGTAACCGCCGTGGTAGCAGGGCACATCCTTTCCATCATTGTTGCCCATGCCTCCGCTTATTTCCTTTTTAAAAACAACAAAATAGCAACAGTCAGCCAAATACCTCTAGCAGTTTTCATGATTGCCTACACACTTTTCGGATTATGGTTGCTTGCAGCCCCAAGAGGCATTTAAACTAAATTTCGACTAGACAAATTGTTTGTATACATACAAACTAGCCCTAGCTCACTTTAGGGCTTTGTATGAAAGGGGAGATTCATGACTGATTTTTTAAATAAAAAACCTTCACGGCGAACTGTATTAAGCTCTATTGGCGCAGGCGCAGCCACCGCGACGGCTTTGACAGCAATGCCCGGCTTTGTGCGTTACGCGCAATCACAAAGTTCAGAGCCGATTAAGATTGGCTTTCAGGTACACCGTACAGGCATCGGCGCGTCTTATGGCCGCTGGTACAACCGCACAACAGAAGCTGCGGTAAAACTAATCAATGATGGCGGCGGCATTAATGGTCGCCCTGTTCAAATCGTTGCCGAAGATGATGGCACAGACCCAAAACGTGGCGCTGAGGTCATTGAAAAATTTGCAAATGAACACAAAACAGACATCGCGTTCGGCACCTTGTTCAGCCACGTTGTTTTTGGTTCTGCACCACGCGCTGGCGAACTAAAACTTCCTTACTTCGTAGTCTCTGAAGGTCACCATGTGGCAAGCGGCAAGTTGAACCGCTACACCGTGCAGCCGGGCATCACAGATGTGAAAAGCCAAGTGCAAGCCATGGCACCGTTTGTTGCCAAAAACCTCGGCAAGAAGGTCACTATGGTCTTCCCAGATTTCGCGTTTGGTCACGACCACCGCGATTTCTTCACGAAAGCGATTGAAGAACAAGGCGGCGAAGTGTTGGCTCACATCGCAATTCCGCCACGTGAATCTTCATTCACTAAATACATGCCGCAAATCCCACGCGAAACAGAAGTGCTCTACCATGTAATGGTTGGCCCTGGCGTTTTGACTTTTGTTAAAGAGCTCGGTGAGTTCTTTGGCTCAAGAGGACCAAAACTATTCGGCTTTATCGACAGCTTGGAAGCGGTTGATATTGGCAGCTCAGGTCTTGAATTCTTGGAAGGCTCGTACTTCTGGGAAGGCAATCCACGCTATGCACAAGAAGATCAAAGTGAATTTGACAAAGCATACCGTGCGGCTATCGGTGTTGATGCCAACGGTGCATCCGTTGCTGACCCGAAAGATGTTTCAACCTATGCCCATATGTTTGGTTGCTGGGAAACATTGCACGTGGTGAAAGCAGGTATGGAAGCTGCAAGTTATGCAGGCACGCAAGACCGCGCCAAGTTGATTGAGGCGGTTGAAGCAATGACTGATATGCCTGAATCACTTGCTCACCCACAAGGTGCGAAACGCTTTAACGGCAAAACCCACCAAGTCTTTGGCCATCAATATATTTCGCAGGTTAAAGACGGAAAACTTGTTCGGGTTCACACAACGTCTATCGAAGACACGCTGTATCCAGACGAAGTTGATTATACAAAGATGTCCTTCTAAGGAAGGGTTTCAAATGTGCTGGCGTTCTGCGCGAGCACATTCAACCAATCAATAAATTCCACCCCCCAAAAACAAACGAAACCTGACCTATGGAATTCGGCCCCAATCTCATTCTTGCTCTGATTGAAGGTTCGGTTTTAGCCGCTGTTTTAACACTAACAGCTGTTGGACTGAGCTTGGTATTTGGCGTGATGCGTGTAGTAAATGTTGCCCATGGCGAATTTTACATGCTCGGCGCGGTGCTTGCTTATGTAATAGCGAGCATGATTGGTGGTGCCCCCGCCATCGCCTTTATCGCAGCTTTAATAATTGCGCCACTGTTGGTGGGGTGCCTTGCTGCTCTTGCTGACATCGTGATCTTAAAGCGCATCAATTACGACCCTGAAAACACCATCGTTGCCACAATCGGCATCCTTTACATCATCCAGCAAATCACTCTCGTCACCTTCGGCCCTGATGCGCGACCTGTTGAGGCACCCTTTAATCATCGGCTTTCTATTCCGTGGTTTGAGTTTAAAGACGGTGCTTGGGAAATGTACTGGCCATGGGGTTTGGGTACGACAAGCTACAAGCTGTTTGTTATCTTCGCAGCCATCGCCATTATGGTTGCTCTATGGATGTTTATCTCACGCACCAAAGCTGGCCTCATTATGCGAGCAACCCAGCTGGACCGTGACATGGCGCAATCTTTCGGCATGCCTGTTGACCGGGTTAATGCGTTGGTCTTTGGCGCAGGTGCTGCCCTTGCAGCCCTTGGTGCTGTGTTGATTGTTCCAATCCAACAGGCGCACTATCAAATGGGTGAAGAGCCGCTGCTGCTTGCCTTTATCGTCGTCATTATTGGTGGTCTTGGCAGTTTGCCTGGCACCATTGTGGCCGCTATCTTCATTGGTTTGAGTGACGGGATTATCTCGATCTTCTTCTCACCAACCCTTGCAAAAATTCTATCGACCCTTCTTGTGGCTTTCGTCTTGATTTTCCGCCCACAAGGCCTTTTTGGAAAGGCTGAGCGATGACCAACACACGTAAAATCTGGGGTCTGCATATTGCCGTTATTGTTATTATCGGCGCCTTGCATTTTATCCTCCCTGACTATCACCACGGCCTTCTTGCCCGCACCATGGTGCTGGCGCTCTTTGCCATGGGTTACAACTTCGCCTTTGGCTACACAGGGCTTTTGAGCCTCGGCCATGCCTTATTCTTTGGCGTTGGCATGTATGCAATGGGCCTTGGGATTACCGAGCTTGGTCTTTCACCCGGTATCTCTATTTTGTTTGCGCTGGTGTGCTCGCTTGTTGCCTCCACCATCATTGGAGCGTTGGCACTGCGTACGGCTGGTGTATCGTTGATGATTGTAACGCTGATGTTCGCGCAAGCAGGCTGGTACGTTATTTTGTATTTCGGTAGCATTACACGCGGTGACGAAGGCTTCGTCATTCCTCAAGCTTCCCGCCTTGTTGCAGGGATTGATCTTGCAAACTCAGAAAACCGTTATTTGATCGCGCTCCTGCTCTTTGCCATCGTGCTTTTAATAACGCTAGCTCTCGTTCGCTCTTCCTTCGGTAAGGTGCTTGTTGCTATTCGTGAGAATGAAGAACGCGCAAGAATGCTGGGCTATGACGTCTTCTCCTACAAGCTGAGAGCCATCATTGTCTCTGGCGTTATCTCAGGCCTTGCAGGAGCTGCCTACGGCATCTTGTTCGGCTATGTTGGCGCGACATTTGCCTCGGTTCAATATTCAATCCTACCTCTACTTTGGGTTCTGTTAGGCGGTGCTGCAACTGTGCTCGGCCCATTCGTTGGAACATTGTTCATGACCTATCTCATCGACAAAGCATCCGAAATTACCGAGGCACATTTGCTTGTCGTCGGTGTGGTGCTCGTGCTGCTTACCTTATTTGCCCGTCAAGGCATTATGGGTGAAATCAAGAAGAGGATTGCACCATGGCTGCCGTAACTCTTCTCAAAACCCAAGGCCTCACACGCCACTTCGGTGGACTGACTGCCGTTAATAATGTCGACTTCGAATTGCCAGCAGGCCAAATTCGGGCGCTCATTGGACCGAATGGTGCAGGCAAGTCAACTTTTGTTGGTCTGCTTTGTGGCCGCATCAGCGCCTCTGAGGGAGCCGTGGAATTTGAAGGCAAAGATGTCACCACCGTTCCTGCGCACAAGCGCATCGGCATGGGCATGGCTTACACCTTTCAAATCACGTCAATTTTCTCAAAGCTAAGCCTTTTTGAAAATGTCGCACTGGCTGTTCGCCGCGCAACCAACGCCTCCAACTCAGAAGTTGAAGCAGCCGTTATGGATGCCCTCTCGCAAGTTGACCTTTCAGATCGTGCAGAAGAGATGGCGGGCGACTTGAGTTATGGTCACCAGCGCTTATTAGAAATTGCCATGGGCATTGCGCAAAAACCAAAACTCCTCATCCTTGATGAACCAACACAGGGGCTTGCAGAAGTCGAAGTGCAAAACTTCAATAAGCTAATCAAAAACATGTCCCAAACCTCAACCATCCTTTTGATTGAGCATAATATGAATGTGGTTATGGCAACGGCGGACTATATCACCGTGTTGAATTTTGGCGCCGTTTTGGCAGAAGGTACGCCTGACGAGATCAAAGCCAACAAAGCCGTCCAAGCAGCTTATTTGGGGGCTGAATAGATGTTGGTTGTTGATAATATTGATGCTGGATATGGCGACGCGAAAATTTTGCGGGGCATTTCAATTGAAGCCAAAGCAGGCGAGATTACCTGCCTTTTTGGTCGCAATGGCGCAGGTAAAACCACAACCATGAAAGCCATTATGGGCCTTGTGGATGTGGACAGTGGTTCGGTATCGCTGGAAGGTGAAACCATCAACACCCTTTCCGCCCATGAAGTACCAAAGCGCGGCATTGGGTATATCCCACAGGGCCGTCGTCTATTTTCTGAGCTAACGGTTGAAGAGAACATCGAAACAGGCCTTTTGGTGAGTAAAGGCGGCGAGGCGATGAAAGCCCGCGTGCTTGATATTTTCCCTCCGCTTAAAAGTCGCTTAAAGCAACAAGCTGGCACCTTATCAGGTGGTGAGCAGCAAATGCTTGCTACGGCGCGTGCGCTGGCGATTGATCCGAAGGTTTTGCTACTGGATGAGCCAACCGAAGGCTTGCAGCCCTCAATGATTGAGCAAATCAGACAAGTGGTTGTTCAGATGAAAGAGGAAGGCGTTGCTGTTATTTTGGTTGAACAGCGCGTTGATGCAGTGCTTTCCATTGCAGACAAAATTGCCTTCATCGAAAACGGTTATAGCCGCGAAACGGTGACCGCTGATGAACTGCGTGGCAATAAAGAACTGCTTGATAAATATGTCGGCGTCTAGGCGTTAGATCGCATCACTTGTGATGAAGGAAATCCCTACCGCTGTCATGTCCTGCATGGCTTGCGCCAATGACCCATCCATATCAATCGCGCGGCAAGCATCCATGATGACGGTGGCCTCAAAACCTTGCTTCACCGCATCTATCGCAGAATAACAAACACAAAAATCAGTGGCGATGCCTGTTAGATAAACTTGTGTCGCACCGCGTTCGCGCAAGTAACCGGCAAGCCCTGTTTCGGTTGTTTTGTCGTTTTCATAAAACGCCGAATAGCTATCGATGTTGGATCGGAAGCCCTTACGGATCACCATGTCTGCTGTGTCCGTTACGAGGTCTTTGTGAAAAGCGGCCCCCTCACTACCCGTCACACAATGCGTTGGCCAAAGCACTTGTGGGCCATAGGGCATTTCGATCATGGAAAAGGGTTCTGCCCCCTGATGATTATCAGCAAAAGAGGAATGATCGGCTGGATGCCAATCTTGCGTCAGAACCCGTATATCAAACTTATCTTGCAGTGCATTGGAAAGCGTGGCCGTCGCATCACCATCGGCCACCGCAAGGGCGCCACCAGAGCAAAAATCATTTTGAATATCAATCATCAAAAGAGCTTTTCCGCTCATCGTCGTCACCCTTAAATTTCAGCACTAATTGCGCTTAATCTAGCAGTAGAGACAACACAGGCAAAGCATCAATTGCTGGCACCAAACAAGACTTTGGGCAACATGAATTCCCCAATCTTGCGCGTAATCAGAGCTTTAGCAAAATTAATTTCAAAAAAACGACATAGCCCCCTTCTCAACCCGAAGCTTAATGTCTATAGACGTGTTTCGGACACGTTACGTGTTCTGTGTCGCGGGGTGGAGCAGCCCGGTAGCTCGTCAGGCTCATAACCTGAAGGTCGCAGGTTCAAATCCTGCCCCCGCAACCAACTTCCTGAAAATTTATCAAATGCCGAACCGTCGCTTACGTTAAAGCGTTGCTTTCACGTGCGAGTAGCTCATCGTGCGAACGCAACACAATAAAAAAACGCGGCCTCATTACAAGGCCGCGCTTAGAAAAAGAGGGTATAGCCTCTATTAGCTATTCAGCTTTTTTCGCTCTCTTTGCCTTACGTTCAGCGCGCTTTGCTTTGCGGGCTTCGTGGGCAGCTTTTAGTTCTTCTTTGGTGATTTCACCGTTGCCGTCAGCGTCGATTTTAGCGAAACGAGCTTTAGCGCGGTTTACAAACTCTGCTTCTGAAACAGTGCCGTTGCCATCCGTATCCATTTTCGCGAAATGCTTGCCGCCTTTATGCTGCTTTGCGAGTGATGGAGCAGCGACGCCAGCCATCAAAATGGCGAGAGCGGAAACAGCGACGATTGTTTTATTATTCATAATTTTTGCCTTTTTTAAAGGAGGGTGATTTTTAACAAACTCAGATTTTGTAAAATAATCTGCATTTAAACATGCAGATTAGGGAGGTACACATTTGAAGCTAAGTCACAAAAGCAAACCAAGCATTAATGTATGCCGCTTACATGATCATTGTCTTTGTCGAAAATTTGACCGTATTACGGCAATTAATATTTAAGTGTCATTTTTCTGAAACCGCACCCGAGCGCAGGCAACTCTATCCACGACCAACAAATGGCATGTTCGTTGCCATCACAGTCATAAATTGCACATTGGCGCTGAGCGGTAAGTCTGCCATGTAGCGGATAGCATCGCCCACATGAACGAGGTCCATGAGTGGTTCTGGTTTAATCGAGCCATCAGGCTGTTTGGCACCCTCACCAAGCGGGATTGCCATATCAGACGCCGCATTGCCAATATCGATTTGTGAGCAAGCAATATCAAATGCACGCCCATCAAGTGAGAGTGTTTTGGTTAGTCCAGTAATGGCGTGCTTAGTAGCTGTATAGGGCACAGAGCCAGGTCTTGGCGCATGGGCCGAGATAGAGCCATTATTGATGATGCGCCCGCCACGCGGTTCTTGGCGGCGCATCAAGGAGAATGCCGCTCGTGCGCATAAAAACGAGCCCGTAAGATTGACGTTGACCGCATTGGTCCATTCTTCAACCGAAATCTCATCAATCAACTTGCTATGAACGATAACGCCCGCATTGTTGAAGAGGACATCGATGTGGCCATGGGTTTTTTCGATTTGAGCAAACATGGCATCAACAAAAGCCGCATCGCTAATATCACCAGCAATGATGTCGCCGCTGCCTTCACCCTCAGCCAGTGCGTCTTGCAAAACGTTCTCACGTCGACCGTTGAACACCACATGATAACCGCCCGCCATTAAGGCATGAGCTGCCGCTTTACCGACACCCGTTCCAGCACCAGTTACGAGGGCAACTTTTGTCATTATGGTTTCTTTCAATAGTGGTGTTCAAGCCGTGTTTTAGAACGGTAGTTTCATGCCCGGTGGCAATGAAAGACCAGATGTCATTTCCTGCATCTTTTCTTGCATAGCTGCCTCAGATTTGCCTTTGGCATCATTGTGAGCGGCAAGGATTAGGTCTTCCATGATTTCCGCTTCTTCTTCCTTCAAAAGCGACGGGTCGACCTTAAGGCCGCGCATTTCGCCTTTGCCAGAAAGCGTCACTGTGACCAAGCCACCGCCTGCTGTGCCAACAACTTCTGCGTTGGCTGCTTCTTCTTGCATTTCCTGCATTTTCGCCTGCATCTCGCCGGCTTTTTTCATTAAACCCATGATATCTTTCACGGTGTTTCTCCATCGTTGTCTATGTCATCATCTTCAGGCACGGCTTCCAATATATCTTCATCTTCTTGGAAAGAGATATTGACGATTTTCGAACCTGGAAATTGTTTTAATACCGCTGCAACCGTTGGGTCTTCTTCCGCTTCGCGGGTGCGCTCTGCATCTTCTTCTGCACGCTGAATTTTAAGCGGGGCATCGCCCCCCTCACGCGCAACAATCACTTGCCAATCATGGCCAGACCAATCTTTAAGGCGCGCTTTGATGTCAGAGGCTAAATTGCGCGGTGCTTGTTGGGTTGGTGAAAATTCGATGCGGCCATTTTCAAAGGCAATCAAGCAAACACAAGCTTCAAGCGCATGGCGAAACGCGAGGTCGCGTTTTTCTTCGGCAATGGCGACCAAATCTTCAAAGCGATTAATTCGCACACTCTCCGCTGCTTTCGCTTCTGGAACAGGCGTGGCCTCAACTGGCTGTGGATTTGGGTTATTGGTTGCCAGAACAGGGCGTGGTCGCTCCATTTCGGGCGCTGTTTGCGGCGCGTTTTGAGGCGCATTCATCATAACAGGTTCGCCAGATGGCATTGGCTGGCTCATCTGCCCGCCACCATACTGCGCGACAGGCGCACCACCATTGCCAGATGGTTGAGGCGCGGCATTCGACGCAGGCGCTCCCTGCCCGCTTCCTGCACCTTCTTTGATTAGCTTTATCGCTTCATCAGGTGTTGGCAGGTCAGCCACATAAGCAAGACGCACAATCACCATATCAGCGGCGGCAAGAGGCTTGCGGGCGGTTTGAACTTCTTCAATGCCTTTTAAGAGCATTTGCCAAGCCCGCGATAAAACACGGATGGAAAGGTTCTCGGCGAACTCTTCTGCTTTGGCTTTTTCCAAATCAGACAAAGCCTGCCCACGCGGCACACCATCAGCAAGTTTTGCAGTGGTCACCAAATGCGTGAACTCGGCTAAGTCAGAAAGAATGACAAAAGGATCAGCGCCCACATCAAATTGTTCTTTGATTTCCGCGAGCGCCTCTTTCACGCGGCCAGACATGACGTGGTCGAACAAGTCAATAATGCGGGTGCGGCTGGCAAGGCCCAGCATATCGCGCATTTGGTCAGCGCTTACACCGCCACCGCCATGGGAGATTGCTTGATCAAGCAGCGACAGCG
>JBDVXS010000006.1:0-6267 GCA_039964305.1 Hyphomicrobiales bacterium
GTAGAGATTTATCACACCCTGCAAGACCAACCAGCGCATCATAACAGTGACCGCGCATTGTAAGCTCAACTGAATCAGCAATCACATCGCGAGAGACAAGCGAAGACTTCATGCCCTCATGCCCCATTGCAATGCCGTCTGTCACAGTAATTGTGGTGAATTCGCGCGGCGTACCATTAGCGGCGGCCACACCATGCTTCACGGCTTGTGCCTGACGCATCAGCGAAATATTACACGGAGCCGCCTCATTCCAACAGCTTGCAACACCAACGAATGGCTGATTAATCTGCTCTGACGTCATGCCCATTGCATAATAATATGAGCGATGCGGCGCACGGCGCGGGCCGACCGACACGTGACGTGATGGCAGATTTCTTTTATCGTTGATTTTGATGTCCATTGGTATCTCCAACAACCCTGCACAAAGTGCGGGCTCCTTGCTTGAATTCTATGCAACCTGAAATGTGCCGAAAACGAGGCAGGATACCAGTCCTATCCGCACGATTGGCCACAATCAGCAACACCTGTTGCAGATGCGTCACATTATCGTATGGTTTTGGCTGATTTACGGTTGGCATAGCAGTACTGAGGTCAACACGGACAACATCCAACACCCTCACCTTCTCTGCCGTCATTGCGACCTAGCAACCTAGTCGTTTTGAAATGAATTCTTGTTTCTTTAATCTGTTTCTTATAAGTCTGCGCCAGTTACCGCGTGTAGATGATTACGTCAGCGGTCTTAGTTTCTAAACTCTGGTTTGGAAAATCCCTGCCTTGGATAGTAAAAATGGCAAACAAACTCAGGTAGTTATTCTACACAAACTCCCCAAATTGAAAAACCAAACGCAAGGGGCGTGTTGCCTTTTTGCGGCTATGGTTCTGTAGAGAAATTTTGATTACATTTAACGAACTTGGCTTAGCCGAGCCAATCCTCCGCGCGGTATCTGATGAAGGCTATGACAAGCCAACCCCCATCCAAGCAAAAGCGATTCCCGCCCTGCTAAAGGGCCAAGACATCATTGGCATTGCACAAACAGGAACAGGCAAAACAGCCTCCTTTGTGTTGCCGTTGCTGCATGACATTGTCGAACAAAAGCGCAAACGCGCACCGAAAATGTGTTCCGCGCTGATCTTGTCGCCAACCCGTGAATTGGCCTCGCAGATCGTCGACAACATCAACAGCTATGCCAAATTCACAGACATAACCGTGACACTTGTTGTGGGCGGCGTTAGGCCGAAACAGCAAATCAAGGCGCTGACTGCAGGGGTTGATATTGTAGTGGCGACACCTGGTCGCTTGCTTGATCACATCAACGCGGGCGTCGTCATTATGACCAAGGCTAATTCTCTTGTGATTGATGAAGCAGACCAAATGCTGGACCTTGGCTTTTTGCCAGACATCAGACGGATCGTTGGCAAGCTACCGACAAAACGACAGACCGCCCTTTTGTCGGCTACCATGCCGATGCAAATTAAGAAACTTGCAAAAGACCTTCTCAATAAGCCCGTTGAAATCTCTGTCGCGGCGGTGTCAAAGCCTATCGAGCGCATTGAGCAGAGTGTGCGCCATGTTGAGAAAGGGGATAAACGCCGTGTCTTGGCAGAAATTCTTTCTCAGCCAGAAGTAAAGCGCACGGTCGTCTTCAGCCGCACGAAACACGGCGCGGACCGTATCAGTAAAAACCTTGCAACAGCCAAAATCAAAGCGGCGGCGATCCACGGCAATAAGTCACAAAACCAGCGTGACCGTGTGATGAATGAGTTCCGCACAGGCGAAATCGCCGTCCTCGTTGCAACCGACGTTGCAGCGCGCGGTATCGACATTGATGGCATTACCCATGTCATAAATTTCGATCTGCCTAATATGCCAGAATCCTACGTTCACCGCATCGGCAGAACAGCACGCGCAGGCAAAAGCGGCGTTGCAATCTCCTTCTGCGATACAAGCGAACGCGGCTATCTCAAAGACATCGAAAAGCTCATCGGCAACAGACTGCCTGTTGAGGGCGAAGCGCCTGCAGAAACCACAGGAAGCGAGCAAGCAAACACCCCCAAAGCAAACAACAAACCCGCCAAACGCAACGGCCCTTCCCGCAACCGAAACAACAAAAACAAATCGGCAAATGGTGGCGGGAATAAAGGCGGAGAGCAAAGAAAATCAGGCCCGAAGAAGTCTGGCCCTGGTCAATCAAACAGCGGTCGCAAGCGGTGGCATTCAAACAAGCGCAAGTCGAAGGCGCCTTCTGCTGCTTGAGTGTGGGTGGTTGCGCTAAACGACCAGATATTGATATGAAAAAATCTAATAAATCAATCTTCTTTGGTATTAAAAGATTCAATAGGTGAAACCGTCGTTGGCACTATTTTTTTATCAAGATAACCCACTTGAATGAGTGGCCAACTAAAACCAAATACAAAAGAAAAAAGCGAAAATATCAAGAGCAACGCCCAGATGCGCTCCCAACTGAATCGGTTTCTCGAAGCATTCTCAGCTAACAGATCGAAATTTTCTGATTCTTTAATTAATTGATTGCGTTCCGAATTAGCGTTATCCGCGATTGCTTGAGGAGAAGAGATCATCTCTGGTATCTGAACAATCACATCATTGATTTGTCCAATGTTGTAGACATGCCCTAAATAAACAGCCTTCTCTGAAGCTATTCTTGCTCGAGCATAGGTTGCTAAACCAGCGCTAACAATTCCAAGAAGAAAACCCCAAAAACTAAAAATCATCAGTTCAAATGCGTATGCAGGATTCGGCAAGCTGGCAACAAATGTCGCAAGAGCTATCGTTCCACCAGCAGAAACCGTCGCAAGCCAAATGCTGATTTGTTTATAATATAGCGCAGATTCTCTAAGAAAATCCTGTTGCATTTGTTTGGTTTGTTCTGAATCAGCTTTCATTTTTCGATTATATCAAAAATTTCAATGCATCGATTATTTTATTATTTTCAGCCAAAACACACAACTGCAGTAACCTTTGCCCTAGCATTTATCCAAATGTTTCCATTCGACCAGCCCCCCCTACTTCACCGCCCCAACCTGCTTACTGCGCCATAAAATAAACAGGCCAGACAGCACGATCAGCCCCGAACCTATCACCATTGAAAGCGTTAGCTGCTCGCCGAAGACCGCGATGCCCAAGGCGATGCCGAATATCAGCCGTGTGTATCTGAATGGGGTCACGGCGGAGACTTCGCCCGTGCGCATGGCGATCATCAAGCAGGCGTAGGAACCGACACCGAACAGCACGGCACCAAGTAGAAACAACGATGTCTCAACACTCGGCATTACAAAGGCCGCAGGTTGCCACACCAAGAACATGCCGCCCGCAACGGCTATTGCTAAGAAGCCATAAAGGCCAAGGATTGATGTGCTGAGTGATGCGGGCGCGGCGCGGCTGGCGAGGTCACGGCCTGCGAAACCAAGCACGCCGATCACGGCTATAATCGAGAGGGCTGAGAAGCTATCCGTTCCAGGTTGAATAATGATGAGAACCCCGACCAACCCGATAAAAATCGCTGTCCACCTGCGCCAACCAACCTTTTCGCCAAACACCAAGGCAGCGCCGATCACCACAACAAGCGGTGTCGCCTGCATGATCACGGTTGCGGCAGATAAAGGGATCAACGAAATAGCGAGCGTATAAAACAACCGCGCCGTAATCTCGAAAAACACGCGAATGCACATCGGTTTTGAGGTAACGTCTGGAACGTACAAAGGTTCCCGCTTAACAAGTAACAAACAAGCAAAGATGAGCGCACCACCCAAGCCAAACATGATTAGCACTTGCCCTAGAGGGATCGTGTCTGTTGCAGCTTTAAGAAGCGTATCCTCAACCGCAAACCCCGCCATTGCAACAACCATCCATACACTGCCCAGCAGGTTGGCTTTGCGGTCGGTCGCTATGTTGGTTTTCATCAATGTGCCGATCTTATAATTTTGAGAAACGGCCATTTAACAATGGATGAGAGACCTCCCTCACCCAAGCCGTGCAATACCCTCGTCAAGCTTTGCCACAGTCGCTTGCAAATCTTCCAAGCGGGTGCGTTGTTCTGCGACCACGGCCTCAGGCGCTTTTGCGATGAAGCCTTGATTGCCGAGTTTCTTTTCGATCTTCTCGATCTCGCCCGTTGCTTTGTCGCGCTCTTTGTTCAAGCGATCACGTTCGGCGTCGAAGTCAATGACACCTTCAAGCGGCAAGCAGACGGTCAGTTGCCCCACGACGATTTGAGCGGATGCCTGTGGCGCTTCGCTTGCAACGGAACCATTATCAACGCGGGCCATGCGCTGAAGCGCGTTCATGCTGCGCTCTAACATGGCTTTTTCGTCGTCATTTGCGCCAATCAGCAACAAGTCGGTGCGGGCTTTCGCAGGCAGGTTCATTTCTGCGCGAACCGAACGAACAGCCGTGATCAGATCGATCAACCAGTTGATCTCGTCCGCAGCCTGATCATCCAAAATGCCTTCAACAGGCCATGAGGAATGCATCAAGAAGCCATCACGAGAAACACCCTCGCCGCTTGTGCGCTCCCAAAGTTCTTCCGTGATAAACGGCATAAACGGGTGCATCAGCGCGTAGATTTGGTCAAGCACATAGGCAGTGGTAGCGCGGGTCTCAGCTTTCGCCGCCTCGTCTTCACCGCCGAAGACTGGCTTTGCAAGCTCCAAATGCCAATCGCACACCTTGTTCCATACAAAGCGATAAACCGCCGCTGCCGCCTCATTAAAGCGATAGGCTTCGATTTCGCGGGTTACATCGTTTACAGCGCGCGAAAGCTCGGTGAGCACCCAGCGGTTAAGCTGGCTTTTCGCGTCTTCAGGCTTGAACCCTTCAACAAGCTTACACTCGTTCATTTCGGCAAACCGTGTGGCGTTCCAAAGCTTTGTCGCAAAGTTACGGTATCCAGCAACGCGGTCTGTGGAAAGCTTGATGTCGCGCCCTTGCGCGGCCATTGCAGCTAAGGTGAAGCGCAGAGCATCAGCAGAATATTCGTCGATCAGCTCCAGCGGATCAATCACATTGCCCTTAGATTTCGACATCTTCGCGCCATGCTCATCACGAACAAGGGCATGGATGTAAATCGTGTGGAACGGCTCTTGTTTCATGAAATGATTGCCCATCATCATCATACGAGCAACCCAGAAGAAGATAATATCGAAGCCCGTAATCAGCACGTCTGTCTGGTAATAACGCTCAAGCTCTGGCGTTTTTTCAGGCCAACCAAGCGTTGAAAACGGCCAAAGCGCGGACGAGAACCATGTGTCGAGCACGTCTGGGTCTCTAGACAGCGAAACTGAATCTAATTTAATACGCTCGTTTTCAGTCCCTATATCAAGCTTTTCTCCACCTGCTAGGACAATGCCAAAATCACCATGGTCCACAGAAACACTCACATCGCTCCCATAGTAAGTTTGAGCTAACTGGACAGCTTCAGCATCAGATTTAGCAACAAAAATCTCAGACTCTCCAGTTTCCAGTTTACATCCATCAGAATCGATCTTTGGTCCATACCAAGCAGGAATTCTATGGCCCCACCAAAGCTGGCGCGAAATACACCACGGCTCGATGTTTTCCATCCACTGATAATAAGTCTTCGACCAGTTCTCTGGCACAAATTTCGTGCGGCCTTCTTTGACAGAAGCAAGGGCTGGTTCTGCGAGCGTTTTAGCATCCGCAAACCATTGGTCGGTGAGCATCGGCTCAATCACAACCTTAGAACGGTCGCCGAATGGCTGCATGATTGGTTTGTTTTCGACCATTGGAACAGCATTGCCATCCTCGTCTTTGGTCATCACCGCAAGGCCGTCAGCATTAATGTCCGCAACGATCTTCTTACGCGCTTCAAAACGATCAAGGCCGCGATAATCATCGGGCACAAGGTTGATGGCGTCGACTGTCTCTTCATCAGGCAATTCACCTGATTCCACAATCTGCTTCGCTTTCGCCGCTTCTTCCGCATAAGGCGCACCGTCTGCCCGCAAAGCTGCTTGCGTATCCATCAAACGGTACATCGGGATCTTGCCACGCTTTGCCACTTGATAATCGTTGAAATCATGGGCGCCCGTGATCTTCACCGCACCAGAACCAAAATCAGGGTCTGGGTATTCATCAGTGATGATTGGAATAAAGCGGCGGTGCTCTTTCGGGCCAACAGGAATTTCACAAAGCTTGCCAACGATTGACGCATAGCGTTCATCAGAGAGGTGCACGGCGACAGCGCCATCACCCAGCATGGTTTCAGGGCGTGTTGTTGCAATGGAGATATA
>JBDVXS010000007.1:0-8922 GCA_039964305.1 Hyphomicrobiales bacterium
TCTTCCAAAAACTTAATGTCAGGGAAAATTACATCGACACCTGGTTGGTGCGGCCCTGGAAATGAAATCCCAAAATCAACCACAATCCAATCGCGTTTATGCTGGTCGCCATAGCCATACAGCGCCAAGTTCATACCAATTTCGCCAACGCCACCTAATGGCGCGAAAACAAGGTCTTTTGATTTGTCAGTCGTCATTTCAACCTGTCTTTCAAACAGTTGGCGAGTGGTTAGTCTGTGTACTTAACTAGGGTAACATGGCGGGAAAGAAAACATCCCCTGCAGAGATTTTTTGGATGCGGCCACGGCTTAATCCCAAAATGAGCTGCCCATCATGATCTAGGTCTTTAAAGGTACCGCGTATCTCTTCGTTTTCTAAACGAACCACAATTTCATCACCCAGCCCTGTCGCTTTTTCTAACCAGCTCTTTCGAATGTGTTCAAAGTTTTTGCCTTCATCCCACATTCTTAAGTTTAGTAGGAAATAATCTTTGAGCGCTTGAAAGAGATCGTCTGGCGAAAGGTCGATATTTTCGTGGGCAAAACTTGTTGCGGGATAAGGCGTGTCTTTTGGGAAGTGCGTGCAGTTGGTTCCCATGCCGATGACAATTTTCGTATCGTTGGCGTCACCTCTTGCCTCTAGCAACAATCCACACACCTTGCTTTTGTTAAACAGCACATCATTTGGCCATTTCAACGCGCATGATGTTTGTTTGTCACCAATGCGCGCGCAAATTGCTTCATGCAGAGAAACAGCTGCAACAAAGGATAGTTGCGCACAGTTCTCAATCGGGGCTGGATTTCGTAAAAAGAGGCTTGCGTAGAGGTTGCCTTCTTCTGACACCCAAGGCCGTCCACGACGCCCTCGCCCGGCCAGTTGCCGTTTGCCAGTTACAAAAAGCCGATTAGCACCCGTTTCTTCGCCCAGACGGAATGCCTCATCATTGGTTGACGAGACATCGCCAAACGCAAAATGCGTTATGTCGTTTGACGGGTCATAAAACTCTTGCACCTTGAGCGCCTAAGTTTAGCCAGCAAAGAATGTTTTTGCTGCTACTGTTGCAATTTCTCCAACAGGGCCAACGATCAGCATAAAGCCGACGACGAAGAGGCCTGCGATTGTCATAATGACGCGAAGCTCTGCTGGGGCTTTGACGAACTCTATCTTGGCCTCATCAAAATACATGATCTTGATGATACGCAGATAATAAAACGCGCCGACAACACTTGATAAAACGCCAATGATTGCGAGCGCATAAAGGTCAGCCTCGATTGCAGCAACAAAGACGAACCATTTACCGAAGAAACCAGCAAGCGGCGGAATACCTGCGAGTGAGAACATGATCATAGCGAGCACGAACGCCATCCAAGGATGTGTTTTTGACGCACCAGCCAGCGCATCAATATTCTCAACCATGCCGTCTTTCTCACGCATCATCAAAATACATGCGAAGGCACCGAGCGTCATCACCATGTAAATCAACATATAGATGATCACACCTTCAACACCCACTTGGCTACCAGCGGCAAGGCCAACCAAGGCGTAGCCCATGTGACCGATGGATGAATAAGCCATCAGACGTTTGATGTTGTTTTGGCCAATTGCTGCGAAGGCACCCAAAATCATTGAGGCGATTGAGATGAAGACAACAATTTGCTGCCAGTCTTTGGTGATCGGTTCAAACGCATCATAGACAACACGAACAAACAAGGCCATTGCAGCGATTTTTGGCGCGGCGGCGAAGAAGGCTGTCACAGGTGTTGGTGAGCCTTGATAAACGTCCGGTGTCCACATGTGGAATGGCACAGCCGAAATTTTAAACGCAAGCCCTGCCAGCACGAAGACCAAACCGATGACTATACCGATTGAGGATGAGTCTGTTTGTAACGCGACCGCGATAGCACCGTAGCCTGTATGACCCGTAAAGCCATAAATGAGCGACATGCCATAAAGCAAGAAACCAGAAGACAAGGCACCAAGCACAAAGTATTTGAGGCCGGCTTCTGTGGAGCGTGTTGAATCTCTGTTGATTGCAGCAATCACGTAAAGTGATAGCGACTGCAACTCGAGACCAAGGTAAAGCGAAATGAGGTCATTTGATGAGATCATCATCATCATACCAAGTGTCGCTAAGACGATTAGAATTGGGTATTCAAACCGATCAAACTTCTCGCGTCGAACAAAGCCAATAGACATGGCAATGGCTGCGATAGAGCCAATCAATGTTAAAACCTTCATGAGGTTTGAGAATGGATCAACGACAAAGGCGCCATCAAAAATCTCAATGGTCTCACCGCCGCCATTTACAACCAAAATGCCAGCAACAACCAGCAGGGCGATTGATAGACCTGTTACTGTGTTGGTTGACTTTCCGCTGGTAAAAACACCAACCATCAACAACGCCATTGCACCCACTGCCATTACCACTTCTGGCATGGCTGGCATGATGTTGAGCGCTTCCAAATACTTATCTTGCATGGTCCCTGCCCTCTACTTCACGCTTGCTGAAGCGGTTTGCTGCAATTGTTCGGCTGCAGCCAGTGCTGCTTCATAGCCTTGAATGAGATTGTCTACTGACGCGGCCGTCACATCGAATACAGGTGCTGGATACACACCGAAGAAGATTGTGAAGATCACCAAAGGTGCAATAATCACCTTTTCACGCAGCGACATATCGAGAATTTGTTTCAGGCTTTCTTTTTCCATCCCGCCAAACACGACACGACGGTAAAGCCATAGCGCATAGGCTGCTGATAAAATCACGCCTGTTGTGGCAATCAACGCCACCCATGTGTTCGCTTTAAACGCGCCCATCAAGGTCATGAATTCACCTACAAACCCACTGGTTCCCGGCAAGCCCACATTGGCCATCGTAAAGAGAAGGAAGATCACCGCGTACCAAGGCATACGATTAACAAGACCGCCATAAGCTGAAATCTCGCGTGTATGCATACGGTCGTAGACAACGCCAACGCATAAGAAGAGCGCACCTGATATGAGGCCGTGTGACAACATCTGGAAAATGCCGCCCTGAATGCCCTGCTCATTGGCTGCGAAAATACCCATGGTCACGTAACCCATATGGGCAACGGATGAGTATGCAATCAACTTTTTAATGTCATGCTGCATTAGTGCCACCAACGATGTGTAGACAATGGCAATGACGGAGAGCGTGAACACGAAGGGTGCGAAATCAGCAGACGCGAGCGGGAACATTGGAAGTGAGAACCGCAAGAAGCCATAACCACCAAGCTTCAACAAGATGCCTGCCAAGATGACAGAGCCAGCCGTTGGCGCTTCAACGTGCGCATCTGGCAACCATGTATGAACCGGCCACATTGGCATCTTCACCGCGAAGGATGCGAAGAAGGCGAACCAGAGCCACGTTTGCATTTCAGCTGGGAATTGATGCGCGAGCAGGACTTCGATGTCTGTTGACCCTGCGTCCCAATACATCGCCATGATAGCAAGCAACATGAGAACTGAGCCGAGCAGTGTGTAGAGGAAGAATTTAAACGACGCATAAATACGGCGCTTACCACCCCACACACCGATGATGATGAACATCGGGATTAGGCCTGCTTCAAAGAAGACATAGAACAGCACGATATCAAGTGATGAGAATACGCCGATGACGAGTGTCTCAAGCACCAAAAACGCAATCATATATTCTTTAACGCGGTTTTGGACCGATATCCAGCTTGCAAGAATACAAAGCGGCATCAAGAAGGTGGTTAGAATGATGAACAGCATAGAAATGCCATCCACGCCCATGCGGTAGCCAATGCCACTGCCTGAGAACCATTCAAGTTCTTCTTTCATCTGGAATGATGCAGTCGCGTTATCGAAATTGATCCAAATGCCGAGCGACAAGATGAATGTCACGACAGTTGTTATCAACGCAATATAGCGGATGTTTTGACGGGCGATTTGATCGTCGTTTCGGACAATCAAAATCATCGCAACCCCGATTAGGGGCAGAAATGTCACCGTGGAGAGGATCGGAAATGACATGTTTTGGTCTTCTTTCCCTTAGGTCTTAAAACATCATCCAAGTGACGAGGGCCGCAAGGCCGATCATCATGGCGAACGCATAGTGATAAATGAAACCAGACTGTAGCTTAACGACACGGTCGGTAATGTTGAGAACGCGGGCTGAAATGCCATCTGGACCAAAGCCGTCGATCAACCAACCGTCGCCGCGTTTCCAGAAGAATTTGCCAAGCCACATGGCAGGACGAACAAACACGAGGTCATAAAGTTCATCCATGTACCATTTGTTGAGCAGGAACTTGTAAAGCCCTGGATGCTCAGCCGCGAGTTTCTTTGGAAGGTCTGGCTTGCGGATATAGAAGATATAAGCAAGCACAAGCCCCAAAATCATCACGATTGTCGCCGCAGCCTTCACGAGGAATGGCACGTGGTGGAATTCATGAATGATGTTGTTTGTTGGGCCTGTAAACAGTGCACCCTTCCAGAAGTGATCATATTCGTGACCGATGAAGTGGCCATAAAATGCAACACCTGCAAACAGCGCACCCACTGACAAAATGAACAATGGCACAGTCATGATCTTTGGTGATTCATGTACATGGCTCATAACAGACGCTGACGCGCGTGGTTTGCCGTGGAAGGTCATGAATACCAAGCGCCATGAATAGAAGCTTGTGAACAGCGCTGCCAGAACGGTCATGGCGAAGGCGAAGCTTGCCATTGAGTTTTGACCAACGAAAGCTGCTTCAATGATGGCATCTTTTGAGAAGAAGCCAGCCGTACCAACAAGCGTACCGGGAATGCCGACACCTGTTAGCGCGATTGTACCGATGAACATGGTCCAATAGGTCACAGGCACCAATTTCTTGAGGCCGCCCATTTTGCGCATATCTTGTTCGTCAGAAACAGCGTGAATGACTGAACCTGCCCCTAAGAACAACAAGGCTTTGAAGAATGCGTGCGTGAACAGGTGGAAGATGCCGATTGAATAAGCGCCAAGGCCCATAGCCACAAACATATAACCAAGCTGCGAACAGGTTGAATAAGCAATCACGCGTTTGATGTCGTTTTGAACAAGACCAACACTTGCCGCAAAAATCGCGGTGAACGCACCGATGAAGGTGATGAAGGTTAGCGCTGTTTGTGACAGTTCAAACAATGGCGACATACGAGCCACGAGGAAGACACCAGCCGTTACCATTGTTGCAGCGTGAATAAGCGCTGATACAGGTGTTGGGCCTTCCATAGCGTCTGGCAACCATGTGTGTAGCAAGAACTGAGCAGACTTACCCATAGCGCCCATAAAGAGCAGGAAGCATGTCACGGTTATGGCACTATCAAGAGCCAAGCTGTAGCCGAGGAAATTGAGAACAGGTTCTGCTGCTGCCACGGTTCCATCTTCACCAATCATGCCTTTGGCGGTTGAGAAGATTGTATCGAACTCTACTGAACCGAAAATCATAAAAGTCGCGAAGATACCAAGGGCAAAACCGAAGTCACCGACGCGGTTGACGATAAAGGCTTTCATCGCCGCCGCATTGGCAGATGGCTTATGATACCAAAAACCAATCAAGAGATAAGACGCCAGACCAACACCTTCCCAGCCAAAGAACATTTGGATGAGGTTATCAGACGTTACAAGCATCAACATCGCGAATGTAAAGAGCGACAGATACGCAAAGAAGCGCGGACGATGTGGGTCGTGGTGCATGTAGCCGATTGAGTAGATGTGCACGAGCGTTGAAACGGAGTTCACCACCACGAGCATCACCACAGTCAACGTATCAATGCGGAACGCCCAATCAGCAACAAAGTCGCCAGATTGAATAAAGCGCAACACAGGCACGGTGAAAGCTTCGGCATCGCTGAAACCAACTTGAATAAATGCAATCCAAGAAAGAACAGCCGCCACAACCATCAGGCCGCTTGTTACATATTCACTGGCTTTTGCACCGATCATGCGGCCAAAGATGCCGGCGATCAGGAAGCCAATTAGAGGAAGAAAGACAATTGCAGTGTACATAGTCTCTAGCCTTTCATCGCATTGATGTCTTCAACCGCAATCGACCCTTTGTTGCGGAAGAAAGCGACGAGAATTGCAAGACCGATCGCCGCTTCAGCAGCAGCAACGGTTAGGATCAACAGTGCGAAGATTTGGCCAACAAGGTCACCGCTAAACGATGAGAACGCGACCAGATTGATGTTCACTGAAAGCAAGATCAATTCGACTGACATCAAAATAATGATGACGTTTTTACGGTTCACAAAAATGCCAAACACACCAATGGTGAATAGGATCGCTGCTAGAACCAAATAATGAGATAGACCGATTTCCATCTGATTAGATCCCCTTTCCTGTCTCAACCTTGACGACTTCAATCGCCGTCTCACGGGTGCGCGCATTTTGTGCGGCAATGTCTTGGCGCTTCACGCCTTCTTTGTGGCGCAGTGTCAAAACAATCGCGCCAATCATCGCAACCAAAAGCACAAGGCCAGCTGCTTGGAAGAAATAAATGTAACGGGTGTAGAGCAACAAGCCGATTGCTTTGGTGTTGCCGATCTCTGTCACATCAGGAATTGGCGCTGTACCGCTGCCAATTGCAAAGTTCGGATCAAACAGGGAGCCACCCAATACAACGACGAGTTCAACAGCCAAAACGGCAGCAACCAAGCCACCAAGTGGCACATATTGTAGGAAGCCTTGTTTCAGTTCCACAAAGTCAACGTCGAGCATCATCACCACGAAGAGGAAGAGCACCGCGACTGCGCCCACATAAACAATCACCAACAACATGGCGAGGAATTCAGCGCCGACCAGAACGAAAAGGCCTGCCGCGTTAAAGAAAGCGAGGATCAGAAACAGCACTGAATGAACAGGGTTTCTGGATGAGATCACCATGAATGCCGACAACACGAGGATTGTCGAAAACAGGTAGAAGAAGATTGATGCCAGTCCCATTACGGTTTCCTTAGCGATATGGCGCGTCTAGCGCGATATTCTGTGCAAGCTCACGCTCCCAGCGCGCGCCATTTTCTAATAGTTTGTCTTTGTCATAATAGAGTTCTTCGCGGGTTTCCGTCGCGAACTCAAAGTTTGAACCTTCAACAATTGCATCCACTGGACAAGCTTCTTGGCAAAAACCGCAATAGATGCATTTTACCATGTCGATGTCGTAACGCGTGGTGCGGCGCGTGCCATCGTTGCGGCGTGGGCCTGCTTCAATGGTGATGGCTTGCGCTGGGCAAATCGCTTCACACAATTTACACGCGATGCAACGTTCTTCGCCGTTTGGATAACGACGCAGTGCATGCTCCCCACGAAAACGAGGGCTGATTGCCCCTTTTTCATAAGGGTAGTTGATGGTTACTTTTGGTCTGAAGAAATAGCGCATCGTCAACACGATGGCGCCAAAAAATTCCTTCAAGAAGAGTGCCTTACCGGCTTGAACAAGTGAATTCATAAGTCTGCATCCCCGTCTTTACGGGCCCCATCCTGTCAGTAAGAGAATAAAGGCCACAAAGAAGACCATGAAGAGTGAAATTGGCAGGAACACTTTCCAACCAAGGCGCATCAATTGGTCATAGCGATAACGTGGAACGAACGCTTTAACCAATGACACCATGAAGAACACCAATGAAACTTTCAGCACGAACCAAATAACCCCTGGCACCCATGTGAAGGGAGCGAAATCAAATGGTGGCAACCAGCCGCCCAAGAAGAGCACGGTTGTCATAGCGCACATGAACAAGATGGCAGCATACTCGCCGAGCATGAACATCACATAAGGTGTCGATGAATACTCAACCATGAAGCCTGCAACCAATTCTGATTCAGCTTCTGGCAAATCGAATGGTGGACGGTTTGTTTCTGCCAACAGTGATACGAAGAAAATGATGAACAGCGGGAACAGTGCGAACCAATGCCAATCGAGGAAAGACGCTGGCAGGCCAATCATTGTGCCCGGCCCTTCTTGCTGCGCCAGAACGATGTCGCTCATGTTGAGTGAACCAACACAAAGCAGAACGGCCACGATAACAAAGCCAATTGAGACTTCATAAGAAATCATTTGAGCCGCAGAACGAAGCGCACCGAGGAATGGGTATTTAGAGTTTGACGCCCAACCACCCATAATCACGCCATAAACTTCCAGCGACGTAATGGCGAAAATGAACAAGATGCCGACATTAATGTCTGAAATCACCCAGCCAGCATTCACGGGCATCACAACCCAAGCAGCTAGACCAAGGGTAACGGTTACCAATGGTGCAAGCAGGAAGACTGCTTTGTTTGAACCAGATGGAACAATCGGCTCTTTCAAGATGAATTTTAGCGCATCAGCGAAAGCTTGAAGCAATCCCCAAGGACCAACCACGTTAGGACCGCGTCGCAACTGAACGGCAGCCCAGATTTTACGGTCAGCGTAAGTTGAGTACGTCACGCCGATTAGAACGATTGCAAGAAGCAAAAAGCTCTGTCCGACAATGATTGCACCGGGGATGATATAGGTATCAATAAATTCCATTGTCCTGCCCTACTCCGCCGCTTCTGCGCGTTGCTTCATGGCGAGTGCTGAACAATCAGCCATCACTTTGGAAGCCCGTGCAATCGGGTTCGTGAGATAAAAATCGCTAACAATCGAGCTGAATGCTGCTTTGTTGATTTTGCCACCGGCTTTTGCCATGGCCGCCACGTCAGATGCATCGCTTTCAGCAATGTCACCAACAAGCGCCATGTGTGGATGAGCCTCATAAAGGGCGGCACGAAGTGCGCCCAAATTATCGTATGGCAATGTCTGGCCAAGCACATCTGACAAGGCTCTCAAAATGGCCCAGTCTTCGCGCGCTTCACCTGGGGCGAATGCAGCACGAGCCGTCATTTGCACGCGGCCTTCTGTGTTTACGTAAGTGGCCGACTTTTCAGTATAAGTG
>JBDVXS010000008.1:0-4188 GCA_039964305.1 Hyphomicrobiales bacterium
AGTTGTTGGCGCTCGCGCATTACTTTTTGCGCGCTGGCTGCATCATCCCACAAATTCGGGTCTTCGACCTTGGCATTCAACGCTTCTAGGCGCTTAACGGCACTATCCCAGTCAAAGATGCCTCCTCAGCAAGCTAAGCGCCTGCTTGATTTCTTCGATGGTCGATTGGGTTTCTGCACGCATAGATTTTCAGCCTTTAACAGTCTGCCGCGACAATAGTCATACGCGGCAAACCGTCAAGAAAGGATTTGATGTTATTAGCAGTCTAGTAAAGTCCGCCCGTGCCAGAGATGATGGCTCTGTCTGTTTCTTGCGAACTGGTGATCGGTGCACCACCAAGGGCTGCTGAGTAACCAATAATGTCTGTTTGGCTTGGTGGGGCTGTGCCCGGCTTGAATGCTTCCAAGATTGTACCATCACCTGTTGAACTGGTGCGAAGACCTGTTTTGGCGTTGATAGAAATCAGCGTCAAACCTTCTGGAACACGAAACTCTACAGGCGGCTTACCCTTCAATGCTTCCTTCATAAAGTCTGCAAAGATTGGAGCGGCCAACTGGCCACCAGTATTGCCTTTACCCATGGCACGTGGCGTATCGTAGCCCACATACACACCAACAACGAGGTCCGGTGCATAGCCAACAAACCATGCATCTTTTTCATCGTTGGTTGTGCCTGTTTTACCAGCGATTGGCTTACCAATTGTTTTGACAGCAGCACCCGTACCGCGCTTTACAACGCCTTCCATCATGGAAGTCACTTGATAAGCTGTCATTGGGTCGAGCACTTGTTCGCGCTCATCAATCAGAACGGGTTCGTTCTGGTTTTCCCATTCGTTTGCTTCACAACCTTCGCAAATGCGTCTGTCATGCTTGAATACAGTTTTGCCGTAACGATCTTGAATACGGTCAATCAATGTTGGCTCGATCTTGCGGCCACCATTGGCAAGCACTGAATAGGCGCTGACCATACGAATAGCGGTGGTTTCACCCGCACCAAGCGACATCGCAAGCACTGGTGATAGATTGTCATAAATACCAAAACGCTTTGAATATTCAGCAACCAGTGGCATGCCCATGTCTTTCGCCAAACGCACAGTCATCGCGTTTCTAGAGCGCTCGATACCAAGACGCAGTGTTGACGGGCCATAGAATTTTTTGCCGTAGTTTTTAGGCTTCCAAATGCCAAGGCCATTGCCCTGATCAATTGCAATTTCAGCGTCCAGCACAACAGATGACGGCGTATAGCCATTATCTAGGGCTGCGGCGTAGACGAATGGCTTGAATGATGAACCAGGTTGTCTTTTGGCCTGTGATGCGCGGTTAAATTGGCTGTCGGCAAAACTGAAGCCACCAACCATCGCAAGAACACGACCCGTGTAAGGATCCATCGCAGTGATAGCGCCTTCAATCTCCGGCACCTGTCTGAGAGCATAGTCACCCGCCGTTGCACGACGGTTTTTCGCCTCAACAAAGATAACATCACCAATTGAAAGGATATCACGCGGTGTTTTAACAGCAATGCCGCGTTTATCGCCCTTTGCCCAGCGTGCCCATTTCATGGTATCAACCGTTACACGGACCTGATTGCGCTCGTCAGATAGCGCGCCAGAAACAAGTTTCTCAGGCTGCAAACCAACCGTTGCGGCTTGATCATCCATATCCAGCACGACAGCAAGCTGCCATTCTGGCAAATCGGTCAAGCCTTTTACATCGCCAAGCTCTTTGCCCCATTCATCTTTGAGTTCAAGCTTTGCATGCGGTCCACGCCAACCACGACGACGGTCAAAGGCAAGCAAACCTTTTTGCAACGCACGTCGTGCTTTTACCTGCAAGGAAGGATCAAGCGTTGTGCGAACGGACAACCCCCCTTCATAAAGACCCTTGGTGCCGTATAGTTTGATAAGCTCACGGCGAACATCTTCAGCAAAGTAATCAGCAGCAAAGAGTTTGGTCCCTTTACTACGGGGGCGCACAACCAAGTCTTCTTCTTTAGCGGCTTCCCCATCTTCCGTTGAGATATAGCCATTAGCGACCATACGATCGATAACCCAGTTACGACGACCAATAGCACGGTCTTTGTTTCTAAATGGGTGGTAGTTGGTTGGTCCCTTTGGAAGGGCTGCAAGATAAGCTGCCTCAGCAAGTGAGATTTCGCTAACTGAACGGTCAAAGTAAACCAGTGACGCAGCACCAACGCCATAAGCGCCAAGGCCCAAATAAATCTCATTGAGATAAAGCTCGAGAATTTTCTCTTTTGAATAAGCCGCTTCAATACGCAATGACAAAAGCATCTCTTGCACTTTACGTTCGAACTTTTGCTCACTCGTCAAAAGGAAGTTTTTCGCAACCTGCTGTGTAATTGTAGACGCACCAACAAGACGGCGATTACGGCCGCCTAATTTGTTTTGAATATTTACGTATACCGCACGGCCAATGCCTGTCAGGTCGATACCTGTATGGCTGTAGAAATTCTTGTCTTCTGCTGACAGGAAGGCTGCTTTGATTAGATCTGGAATAGCAGGCCCCGGCAAGAACAAGCGACGTTGCTTTGCATACTCGGCCATCAACGCACCATCTGACGCATGAATGCGCGTCATGACGGGCGGCTCGTACTGGCTTAGTACTTCATAATCAGGCAAAACCTTGTTTTGTTCGTTCACATAATAGGTAACGCCAGCGGCCACAATGATGAAAAACACTGTACCTATGCCAAACAAAAATCCGAAAAACCTAAAAAACATGCAGCTTTAGTCCTTGAATCATTCACTTCTATTACGCGCATTTAAACTGTTTGCCAGCAAAATGCGAGACACACTTTGTTAACTATACGCAATGAGTCCCTAAATTTTAGTTAGTAGTCCACAACCAACCAAATTAAGACCGCAATATGGCAAGCCATTTCGCCAGAGATCTATTTTAACAGATATACAATTGAACTTACAAATCAAATAAGCACCGTGACTATCATGTCACTCCCCTAGCCCCGCCAACGGCACTTTGAAGTAAGAGGCAATCGTTCCAGCCATTTCCAAAGCAATTCGCTCACGCCAAGCCTCAGAAGACAACAGTTCAGCATCAGCGTTGTTGGACAGAAAGCCTAACTCAATTAACGCAGACGGCACATCAGGCACGCGTAAAACCGTAAAGGCGCCACGCTGTAAAGGTATTTTGAAAAACCTGACCTTGCCCTTCATATTGTTCAAGAAATGGCGGGCAAATAGAACCGAAAGGTTGCTTGTTTCGCGTCTGGTCAGATCGAACAAAATATCCACAACTTCGTTCGGGGCGTCTTTAACCTCATAACCCGCAATCGCGTCTGATTGGTTTTGTTCTGCTGCAATTTCAGCCGCCATGCGGTCAGAGGCTTTATTGGAAATCGTGTAAATCGCTGTGCCACGAACACGGCGATCTTTCGGAAAACTATCTGAATGGATTGAAACGAATAGGTCTGCGTTATTCTCACGCCCGATCCTTACGCGCTCTTTAAGGGGAACAAATTTATCTGAGGTTCGTGTTAAAATCACATCAAACCGACCGCTACCACTCAATGCAGAGGCAAGGTGTTTAGCAAAGGAAAGCACAATTTCTTTTTCCAAAAGCCCCTTTCGCGTTTTAGCACCGCCATCTTTTCCACCATGACCCGGATCAACAACGATGCGCCAACGCCGCCCTTGTGTTGGAGCATCTCCTTTTTCAGCCGCTTTCTTTTCATCCGCCGCAGCTTTCGCAGCCGCTTCCGTCTCTCTTGTTCTTTCAAGGCGCGCCTCTTCGGCTTGTCTGGCCATAGCGATGCGAAATTGGGATTGTGTTGCTTTGTTAAAATCAAAGACCAAGCGCGTGGGCTGTCCTTCACTCTTGGGGACAACGAAGGAATCCCTCAACAAAAAAGGCACCTCTGCCCCTACAATCAAACGCAGTTCATTCTTTTCGTTGCGGCCATATTTAATTGATTTTAAAAATCCAGGGTCTCCTTTGATTGTTTTCCCTTTAAGCCCAACCACCGCATTGGGAAGATCAATCGCATAACGAAAAGGAGCACTGGAAAGAAAGCCTGTTGGGACGAGAAAGCCTTTAACTTCTAGGACAAGACGAACCTTTTCTTCGTCGCCTGCAATTTGAAAACCAATCAATTGCGCTGGTGATTCTTCTGTTGATGGCTGTTGCGCGAAAGCCCCGTTTATAAAGGATG
>JBDVXS010000009.1:0-4769 GCA_039964305.1 Hyphomicrobiales bacterium
GCTTTTGTTGAGAACGAGCTTTATCCGCACGAGGAAAAGGTTGAGCAAACCGGCGTGCTTGATATGGATTTGGTGAAAGAAATCCAGAAGAAGGCGATGGATGCAGGTTTGTACGCGGCCAACATTCCTGAAGAGTTTGGCGGCACGGGTCTGGATACACCCACATGGCTGCTTTATGAAAAAGAACTTGGCAAAGCAAACTACGCACTTCACTGGACCGCTGTTGCTCGCCCTTCCAACATCCTATGCGCGGGCACGCCTGAACAACGCGAACAATATCTTGAGCCGTGTATGCGTGGTGAGAAGTGGGACTGTATGGCGATGACGGAACCCGGTGCGGGTTCTGACCTTCGCGGCATGAAGGGAACAGCGGTGCAAGATGGCGACGACTTCATCCTCAATGGCACCAAGCATTTCATCTCTCATGCAGACATTGCCGGCTTTACCATCGTCTACATGGCAACAGGTGAAGAAGACACACCGCGCGGTAAAAAGAAACTTATCTCCTCGTTCTTCGTTGATAAAGGCACCAAGGGCTTTAGCGTTCGCGATGGCTACCGCAATGTTTCCCATCGTGGTTACACCAATTCAATCTTAGAGTTTGATGATTGCCGCATCCCCGCTCGCAATATGCTGGGTGAACTTCACAAGGGTTTTGAAGTGGCGAACGATTGGCTAGGCGCCACGCGCCTACAAGTTGCCGCCACGTGTTTGGGCCGTGCAGAACGCGCATTCAAACACTCGGTCGAATGGTCAGCGGAGCGTGAACAATTTGGCCAGAAGATTGGCAAGTTTCAAGGCGTCTCTTTCAAGCTTGCCGATATGGCGTTGGAGATGAAAGCTGCCGAACTCCTGACCCTAGAAGCTGGCTGGAAATATGACCAAGGCACGTGCACCGATACCGACATGGCAATGGCGAAATTGAAGGCGACCGAGATGTTGGCCTTCGTCGCTGATGAAGCCATTCAAATTCACGGTGGCATGGGCGTTATGGATGAACTGCCGCTGGAGCGCATTTGGCGTGATTCCCGCATTGAGCGGATTTGGGAAGGCACCTCAGAAATTCAACGCCACATCATAAGCCGCGCCTTGTTGCGGCCATTGGGCGCTTAAGTCGTGAGTTTAGAACGTCTCATCAATCCTCAATCAATCGCCGTGATTGGTGGTGGTGCGTGGTGTGAAGCCGTCCTTCGGCAATGTTTAGATGGCGGCTTTGAGGGCCCAATCTATTCCGTTCATCCAAAGCGAGCGGAGATTATGGGCATTGAGGCTTATACAAGCATTGATGAACTTCCCTCTCCACCTGATGCAAGTTTCATCGGGGTCAATCGATTTGCAACTGTGGAAGTTGTGCGCGCCCTTTCAAAATCAGGTGCTGGCGGTGCGGTTTGTTTTGCAAGCGGCTTTCAGGAAAGCGAAGACGGTGAAGCGCTCAACGAACAATTGCTTGAGGCGGCGGGTGACTTCACCCTCCTTGGTCCCAATTGCTACGGCTTTTTGAACTATCTTGATGGCGCGATGTTATGGCCTGATGTGCATGGTGGTAAGGCGGTTGAAAGTGGTGTCGCGATTATCGCGCAATCGTCCAACATTGCCCTCAACCTCACCATGCAAAACCGTGGCTTACCAATCTCGCATCTCATCACGGTTGGCAACCAAGCACAAACCAGCATGGCGGATGTGGGCAAGGCACTGCTCGCCGATGAGCGCGTTACAGCGCTTGGTCTTTATGTCGAAGGCTTTGGCGACATTCGTGCCCTTGAAGCATTGGCCGCACAAGCACAAAAACTTGGTAAGCCGATCATCACGGTTAAAGCGGGGCAATCTGAGGAAGCGCGGGCAGCGACTGTTTCACACACCGCGTCCCTCGCTGGCAGCGACGCAGGCGCGAATGCCCTTATGAAGCGTCTCGGCATTGCGCGGGTGAACTCGCTTCCTGTTCTGCTTGAAAGCTTGAAGCTCGCCCATGTGTTCGGTGCTCTATCAGGCAATGCCATTGCGACGCTTAGCTGCTCTGGTGGCGAAGCAAGCTTGATCGCCGACACGGCCTCGCGTTTCGGTGTTAAATTCCCGACGCTCACCAATGATCAAATTGATACTCTAAGCGCTCACCTGAATGAGCTGGTGACGCTCACCAATCCGCTTGATTATCACACCTTCATCTGGCGTAACCGCGAGGCAATGGCTGCGGTCTTTATGGCCATGGCAAGCGAACAGGTTGATCTTACGATAATCATTTTGGATTTCCCCAAAGGCGGCCAACCCCATCACCCTGATTGGTTGATAACTCTTGATGCCATCGAAGATGCAGCTCAGATGACAGCGCGGCGGTTTGGTGTGTTGGCGTCTCTGCCAGAAACAATGCCAGAGGACATTGCTGATCGTTTGCACAAATGCGGTATCGTTGCGTTTTCTGGTTTTGATGAAGCGATGCAGGCAATTAATGCGTGTCAGGAAAAGTCGAATTCAGCTAGCCCGCTGTTACTGAGCACGCCACTCACAAGCCCAACCCATACGCTCAACGAAGCTGAGGCCAAGGGTGAACTTCAATCTTTCGGCCTTACCATTCCAAGTGCCAGATATTGCAAAGACAGTGATGCGGTTTTGGATGTTACGCAAACCCTCACCTTCCCTGTTGTTGTTAAGGCACTGGGGCTTGCGCATAAAACGGAAGCAGGTGGTGTGGTGCTGAATATTCAAAGTGCGCAGGCTGCCAAAGACGCAGCAAACGCAATGCCAGCCAGTGAGTTCATCGTCGAGGAGATGATAACGGGTGCGATTGCTGAGCTACTCGTCGGTGTGGTGCGCGATGACGCGCATGGCTTCGTGCTCACCATCGCAGCAGGTGGCATTTATACCGAGATTATGAAAGATCAGCATTCTATGCTGATACCGACAAGCAAAGCAGACATCCTCACTGCGATTAATCGCTTGAATATAGCGCCCCTGCTCAACGGGTATCGCGGACAAGCATCAGCAAACTTGGATGCAATCGCTAACGCCGTTTTGGCCTTGCAGGACTATGTCATCGCCAACGCCGACAAGCTTAGTGAAGTTGAAATAAACCCTCTCATCGTCAGAGGTGATCGCGCCATTGCCGCTGATGCGTTGATAACAAAAAGCCCCGCCTGATAGACGGGGCTTTTAAAATTTAGCAGTTCAATTGAGACTTAGAACAAGCCTTCAATGTCACCCTCATCATTGATGTGGATTGCTTCCGCAGATGGAACGCGTGGCAAGCCCGGCATTGTCATGATCTCACCGCAGATTGCGACGATGAAGCCAGCACCAGCAGACAGCCGCACTTCACGAACTGGTAAATCAAAGCCAGTTGGCGCACCGCGTTGTGTTGGATCTGTTGAGAATGAGTATTGCGTTTTCGCCATACAAACTGGCAGCTTGCCGTAGCCCTGTTCTTCCCAAACAGCCAATTGATCTGTGATTTTCTTATCCATCACAACACCGTCTGCACGGTAGATTTCTTTGGCGATTGTTTCGATTTTCGCAGCCAAGCCAAGATCATCAGGATAAAGCGGTGCAAAGTTTGCAGACCCTTCATCGCACAATTCAACAACACGCTTTGCCGTCTCTTCAATACCTGCACCACCATTGGCCCAGTGTGTATTGAGGATTGCTTCAACGCCGTTGCTTTCGCAGTAATCTTTAATCGCTTGAACTTCTGCGTCTGTGTCTGTGACGAAGTGGTTGATGCCAACAACAAGCGGCACACCGAACTTTTTGACGTTTTCAATATGGCGACCAAGGTTTGCACAACCAGCTTTCACCGCATCAACATTTTCAGCACCAAGGTCAGCTTTCAAAACGCCGCCGTTCATTTTCATCGCTCGAACTGTTGCAACAAGCACAACTGCATCTGGCGAAAGGCCCGCTTTGCGGCATTTAATGTCGAAGAATTTCTCAGCGCCAAGGTCAGCACCAAAGCCTGCTTCTGTCACAACATAATCAGCAAGTTTCAACGCCGTCTTTGTTGCAACAACTGAGTTACAACCGTGAGCGATGTTGGCGAATGGACCGCCGTGCACGAAGGCTGGGTTGTTTTCGAGTGTTTGAACGAGGTTTGGCTGCATGGCTTGTTGAAGCAATGTTGTCATTGCGCCGTCTGCTTTAATGTCGCGGCAATAAACCGGCGAACGGTCGCGGCGGTATGCAACGATGATGTTGCCAAGACGCTCTTGTAAATCATCAAGATCATTTGCCAAGCAGAGGATGGCCATCACTTCAGAGGCTACTGTAATATCAAAACCAGCTTCACGCGGGAAACCGTTTGCCACACCGCCGAGGTTACAAACAACCTGACGCAGTGCGCGATCGTTCATGTCCATCACACGACGGAACGCGATGCGGCGAATATCGATTTCTAGCTCGTTACCCCAATAGATGTGGTTATCAAGCATCGCTGCCAAAAGGTTGTGGGCTGATGTAATGGCATGGAAGTCACCTGTGAAATGCAGGTTCATATCTTCCATTGGAACGACTTGAGCGTAACCACCACCAGCAGCACCGCCCTTCATGCCGAAACATGGGCCGAGAGACGCCTCACGAATACAGATCGCTGCACGCTTGCCGATGCGGTTCAAACCATCGCCGAGGCCAACTGTCGTGGTTGTCTTACCTTCACCAGCTGGTGTTGGGTTGATGGCCGTTACAAGAATCAGTTTGCCGTCTTCTTTAGACGCTTGAGCCTTAATGAACTCAGCAGAAATTTTTGCTTTGTCATGGCCAAATGGCAAAAGATCTTCTGTTGGAAT
>JBDVXS010000010.1:0-17061 GCA_039964305.1 Hyphomicrobiales bacterium
ATGCAAACAAAGCGCCTTGGCTTGCTTATCACGCGTCATTTGGCCTCTATCACCAACTCGGAATTGACAAAGGCGCACAGACAATGGCGCGCGCTTTGAAGGTTTTGAAAGAAAAAGGCTTACCTGCACCTGTGTGGAGTATGGCTGATGAACCAGGCAATGCAGCATCCCTTGCAGCACGCGACATGCCTAAATGGGTTGCAGCCGTTAGAAAAGCAGCCCCAGATGCAATCTTGGCTGGGCATTTAAACAATCCAAAAGACTATGAGTACCTCAACTTCTTTGACGTTGCGATTATCAACCAAGGTTTTGGCATCGACAAAAAGCACATTAAGTCGTTGAAAAGAAACAAAATTCAGGCATGGCTGTACAATACAGGTCAACCACGCCTCACAGCAGGCCTTTGGCTTTGGACAACAGGTGCAGACAGATATCTGCAATGGCATTCACGTTTGCCGCTCGGTCATCCTTTTGATCCGACAGATGGGCGTGAAGGCGATGTTTCAATGTTCCCGCCAATGCCAACCATTTGTGCCAAACAACCAGATGTCCATGAATTTTTATTGGATATGGCTGATGGCTTAGCAGATCAGCGTTACCTCCTTTGGCTTTCAACACAAAAAAGCCCTGTAGCGATCAAACTCGCGACTGCAATTCGCAAAAAGCATCGCGGTGACTGGGAGCTAATCACCGGTTTAAGCAACAAAGAGCTAAAATCGTTGCGAATTGCAATCGCAAAACTGGCATTGAACTTGAATGTAAGCGCTAACAAATAAAAAGGCGAAAACAGGGTCATGAAAATGGCGACGACCAGAAACACAAAAAGAACCGCAACGACGGTATCGTTACTCATCATGCTTGGCGTGATGAGTGCGTGCTCGTCGTCGGGTCTGTCTTTTGTTCCTGCAAACCTCCGCGCTTCTGTTGCTGCAGAAGATGCAAAGGATAATAAAGTATCCGTCGATGATATTCTTACCTCTGCTCGCGAACAAGATGATGACCAAGGCGGCAAGACTGTTCTGGCTAAAACCCGTGGGAAATTCGCTTCTATCTTTAAGAGAAAGAAGAAGAACACCCACTCTCCTGTTTTCCAACCTGTTGAAACAACATCGCATGCTTTGAAAACAGATGAAGATGCCATCGCTTCATTTTTGGAAGGGCAAACGGCTAAACCAAATACCGTGCTCGCTAAAACGTCAAACATTGACACGATCAACACCGCTAGCGTTTCGACTGTTAAAAAGTCGAGCGAACGAGTTGATGCAGCCGATTCGCGTTTTGCAAAAAGAGCCGAAGCAATTCGCAATCAATTTGATCAGACGAGCGACACCCCAGCGCGTAAAACAAAAACCAAGAAGCGTAACAATTTGCGCATCACGTCAAACAATGCGCGTGCTGGTGATGGCGGGCGTACCAATGCTGAAATTGCGAAAGGTTGGGTTGAAACTGGCCCCGACGATCTAGAAGGTCTTCCAATTGATGGCTTTGATAACGATAACGGCGCTGAAACCGAAGCAATTTTGCGCGGAGACACGTCAGCTAATGCTCGTTTTTCTGAATATTTAAACAAAACGAAATCGCGCATCTCCAATGAACGCGATTACGAGCGTCAATTACAAGAAGCCTCACGCGAAGCAACTTATGAGCAAGATGCAACATCAGTGTTCAAAGCTGCACAACGTATTGCGAAACAAAATCCGCAACCTCCTGTGGCCAGCCAACCTAAAGTTGATCCTGTTGAGATTTTAGCCCGCTCAAAAGCACTAAATGCAAGAAACAAGGCAAATGCTGCGCAAGCAACAACAACGAACACATCTAACAATGCTCTTCTTGAACGTGCCCGCGCCCTTGTTACACGCACCCAACCAGCGGTGCCTTCCACGACGACATTGGTAATGGCGTCAGGTTCAACCAATCTAACAGCCGCACAACAAGACCAATTTGCACAGTTTATGGCAGCTCACGAAGGTAAGCCGCTTAAAATTGAAGCTGGTCTTGGCAAAGAGGGCAGCACATTTGAAAAGCTTGCAACAGCGCAAGCGCGTCTCAAATCCCTCGGCAACTATTCACCCGCCATAAGAGCGGCAGAACAACAAATAAAACCGGAGCTTCAGCCAAATACGATCAGGCTGAGCGTCAAAAGCTAACCAGAACACGAAACTTTAACAACGCAAACGCGTAAGGAATTAAACTCTTGATCCGCAACCTAGGTGACATCATTTACTTGGTGCTCAATGCAGCATGGAGACGCAGGTATTTGCTTGTGATCCCTATGCTGTTGTTGCCTCCGATCGCCTATTTTGCAGCTGATAAAGTCAGTAAGAGTTACTCTGCACGCATGTCGATCTTGATCCAAGAACCGGCCGCTTTGAACCCATTCCTGGAAGATTTCGCACTCAGTCCGAATTTGAAGGAACGAATGGCACCGTTGAAAGCGTTGTTAAAGAGTGAGCACGTCCTCAGTGACGTGTTGACGGAACTTGGCGAATTCGACGAAGACACGAGTCCCATTGAGAAGCTGAAAAAAGTTCGTCAACTCGCAAGCTCAATCAATTCTCGACTTATTGGTGAAGAGGTTATCAAGCTAACCATTACCGGCCCTCAAAGCGAAGGCCTAGCAAATCGACTTTCTGCGGTCGCCAAGCACTTCATCGAACGCATTGTCGCGCCTGAACGTTCTTCTGTTGAAGGCAGTGAGAAATTCCTGCGTGCACAAATGATCGCACGCGCTGAACAGTTGCAACAAGCTGAATCCCGCCTTGTGTCCTATAAGATTGAAAACGCTGAAAATCTGCCAGAAATCTATCAGTCCAACATTGGTCGACTAACCACCCTGCAAGACCTTTATGATACGAAGGTGATCGAGTTAGCGGCGGCGGAGCGTTCCCTGCAAGATCTTCGAAAACGATTATCGGGCACCAACCCATTGATTGGGAATTTGGAAGAAAAAATCGTGAGCCTTTCAAGCGAGCTTGTCTCGCTGAAAGCGCGTTACACTGACAACCATTCAAAAGTTCGCAACGCAGAAACAAAACTGTCACGTCTGCGTGCTGAACGTTCTCAACTCTTGACCGTTTCGACCGAAGTATCAGACGACGAGCTGGATCGATTGTTCAACATTGCAATGGGCCAATCAGGCGGCTTTGATGAAAACGGCCAAAGCCCGTTCTTGGTTTCGCAAATGCTTCGTCTACAAGACGCACAATCAAACAAAACGGCGCTTGAAAAAGAAGTTGAACAAGTCAGAATCAAAATTAAGCAGCTGAATGCTGGCATTGCTCGCTTCGGTCCAATCGAACGTAAAATGCAGGCTTTAGAACGCAATATTCGCATTGCGCAGCAATTGCATGAAAAGCTAATGCAGCGCTATGAAATGGCGCGTGTTACTGGTGCACTTGGTCGCTTTGAAGCACCAGAACGGGTGAAAATTATTGATGCCCCACAAGATCCACATACGCCGGACACTCCAGGCCGTACGATCTTCATTATTGGTGGTGTTATCGGTGGTATTGTTCTGGGTATTGGTCTTGCAACAGTTACTGAAATACTTGACCCAACCGTGCGTTCTGCCCGTGAGCTTGCTCATCGCTTGGAGCTACCGTTGTTGTCTCGGGTGTCTTACATTCAGGTACATGATGTAAATGCCCCACCGCCTGATGGTGGAATAGATCCGGCAGGACCAGCCCTTCGACCCAAAACAATCGGTAGGGCAGAGAGTACCAAACGTGAAAAATTCATATGGGCAGCGGACTCGGCGTTTGTTTTAGCCACGAGGATTTATAAGGTAGGTCGTCCAATTGTTGAGAGCATCATCACAACAACCTGGAAGATTGCTGCCCCGCTTCTAGGCCGCTTGATCACCATTGCGTTCGCGAAGCTTGGCGTCGGCAGCCGCCCATGATTGTAACCGTCGATAAAGTGTCGACGGACTTACATCGAGAGCACGTGCCGCCTTTGGCACGGAACCATCACAAATGGCGATTGCTTCTTCAATTGTTTCTCTAATCACATTATCCAACGCTTTGATATCTTCGCGGGTCTTCGCAACTGCTGTTGAAGCCACTGGCATTTCAACGGGCGGCGTTGATTGTGACATAGGGTGATGAGTAGGCTCGGCAATGGGCTCTTGAGCCGGATAAGCATTGCCAATCAATTGATCTGCAACAGGATTTCCCGTTCCAAAATGATTAACAGCTGGCTGAACAGCCGCGTGATCATAGCTTGGCGTCACCGGTTGCGGCAACGTTGGTATGAGCAAATCAGCAGGAGGCAACCCAGCCGAGGGCAAACCAGTTGGCGCAATATGGGCAGGCCATACACTTGGCTCAACATTCCCATAAATATCTTGCTGCGGCACAGGATTATTGAGATGGGCAGCTGATGGACCAGCCGTTTGGCCAAGTGTTGATAATTCAACCGGCAGCATAGCGCGCGATACCAAACCGCCAGCATTCATTACAACAATATTGCGAATGATGTTTTGCAACTGGCGCACATTGCCGGGCCATCCATAGGCCATAAGTGCCTGCCGCGCTTCTTCATCAAATCCAGTAAATGACTTACCGTCTTCTTCAGAAAATTGCTGCAAGAAATGCTCAGAGATCAGCATCACATCATCGCCGCGATCCCGCAATGGCGGCAAAATCAAGGGGACAACATGGAGGCGATAAAACAAATCTTCGCGGAAGCGCCCTGCCCGAACTTCGGCCATTGGGTCGCGATTGGTCGCACAAACAATACGCACATCGCTGGCATGAATAACATCATCACCAACACGCTGAATTGTCCGTTCTTGCAAAAAGCGCAAAAGCTTTGATTGCAAAGACAAATCCATCTCGCAAATCTCATCGAGGAACAGCGTACCGCCATTGGCGCGCATAGCTGCACCCTTTCGGTCACGGGTCGCGCCAGTAAACGCACCTTTCACATGGCCAAAAATTTCACTTTCAAGCAAATCACGTGGGATTGCCGCACAGTTCAATGTGATATGCGGACCGTTTTTGCGCGAGGAAAGCTTGTGCAATGCTTCAGCGCAAAGTTCTTTACCCGTACCACTTTCACCACGAACAAAGACCGTTGCATCTGAACCCGATGCACTTTGCAATGTTTGATAAACCATTTGCATCGCAGGCGAACGGCCAACGAAACTAACAAAACGATCGCGGTGTAATTCTTCTTGAATTTGCTCAATTTTCGCTTCGAGATTGCGGCGCTCAGCGGCATTTCGAACAGTGACCCGAAGACGCTCAGCTGTAAACGGCTTCATAATGAAGTCAGCCGCCCCTTCACGCATAGCGTCAACCGCCAAATTAACGGAAGCTTGGCCTGTAATAATGATTACATCGGTTGGAACATCGCGAGATTTTAGCTCTTTCAGCATCTCAATGCCGTTCATATCCGGCAAATGCACATCAAGAACAGCAACATCAGGCGGGTCTTTTGCGATGATGTCCATCGCCGCCTGCCCCGTTTCCACGCACGTGATCTCATACCCCTCAGACTTCAGATAAGCCTGATAAGTCTCTGAAAGAGCGAAAGAATCTTCAACCAACAAGACACGCGAAGGCCGCAAACGACCGTCGCTCAAGGGTATTGTCATGCCACCACACCCAAATTACAGCACCAAATTAAGTCAAACAGTAAAGAAACAGGGTTAAGGGGAAGTGAAGGTTTGCAACTAAAGGGTGCATCCATAAAAAAGCCTCTCGCAGCAAAACCACGAGAGGCCCTTTAAAACAACGCTTTGATAACAGACTTACGCTGACTTGCGATCTGGGAAGAACACATTGTCATCCAGCATTTTTTCAACATGGTCGAGCGATGCCGTGCCCTTATCTTTCAAAACAGATGCATGTTTCAAACGCTTCTTGTCATCGTCTTCAGTCTCGGTTTTAACCGCAAGGTCCGCAACTTCCTGAACGCCAAATTGTGAGAACAGGCCAACCAAACGGTGAGCAACAGAAACAAGCTGCTCCTGATCATCCTCACCAATTGCGCCTTCAAGCTTTTCAAGTTGTTCAACAGCATTTTTGCGGAACTTGCCAAACAGCATCACAAAATCATCATAGCCAAGTGCTTCCGCCATATCGGCAAGAAGCACGCTATCAAACAAATCTTCGTTGAAGGCCTCTTTCGGCTTATCCTTCTTTTCGACTTTGACCGTTTTGACTTTTTTCAGCTTCTCTGGTTTTACAAGCGCTCGTTTCGCATCTGCTTTTGCAACATCAACCGCAACGCCTGCCAAAACTTTCTGCAAATCGGCCGTTCTCAGTGGCTTGATCAAATAATCATTCATGCCAGCTTGAAGCGCAACTTTGCGGCGGCTTTCTAGGGCCTGCGCGGTTAACGCAACAATCGGCGTTTCACTTGTTGGACCCTTTAGTTTGCGAATTTCTTCGGTTGCTTCAATGCCATCCATTTTTGGCATTTCAAGATCCATCAGCACCAAATCAAACCCGCCACGTTCCATCGCTTGAAGGGCTTCTTCGCCGTTCACTGCGGTTTGAACCTTATGGCCAAGTTTTTCGAGCATGGTTTTAATCACCAGCTGACTTGCCGGCGTGTCTTCCGCGACAAGCACGCGCATGGACGGCATATCATCTGAGAAATCGACTTTGATTTCTTTAGGCGCCACCAACTTCTTGGCATCAGCAACATCAAAGACGAGTTCAAAGAAAACCTTTGTTCCTTGGCTGCGTGTCTCGTCAAAGCCAATCGAACCGCCCATCAATTCAACAAGCTTACGGCAAATAGCCAGACCAAGGCCGGTACCATTATTCGATAGGCCTTCGCGATGAGGCACTGCCCAATTGCGATCTTTTTCAAACGGTTCAAACAGCGATTTCTTCAAAATGTCCGGAATACCTGGCCCCGTATCCGCAACAAAGAAGCGAAGATGCGATTTGCCCTTCACCTTTTCGATAACGTCAACGCCGATTTCGATGGTTCCGTTTTCTGTGAATTTCGTAGCGTTAGAAAGCAGGTTAAGTGCGACCTGAGAAACACGGCCCGCATCACCCATGACAGCTTTTGGTAATTCGTCTGAGAAAGATGTAACCAACTTTACGCCATCAGCGCGCGGCAAATTTCTTGCCATTTCAACAGTTGATTCAAGCATATGCTTCAAATCGAATGGTGCATCATCAAGTTTGTAATGGCTGGAATCAAGACGGGCAAAATCAAGGATGTCACTGATTAAGCTCAGCAAATGGTCTGCTGACTCACCAATACCATCAGCATATTTTTGCTGTGTTTTGTCGAGTTCTGTATCTGTCAACAAATCAGACATGCCAACAATTGCATTCATCGGCGTGCGAATTTCATGCGAGATCACCGCTAAGAAATCAGATTTTGCGCGGCTTGCTTGTTGTGCTTTAACCGCTAGATCCCACATTTCAGATGCTTTTTCTTCAAGATCATTTTGCGCTTGGATCAACGCCATTTCACGATCTTTAAGCTCGGTCACATCACTAACCAGAATAATGCGCGTACCATCGACCCGTTTGGAAATCGTGATCGTTAGCCAGCGACCATCAGCCATTGGCATGGCAATTGGCTCGGCATTTGCCGACCTCCAACCGTCCATAACCACATCAAAAACTTCATAACCATCAACATCTAAAAACGAACCAGCCCGTTTTGCAGCACGCAAAAGCTTGCCGAAAGCAACGCCTTCATTCAAGTCGTCCGTCAAATCAGGAAACATTTTGATGAAGGGTGTGTTGAAAAACACCAAGGCTTCGCGGTCATCAAATCGCGCATACCCTTCCGTCACACTCTCCAAGGCATCGGCAAGAAAGTCTGTAGTTTCGGTATCTTCTAAAGTTTCAACCGCTGCAATATTTGTGGTTTTTCCTTCTCTCAAAACAGCAAAAAGTGTCATTGCAACAAGCAAAATAACAGCAAAAGGCTGGAGGTAGGAATAACTACTTATGAAGTTTTGCAGCTGTTCACCAAGCGGTAAAACCATTGGGGCAGCAATTAATCCCCCCATTAACAAGGCACCTAACACCAACAAAAGCCCGCCACCTTTGCGCGATTTTGTAGGGTTTGCCTGTGTTTGTGGCTGGTTGTCGTTGTCTTTGACCATTATGTGCCCCGCATTGTTTGTCGGGCACATAGAAAAGCGCCCGGTCGGAAGGAGTAACCGGGCGCTAGTCTTTAACGAAAATGGTTAGAGAAGTGTCACCGAAGCCGCAAAAGTGTCTACGGGAGAGCAAGACACTTAAATTCGGCAAACTTCAAAGGCCCCTTATTTGGGTAATGCCCCAGCCATTTTTAGTCGTATTCAACACTACTAATAGGAAGGTGAGTTCTTCACATTATTGCCCTTTTCCAAGGACCATAACAGTAAAGGTTTTAAAACAGATGGACACATCCGTCCAAAACCATTCACTCGACCTACCAAGCCTCGTAGCATAAACATGGTCGTGAAGCACCTTCTCACGAACATCTTCCACACTTTCATCATAACCAGTGGTTACTTGCGCAAGGCCAGTAATACCTGGACGAAGCCCGTAAGTACGTTCTGTGTAAAAGGGAATTTCCCGTTCAAGCTTCGCAAAAAACGCTGGTCTTTCTGGTCTTGGACCAACGATAGACATGTCGCCAGCAAGCACATTTAAGCACTGCGGGAACTCATCCAGACGTGTTTTGCGCATAAAACCACCGAAGCGAGTGATTCGCGGATCGTTTTTTGAAGCCCAAACGGCGCCTGTTTTTGATTCGGCATCCGTCCGCATTGTGCGGAACTTTGTAAGAAGGAACAGCCTAGATTCTGTCTCTGTGCGTGTGCCCACACGCAACTGACGATAGAAAATTGGCCCGCGTGAATCGAGTTTGATCAACAAAGCGATGAAAGGGAATAAAGCCGCAAAGACGATAAAGGCTGCACTTGCCACCACAATATCGAAAGTACGCTTACCCACTTGGGTTGCTGGCGTTAAGAAGCTTAACGCTAAGGCGTCACCCGCTTCGCCGTTAAACTGATCAGCTCCTACATCAGAAGCGCGGCCCCAACGTCCTTTGTCCATGCGCGCTAGAAAACGTATTCCACCGACAAGACCCGCCATGTGCCCCGCTGCTAAATAAGCAAACGGACGTAATATTTTTGGAAGGTTCATCAAATTCCCCTTTATTTGAACATACCCAAGATAAATCAGTGCCATCAATCCAAGTAACGGCAATGCATAAAACCACTCACCCATGAGCGTCAGCGTTAAACTGGTAAGCAACATGGCAGCGAGTAAGAATGGAGTGAATGTGCGCAGTGCTTTGCCGGAGGCAAAAACGAACGCAACACCAGGACGTCGCACTGGATTAAACAATTCCATCAACCGAACGATTTGCTGCATACCACCAGCGGACATGCGAACACGGCGTCGATAATCTTGCCCCATTTGCGTTTGTTCCCGCTCGCGAGCAACGATAGATGTGTCATAAACACTCTCATATCCAGCACCAACGATACGCATCGGAATGATAAAATCATCGTTGATTGTATCAGCTTCCAACGGCTTAAACAGGCCACCACGAATGGCATAAAAGGCACCATGAGCGCCCATGATTGCACCAATCGTATTTTCATCACGCTTTAAAGCAGTCTGAAAATTCCAATAAAGGCGTTCGCCCTCACTGCCCGGCTTGTCCAGCTGATAGGTCCCAGACACCACCCCAACACGCTCATTAGCAAAGTGACTAGCAAGGCGTTTGATCGCATTTTTCCCCACAACAGCAGACACATCGCTCAGCACAACAATGTCAGCATCGACTGCTGGAATGATTTCATTCAAAACAGCAATCTTGCCACGGTTCATGTTGAAATCTTTGACCGTTGCAACAAGACCTTTGGCTTTTTTCAAAGCAGTCTTTGCAAGTTCAACCGTGTCATCGCTTGACCCGTCAGAGGCGATGATGATTTCCAGCTTTTCAGATGGGTAATCAAGCTCTGCAAGGTTTGCAATTTTCTCTGCAATGAATTTTTCTTCATTAAACGCAGGAACAACCACAGCAACACGCGGCAACGCGTCTTCTGGCACATCTTGAACCGACCTTACCCCTCTAAGCGAACGAATAAATCGCGCCAAGAATTTAGCCAGCAACGGAAACACCGCATGGTGATAAACAACCAGTGCAGCAGCCACCCAAAAAACGGTGGCTGGTATAAGCATCGAAATCATTGTCTATGCCCTAACCAACTGAGTATAAGATGCTAACGTACTGCTCCAACTGAAGTTTTCGGAAACGAAGCTTCTTGGTGAAGGGATTTCTGTTTCGCGAAGCATCTCAAGTAATGAGACCGCCATTGCTTCTGGTTCTTCGGCAGGAACAACACGACCAATATCTGGACACACCGCATCGCGAACCGAACCAACGTCTGTTGCAACAACCGGTACACCGCAAGATTGCGCTTCTAGAATTGTAAGCGGCAAACCTTCCGCGCGAGATGGCAAACAAAGCACATCAAAGGCGGAATAAATTGAGGATGTATCTGATACATTACCAAGGAATTTCACCTGATGCTCAATGCCCAATGCTTTTGCTTTTTCCTGCAACGGCACCATCTGGCTACCTGCACCTGCAATAACGCAAATAATATTGTCTGGTAGGCCAATCATCGCTTCAAGCAGCACATCGTGGCCCTTAACCATTTCAAGGCGTCCAACTGCACCAATGACAGGTGCGTTCACTGGAATATCCCAACGCTTGCGCACTTCAGCACGATCTTCTGGTGTGAAACGCTTCGTATCAACACCATTCGTAATCACGCGAACATCTCTAGAGCCTGTAATATCAGCTAACGTATCGGCAGCTGTCATTGAAACGCCAACAATGCGCGGACGTACAACAGAACAAACAGCTTTCGTCAGCATACGACGACGTGGATGGCCATAGTGCCAAACATCATGCTCTACGTGAGCGATAACAGGGACATTCGCCAAACGCGCTGCAAGCCCTGCATATATAAGAGGGCCAATATGGTGCGTCACAACAGCATGCGGCTTCAACTGTTTAAATGTGCTTCTAAGTTCAAGCATCAGCGACATATTAATGCCCGGCTTTTTAGAAAACCCTCTAATTTGTTTCGCATGAGGCTCCAAAGCAGGCCAAGCATTGATGAGCTGCTTGCGCGTCCCATCTAGGCTGAAAATTCTGTTCTCGCCTGGTAACTGACTTGCAAGATCCCGTACCAAAAGCTCGATTCCCCCTGGGGCCATCCGTTGAACAATATGGATTGTGCCTTTTCTCATCGTCTTCAACCTTCTGTTGCAGCGAATGATGTTTCCCCAATCACCCGCAAAATTTATTCAGCCGCCTTCGACGGCATTAACTCGTGCCCGTTTCTCGCAAGCGCCGTGCCAACTAGGTTTTAATGCTCACGGGGGGTGAACCATGCCAATTGCCGTTCTACCCGCTGCAAATTGCAAAGAACTTGAACCATCTTCGCAATTTGCAAATCGTGTTTTGCAAATCGGCTCGCATTTTCATTGCAAATTGCAAAATCGTCTCATTTTACAAACTGGCACAGCCAATTTACGCCCAGTTTCCCCATAGAAAAAACGGCACGGCAATTGCTCATATGTGTTCGGACAAAAAGGTCGAATGGCCAGACAGAACAAAAATGGGGAGTCTAAAATGTCCAGAATGTTAAAAATCGAAGAAGACATGGATGCCATCACAATGGCAGATATGAAAGCAACTTTTGACCAGCTCGCGGAAGCTCAAGAAGCAGTCGAACTTGATATGGCAGCAGTAGAGTTCATCGACAGCTCGGGCGTTGGTGGTCTTGTCTTTCTATATAAGCGCCTCTTAGCCAATGGTCACAAGTTGACCGTTACTAATGTGGGTGGCCAGCCACTACGTTTGTTGACCCACTTGCGCATGCAAGGGCTGATTGCGTCAACAAGCACATCAAACGCGGCTTAGTACAATGCAAAGCCAAGCCATCAGAAAACCGCTTTTAGTATCCTGCCTCTTAATGAGTGCAGGACTTGCAGCTTGCACGCCATTTTGGCCGCAATCTGGCTATGGCGGTTTCGCTGAACATCGTTTTGGAGCCAACGGTTCGCTGGCTCATGACCGCTTTGATAGTGGGTTCACGAATGCCAACGGCAAAACGCGTCTTTCTAATGTGCTCCAGAAAAATGGCTACACAAGACGTGGACGCTCGGCAGAAGCCAAACACGTCCACGACTTTGCAATCATCGCCTTTGATGAGCGCATTGCCTATCTCAAATCACGCGGAGCAGAACGCTGCGCACCCGGAGATTTGGCAAAAGGAGAGCAATTGCTGGTTCGTGTAAAGCGCCAATGGGTGAGCGATCTATACGGCGATGCTCTTATCGATATGGAACGACTAGAGCATCGGCTTGATGTCGTCGATAAACGCATTTTCCACGGTCATTGCCAGCGCACAAAAGTGGTTGTCGATGCACCGGTTCAAACCAAAACGAAAGTCTACAAACGTCCAGTTTACAACAATGAACCGATCGTATTGAAGTAAGATGAAGCAAACAAAACATCATATCCTGCGCCTAGTTTTAGCGGTGGTTCTCGTCTGTGTGAGCCTGCCTGTGATGTTTGACGTCTTCACTCAAAAAAGCGGCATTGCAAGCGAAACAGTGCCAGCGCCAGGGGGCTATTCAGCTGACAATTTGGGAAGCCTCTCTATTGCTGGCACACGTTGGCAAGCTGCAGAACAAACGATTGATTTCACAACAACGAGTTCAACCAATAAGGCGTTGAATGAATTGGCTAAACGCCGTGCGGAACAGACAAAATCGCAAGCAGAAACGCAAGCCGCAAAAAGTGCGACAAGCGGCAATGAAGAGCTCGATGAAGTCGATAGAATGCTTGCAGAAATCGATAGCGTTTTAAACGAAATCGAGAGCATTTCTGGTTCAAAAGATTCAGCTGACAAGCTACCTGTTCTTGCGCCAGATTCTCAAGCCACAGCATCGGCACGCCCAACATTTTTTGAACCGAACGCGCAAAGACCTGCGGTAACGTCTGCACAAAAATCTGACGACCGCATTACAACGTCGGCTCCTGCGCAAACAGGCAAAAATTTGATTGAAACGCTTAACGCTGAGATGACGAAAGTTATCAGCGAAAAAGCGGATAAAGAAGCTGACCGCATTCCAATGTCTGAGCGCGAAAAAGCACAAAAAATGCTTGATCGCATCACGGAAGAGAACACAGATGCGTCTGTTTCTTCCCTGCCTGTGCTTAAAGACAGCTCAAATGAAGCAGAGACTATTGTTGTTGGCAAATCAAAGAATAAAACGCCACTTACAGAAGTAGCCGCGAACTCAACGCTTCAAGAAAGCCTGTTGAAACTTGCCCGCAGCAAAGGTCACAACGCAGTAGAACAAGAAAGCGGCGAACTAGCTGCTCAATTGCGTGCCTTACAAAAAGACATTCGCAGGGAAAAGAAAACAGCAACGACGCCTGAGCCAACAACATTGGCATCAGCTCCAACAGCACTTCAGCGTCTGTTTGGTCAAGACGACGAGAACTTTGTTGAGAAAATCAACGCTGGTGATGTCTTGTCTTTGACATTGCCAGGCGAAGACTCGCTAACGGCTGACTTTGAAGTAAACCGTGACGGCTCAATTACCTTGCCGGAAATTGGCTCTGTTAAAGTGTCTAACCTAACGCTCGTTGAAGCCAATGAGGTTATTCAAAAGCAATTATCTGAGGTTTACAGAAACCTTGATCGTCTTTCGATTGAAATCAAAGAGCGCAAGTTGATCGTCAACGTCCTAGGTTTTGTGAAAAACCCAGGTCAAGTATCGCTCCCTGCAGACAGCAACGTGCAAACAGCAATCTCTAAAGCTGGCGGCTTGTCTGTTGGTGCACAGCTTGACCGCATGCAAGTGCGTCGTGGCGAAGAAGTGTTCACCTTCAATTATAAGAACTACTTAAACAGCGGTAATCTCAGAATTTTGCCGCCTTTGAAGCCGCTTGATACCATTTTTGTTCCAGCATCGCCGCTCACAGGTGCTGTTGAGCTTCCGTTCAATGCTGAAACTCTCGCAAGCCAAGGTGATGGCGGTGATGATGGCACAGGCATCCGTATTTTTGGTGAAGTAAGAACACCAACCACCATGGCCTTCAAAAAAGATCTAACACTCATTGATGCGGTTATGCGTGCTGGTGGTCTAACAGGCCATGCGTCTGTGAAGAACATCCGTGTTGTAACAAAAGACGGCTCAGAAATTGTTGATCTTAAAGCAGTCATCGATGAAGGCCGTTTGTTTGACCTTTCTACTTTGGAAGAAGGCAGCACAATCTTTGTTCCAAAGCAGGACAAAGAACTGAAAGTTGGCGGCAGCGTAATTTACGTGATGGGTGAAGTTGTAAAACCAGGTGCGTTTGAAACGCGTGGTGAAACAAACTTTATCGATATTCTTGCAAACGCTGGCGGTCCAACACGCCATGGCGAAACACGCAACATCAGAGTGATCCGCAAAGGCAATGCAGAAATCGTCATGGTCGACCTTCCAGCCTTTACCGAAGGACGGATCAACACATTGCCGACATTGCTCCCAGGTGACACAATTTTCATCCCTGAAAAAGCTGACAATACAGCCCCCTCTTGGTTGAAAATTCCATCTGAGCGTGCGGTGCAAGTTTTGGGTGCGATGAAAAAGCCAGGTCGATACGAGTGGGCGGACGAAATGTCATTCTTCGACCTTATCGCGGCAGCTGGTGGCCCAACCAAAGATGCTGATTTGGCGAAAATCAAAATCTTGGAAAAGAAAGCTGATGGCACAGTCAATGCGACGTTCTTCAACATGTCTGAGTTTGTTGAAAAGGGCGGAAGCACAGCAGATTTGCCGCAGATCCGTGCTGGGTATGTTGTCATCTTCCAAAGTAATGAGGGTGAGACAGCTGGTTCTGAGAGCACAATCAAAGTTTTTGGTGAAGTTCAAACACCGGGCAATGTTGAGTTTCTTGAAGGTGAAACATTGATTGATGTCTTGCTGCAAACAGGTGGCGTGACCAGTGAGGCTTCGGTTGATCGCATTCGTGTGCTTTCAGGCGGCAAACCTGTTTATGTCAATCTTCAAGAATACCTCGATACAGGCGACATCACACTCCTACCCAACCTCAAGCCAGGGGCAACCATCTTTGTGCCGCGTGCAATTGAAGGACAAAACGGTAAGTCTGGTCAGACTGTATTCGTTATGGGTGAAGTGAACAAACCTGGCGGTTATGAAGTTCAGGGCGAAATCGGCTTCATCGATATTGTCGCTGGTGCTGGTGGTCCGTCACGTTTTGCCGACACCAAAGGAATTCGCATCATCCGTGCTGACGGGTCTGTGACAAATGTCGACCTCCCTTCTTTCACGGAAGGCCGTGGTGGCGTGTTGCCTCCAATTTATCCAGGCGACACTGTATTCTTTCCACGTGCTTCAGATGATCCAGACCGTCCATCATGGTTGAAAATCGCCCCAAATCGGGCTGTAGAATTGTTCGGTGCTGTGGTTCGCCCTGACCGCTATGAGTGGTCTGATGAAATGTCTTTGTTCGACCTCATGGCGCAAGCTGGTGGCCCGACAAAAGAAGCAGATATGCGCCGCATTCAAGTTGTTTCTCGCATCAATGGTATTGCTAAAACGCAAGTCTTTGACATGCAAAGTTTCATTGAAAATGGCGGCAATGAAGCGGATATTCCTGTTATCACAGCCGGATCTACCGTGAATATTCCCTTCTTAACAGAAGATCCAAACCGTCCATCATGGTTGGAAATTGGGTCAGACCACGCTGTTGAAGTGATTGGTGCGGTTGCTCGCCCTGATCGCTACGAGTGGTCTGACGAGATGACATTCTTTGACCTGATCGCCCAAGCAGGCGGCCCATCACAACGGGCTGACATGTCGAACGTGCAAATTCTCGTTAAAAAGAATGGTCGCACCGTACCAACAACCTTCAACATGGAAAAATTCATCAAAGAAGGTGGTGCGATTGCTGACTTGCCGCAAATTCGTGCTGGCTACGTCATCAACATGCCATACCTTCCAGATGATCCAACAGGTAATAAATCTGCGTGGATCAAACAAGCACCAGAAGATTCAATCTATGTCTTCGGTCAAGTTGGCACAGCAGGTCGCTACGCCTTCTCAGAGCATTTGAGCTTTATCGACATCATTTCAGCCGCTGACGGTCCAACCAATGATGCTGACCTTCGCAACATTCGCGTTTCACATCGTAACCGAGGCGAAGCGGGTATCTCAAAAGTGAATCTGTCTCTCTATTTTGAAACAGGTGACGAAGCTCTCCTACCTCACGTTGTACCAGGTGACGTAATTTATGTGCCAAGCCGTGAGCGTGAATGGCTTGATGTCAGCAAAGAACAAACTGTTCGTGTTCTTGGCTCAGTCGGTTCACCAGGCCGTTATCGCTTTGACGACAACATGACCATTTTGGATCTTCTTGCTGAAGCTGGCGGACCTACTAACAGCGCATTGCAAAAGAAAATTGTCGTCGTGAACCTATCAAAGAGCAAAGATCAGGCACGCACGTTCAACCTGATCAAATTCGCGAAAACAGGCGATATCAGCATGCTGCCAGTCGTACGAGCGGGAGATACGGTTTACGTGCCGGATACGTCGCAAACGATCTGGAAGAAAATTCAATCAGGTGTTGCAGGCACGTCAGGGCTTCTAACCTTCGCCCTCGCCCTCATAGCGCTTTAACAAAAAAACAAAGAAAATACGGGAAAATCAGTCATGGCCAGAGCAAGCACTATTCAGGAAATCGAAGATATACACACCCGTACATTCGGTCGTGGTGCACGTGTTATCGGGGTTACTGGTCCCAAAAACGCGAGCGGTGTAACAACGATCTCCAAATCACTCGCAACGCGGTGTGCTTTGGGTGGTCAAAACTCGCTTCTGCTTGATATGTCTCGCGCCCCTGGCGACAAACGAGCGACAGACCAGCATGGCATTTCAGATCCGGACCAAACAGGCCAAAACATTTGGAAAGCAAATGGTGGCTATGATGTTTTGCCAATCAATCCGACGGGTCAAGATAAATACCGTTTTCGCGATG
>JBDVXS010000011.1:0-17609 GCA_039964305.1 Hyphomicrobiales bacterium
GAAAACGTGGGATCAGGGTAATAACTTTGAACTCATCCGCAAACGCTGGTTAGAAAAAGCAACGGGCCTTGGTGATGAGATTGTTGTGCGGCTTGAAAATGACGAGATTAGAGGCATCTTCCAAGATTTAGATCATGAGGGAAACCTCGTTTTGGGTCTAAGTCGTGGCCGCAGCCAAAAATTCTCTGCAGGCGATGTTTTCTTTCCCTCTATGGTACTCTAGTTAAATGTTCAGGCGAACGGTTCGCCGCTGTTTGAAAGACAGGTTTAAATGACGAAGAACGATAAAAAAGACCTCGTCTTCGCGCCCCTCGGCGGGGTCGGCGAAATTGGCATGAACTTGGCGCTTTATGGCTATGGTAATCGCGATAAGCGTGATTGGATTGTCGTCGATTTCGGTATTTCTTTCCCCGGTCCTCATCAGCCTGGTGTTGATGTCATTTTTCCAGACATCAAATTTCTTGAAGACATCAAGAAAGACATTCTTGGCATTCTCATTACCCACGCCCATGAAGATCACTATGGTGCGTTGCTAGAGCTTTGGCCAACGATTGAGCGGCCCCTATATTGTTCTGAATTTGTCAGCGGCTTATTGAACGCTAAAGCAGCGCGGTTTGGCGAATATGAAAAGATACCGTCGAACAATGTGAAGCAAGGCGAGAGTATAGACCTTGGTCCGTTTAACATAGAATTCATTGCCGTTTCCCATTCCATTCCAGATCCATGCTCTTTGTTGATCACAACACCAGCAGGCCGCGTGCTTCATACGGGTGACTGGAAGCTGGACCCTAATCCGGGTGTGGGTCGTTCCACGGATGTGGAGCGTTTGAAGGAAATTGGTAATACGGGTGGTGTTGATACGCTGATTTGCGATTCCACCAATGCCATGCGCGAAGGTGTAAGCCCAAGCGAAGCGGATATTCAAAAGAACCTTATCTCCGTTATTAAATCGGCTAAGAACCGTGTCGCGGTGACGACGTTCTCGTCTAATGTGGCGCGCATAAGAGCGATTGCCTTGGCGGCTGCCGCCTGTGACAGACAGGTGGTGCTGATGGGTGCTGCTATGCGCCGTGTTGTGGATGTATCGCGCGAGCTTGGTTATCTCGACGATGTGCCACCGTTTATCAGTGAAAATGAATATGGATATCTGCCACGCGAAAAAGTGCTGGTTATCCTGACAGGCACTCAAGGAGAACCACGGGCGGCGCTGGCGCGTATTGCACGTAATGACCACCGCGATATTGCTTTTTCAAAAGGCGATATGGTGATTTTCTCGTCCCGCGCTATTCCAGGCAACGAGAAGCTCGTCGGCAATATCATCAATCAGCTCGCCGCTTCTGGCGTGGATGTGGTGACAGATAAAGACGCGGAAGTGCATGTTACCGGCCACCCGCGCATCAATGAGCTTTTGCAAATGTATGAATGGGTGAAACCACGTTCTCTCGTGCCTGTGCACGGAGAAGCCATGCACCTTAAAGCGCAAGCACGTCTTGGGTTAGAAAACGGCATCAGCGATGTGATGGTCATCGACAACGGTGACGTTATTCATGTTGCACCCAATGCGTTGCAAAAGGTCGATGAGATACCCGCTGGCATTTTGGTGCGCGACGGTAAGCTCATTCGTGATGAAGAGGGCGCAGGTGTTATCAAACGTCGTAAGCTGTCGTTTGCTGGTGTGGTCAACATCGCCATCGTCATCGACCAAAAAGGTGACATTCCAGATGACCCAGCCGTTGAGTGTATTGGCTTGCCGCTGGAAGATGACGACGACGAGCTAATGGAAGACATCGTCTTCGAAGTCGTGCTCAACACGATTGAAGGCCTACCACGCAAGAAACGCCGTGATGAAGCGCTGGTCCGTGATGCTGTTTATCGCGCTGTCAGAGCCAAAGTGAATTACATTTGGGGCAAGAAACCATTTTGCTCAGTGTTACTGTTGCGCGCATAGGAGGCGATAATGATTGGCCGCTTAAACCACGTTGCAATTGCTGTACCTGACATGGACGCTGCTTGCGCAAGTTATAAAAACTCGCTCGGCGCGACGGTAACAGAGAAACAAGACCTGCCAGAGCACGGTGTAACCGTTGTGTTTGTCGAATTGCCAAACACCAAAATTGAATTTTTGCACCCGCTTGGCGACGCATCCCCCATTGCTGGTTTTTTAGAAAAGAACCCAGCAGGAGGTATCCATCACATTTGTTATGAGGTGGACGACATCATAGTCGCTCGCGACAAATTAGTCGGTGAGGGCGCTCGTGTTCTTGGAGACGGTGAGCCTAAGATTGGGGCGCATAATAAACCCGTCTTGTTCTTACATCCCAAAGATTTTCAAGGAACACTTGTCGAACTTGAGCAGGTATAAGGAGTATAACCGATGGAACCCGTAACTATATTCGCGTTTTACTTCATTTTATGGTGGCTTACACTGTTTTGCATCCTGCCATTTGGCGTGAAAACCCAAGCTGGAGAGAGCGATGTAACGCTTGGCACAGTGGGGAGTGCCCCTTCTAAACCTCAAATTTTCAAGAAAATGCTCATTACGACTGTGGTGTCAGCGATTATCTTAGGCTTGATCATTTGGGTCGTGGTTGGCTTAGAAATCGGCATTGAAGACATTCCATTCATACCGGACTTCAGAATTAAATAAGTCTCTGAAATTGCCAAGGAATTTCAAATTTTGAATAAAAAAAACAGGGCTTGCGCCCTGTAGATGAGTAATTCGCTCTCTGCTCTATGCTTCCACCGAGGTGGCGCTGCATTCACTAGGTGATTGCGCTGATAGATCAGTCCCTCCCAAGACTTAGAACGTATGGCTGGAATGTTATTTTCAGACCTAGCTAGCTGACGCTATACTAGACGCATACGTTTGTCATCCTAGTTTTGCGATATATTTGAATTATTTGTATGATAAAGCATCAAGAGGGTGAATTTTTATCCACCTATACGTAATCATACTCAGTCAGTTGGTTATTTTTTAGCCATAATTTGCGGTAAGAACCATCTTCACCAAAGATAGATTTTTTGAGAAAAAGGCATATTTGTTGGGCGTATGATGAGTTTTGACTAGCAGTCAAAGCAGACTCCCGATATTTGCTATTAAGCACTCTCAACGAACAGGATTTCCCCTATGCGGCTTTCTCGCTATTTCCTTCCAATTTTGCGCGACAACCCAAAAGAAGCGGAAATTGTTTCTCACCGCCTTATGCTGCGGGCAGGCATGATCAAACAACAATCAGCTGGCATTTATTCTTGGTTGCCGCTTGGGTTGAAAGTTTTGGAAAAAATCAACACTGTCGTGCGTGAAGAGATGGATCGGGCAGGGGCCGTTGAAATCTTGATGCCCACCATTCAATCAGCAGATCTGTGGCGCGAAAGTGGTCGATATGAGGCATACGGCAAAGAGATGCTGCGCATTGAAGATCGCCAAGAGCGCGAAATGCTTTTTGGTCCGACCAATGAAGAAATGGTGACGGATATTTTCCGCTCCTCAATCAAATCATACAAGAACCTGCCGTTGAACCTCTATCACATTCAGTGGAAATTCCGCGATGAAGTGCGTCCGCGCTTTGGTGTGATGCGTGGTCGTGAGTTCTTGATGAAAGATGCTTATTCTTTCGATCTCGATTACGAAAGCGCCAAAACCGCTTATCAAGGCATGTTTGCAGCTTACCTTAGAACGTTCAAAAGGCTTGGCCTACAAGCCATCCCGATGAAAGCGGACACAGGCCCAATAGGCGGTGATCTCAGCCATGAGTTTATTGTCTTGGCAGACACTGGAGAGAGCGGCGTATTCTGTCACCGTTCCCACCTAGAACGTGAAACACCGCCAGAAGACCTCGATTTTTCAGATGCCAAGGTGCTGGAAGATATCTTCAATCGCTGGACGGCAGATTATGCGGCGACCGATGAAATGCATGATGAGGCAGCCTATGATGCCGTGCCGGAAGCAGATCGTGTTTCTGCGCGCGGTATTGAAGTCGGCCACATCTTTCATTTTGGCACGAAATATTCTGAAAGCATGGGCGCCAAAGTTACAGGACCTGACGGCGTCGAAACGCCCGTTCATATGGGGTCCTACGGCATTGGGCCGTCACGTTTGGTCGGCGGTATCATTGAAGCCAGCCATGATGAAAACGGTATTATTTGGCCTGAAGGCATCGCGCCATTTGATGTCGGCATTATCAATATGAAGGTTGGTAATGAGGAAACAGATGCGGCCTGCGAAATGCTCTACAAAGCGCTGCAAGCCGCAGGCAAAGATGTGCTTTATGATGATACAGACAATCGCGCAGGCGCCAAATTTGCCACCATGGACCTGATCGGTTTGCCACAACAGATTGTTGTTGGACCGCGCGGTATGGCTGATGGTGTGGTAGAACTAAAGAATCGCGCAACGGGCGATCGTGAGAGCATGAGCGTTGAAGCGTTGATCAACAAACTAACGGCATAAACCAACCCCATAATCCAACCACATAATCCAAATTGTGAAGCAAGCATGGACCTACCAGTGAAAACATCTGCATTTAGTCGCTTTGAATGGCTTGTCGCGAGCCGTTATCTACGTTCACGGCGTAAAGAGACCTTCATTTCAGTAATCGCTGGCTTGTCTTTTCTCGGCATTTTGCTGGGTGTTGCCACCTTGATCGTGGTTATGGCCGTAATGAATGGTTTTCGTACTGAACTGCTTGACCGCATTCTCGGTATTAATGGCCATCTCATCGTGCAGCCAATGGACGGCAATGCGCTGAAAGATTTCGACGACATCAAGTTTCGGATAGAAAAAGTCGGCAACGTTACGCAAGCCATCCCCTTCATTGAAGGTCAGGTATTGGCGAAAGGCGCTCAAGGCCGAACCCCAACGGGGGCGTTGGTGCGCGGTTTGCGTCAGCAAGAAATATTGAAAATGGATGCATTGTCGCAAAATGTAACGCTTGGTGATTTTTCCAATTTCGACTTAGGTAAAGGCGTTGCTGTTGGCGCTGGGCTTGCGATAAAACTCGGCCTAACGGTTGGTGACAAGCTCACCTTGATCGCGCCTGAGGGCAATGTCACCGCCTTCGGTGTGACACCTAGGGTGAAGTCTTATCCAATCAATGTGATTTTCCAAATTGGTATGTCTGAATATGATGCAGCTTTGGTCATCATGCCCCTTTCAGAAGCGCAACTCTATTTCAACAAAGAAGGAATAGTGGACGCGATTGAAGTGATAACCACCGATCCCGATCTGGTTGATCTTCTTCGCCCGCAAGTGGAAGAGGCGGTGGATCAGACCGCGCTAATTTCAGACTGGCGAACCAGAAACAAAACCTTCTTCTCCGCCCTTGAGGTGGAGCGAAACGTCATGTTCATGATCTTGACCATGATTATTCTTGTTGCCGCCTTAAACATCATCTCTGGGCTTACTATGCTTGTGAAAGATAAGGGCAGGGATATCGCGATCCTTCGTACCATGGGTGCCAGCCGTGGCTCAGTGATGCGGATATTCTTCATTACCGGTGCTGCCATTGGTACGATTGGAACAATCGCTGGAACAATCTTAGGGATCATCATTGCTCTTAACGTGGAACCGATTCGCCAATTTGTTTCTCGTTTGACGGGTAGTCCAATTTTCCCAACCGATATTTATCATCTATCGCAACTGCCTGCTAAATTGGAACCTTCCGAGGTTATGTCAATTATTTTGATGGCGCTGTTTTTATCGTTCCTAGCAACGATCTATCCAGCATGGCGCGCTGCGAAACTCGATCCTGTGGAGGCGCTTCGTTATGAGTAATCTTGACCTCTTCACAGAAGCACCCGTTGAAACTGTGCCACCACTTGCGTTGGTCGATGTTGAACGTCGTTTCAAGCAAACTGAAGGTCACTTGACTGTTTTGGATGGGGCGAACCTCACGATTACCGACGGTGAAATGGTCGCTCTTGTGGCACCTTCTGGGGCAGGCAAATCGACATTGCTTCAAATCGCAGGCCTTTTAGAGCAGCCCGATGCAGGCGAGGTCATTATCAATGGTCGGCCATGTGCAGCGATGAACGATGAAAACCGCACCATGCTTCGTCGGCTAGAAATCGGGTTTGTCTATCAATTCCACCATTTGCTGCCAGAATTTGACGCCGCTGAAAATCTCATCCTGCCACAGCTTATCCGTGGCATGGCTCCAGACGCCGCGCGAGAACGGGCGATGCAGGTGATGGACTATCTCAAGATTTCGCACCGGCATGACCATAGACCCGCAGAACTATCAGGTGGCGAGCAGCAGCGTGTCGCGATTGCGCGTGCCGTAATCAATGGACCGCGTGTTTTACTGGCAGATGAACCGACAGGCAATCTAGACCCAGGCACGTCTGCTCATGTGTTCGACGCGCTGATGGGACTTGTGCGGGGCAGTGGGCTTGGCGCTTTGATTGCAACCCACAACATGGAACTGGCGGCCAAAATGGATCGCCGTGTGACATTACGCGATGGGCAAATAGTCGACTTTTAAGGTTTCATAAAGCATGAATAAGGGTGCTTATTACCACCTATTGACTACAGAACAAAACAAGAACATACTGCCATCATAACAACGGTGGAGATTACCAATGCCTATTATTCGTGACCTTGCAGCTCTTGCTTCCCTATCATCATTCTTTTTTGCCGCAACCTATTGGGCGGACTTTGTTTCTAGCTTATCCTAGCACCAAGAACATACAGTGAACAAGCTCTTGTTTTCCACATTTTGCGGGGAACAATGACTTTGGGTCTTAGGAACAGCGCGTTGACGTGGCAAACTGCTTGCTAACGTCAACTGATTTGTAGTCCGAGACCCATGAGCAGCCCGTCTAACTTTATTCATCTAAGAAGCCACTCAGCCTATTCGCTTCTTGAAGGTGCTATTAAGCTGCCACAGCTTTTGAAGCTGGTAGAAAAGAACAACATGCCAGCGGTAGGCTTAACCGATACTGGCAATCTGTTTGGCGCGTTAGAGTTTTCTGAAAAAGCCAAAGGCATGGGCATCCAGCCAATTATCGGGTGCCAGCTCCTGCTATCATGGGAAGCAGAAAACAAAGATGCCAACGCCCATTTAAACACCAATAAACATGATGACTTTGCGACAATCGTGTTGCTTGCCATGGATGATGATGGCTATGCGAACTTGGTCCGATTGGTTTCCCGTAGCTTTATGGAAACTGGTTCTGACCAAAGGGCGCATATTAGTTTTGATTTGCTCAGCGAGCTGAGCGACGGATTGATTTGCCTCTCTGGTGGGTTAGAAGGCCCGCTCGATCTTGCGATCATGGACAACAAAGCCAACGTTGCTGAACAAAAGGCGCTCGGCCTTAAAGGCGTCTTCGGTGATCGCTTCTACATCGAACTTCAGCGTATGGCGTTGGAAGGCGAAAACAAGCGGGAACCGAAGCTCCTAGACATTGCCTACAAACACGACATTCCGATTGTCGCGACCAATGAGCCATTCTTTGAGAAACAAGAAGACTATGACGCCCATGATGCGTTGATCTGCATTTCACAAGGTGCGGTCGTTTCAATGGATGATCGTCGGCGCTTGTCTGATTCTTGCTATTTCAAATCAAGCGATGAAATGGTTGCTCTGTTTGAGGATCTGCCAGAAGCTGTCGACAACACCTATGAAATTGCTCAACGCTGCCATGTGCGCGCGCTCATGCGTGATCCAATCTTGCCATTGTTTGCAGCAGAGGGCCTTGAAGGCGATGAAGCAGTTGCCGCCGAAGCGAAAGTTCTCCGTGACCAAGCATTGGACGGCTTGAAGGCTCGGCTTGATTTTCATGGTTTGGCACCAGACCGTACCGAGCAAGAATATTATGATCGGATCAATTTTGAGCTCGATGTCATCGAGAACATGAAATTTCCCGGTTACTTCTTGATTGTTGCCGACTTCATTAAATGGGCAAAATCGAAAAACATTCCCGTTGGTCCAGGCCGTGGTTCGGGGGCGGGTTCTGTGGTTGCGTGGGCGCTGACCATTACGGATCTTGATCCGCTACGCTTCTCGCTCCTTTTTGAACGCTTTCTTAATCCCGAGCGGATTTCGATGCCCGACTTTGATATCGACTTTTGCCAAGATCGTCGTGATGAGGTCATTAAATACGTCCAAGATCGTTATGGCTGCGAGCAGGTGGCGCAAATCATCACCTTCGGATCACTGCAAGCGCGCGCTGTATTGCGCGATGTGGGGCGTGTTTTGCAAATGCCTTACGGTCAAGTGGATCGTCTTTGTAAGCTTGTGCCAAGCAATCCCGCCAACCCTGTCACGCTAAAAGAAGCCGTCGACGGTGAACCGAAACTACAAGAAGCACGCAAGGAAGAAGAAGTCGTTGATCGGCTAATCACAACATCCTTGAAGCTTGAAGGTCTTTACCGTCACGCTTCCACCCACGCAGCGGGTATTGTGATTGGTGATCGTTCGCTTGAAGAGCTTGTCCCGCTTTATCGTGATCCGCGCTCCGATATGCCTGTTACTCAATTCAACATGAAATGGGTGGAGCAGGCGGGCCTCGTCAAATTTGACTTCTTGGGGCTTAAAACGCTGACAGTGCTGCAAAAAGCCGTCGATCTTTTAGCAAAACGTGGTGTTGAAATAGACCTTGCGGCGCTTCCTCTGGATGATGCCAAAACTTACGAAATGCTCTCGCGCGGTGAATCAGTTGGCGTGTTCCAGCTGGAGAGCCAAGGCATGCGTAAAGCGCTGCTCGGCATGAAGCCCGATGTGTTTGAAGACATCATCGCCTTGGTTGCCCTTTATCGACCGGGTCCGATGGATAATATTCCAGTCTATAACGCTCGAAAACACGGCGAAGAAGAACCAGACTTCATCCACCCACGCATTGAAAAATACCTGAAAGAAACCCAAGGCGTCATCATCTACCAAGAACAGGTGATGCAGATTGCGCAGGAGCTTGCGGGCTACTCACTGGGTGAAGCAGATGTTTTGCGTCGTGCTATGGGTAAGAAAATTAAAGCGGTCATGGAAGAGCAGCGTATTCCATTTGTGGAACGCTCAGTCGAACGTGGGTTGAAGAAGTCGAAAGCCAATGAAATTTTTGACCTGTTGGCGAAATTTGCAAGCTACGGTTTCAACAAATCTCACGCGGCAGCTTACGCGCTGGTTGCCTACCAAACTGCCTATTTGAAAGCCAATTATCCTGTCGAGTTCTTAGCAGCCACCATGACGCTAGATATGGGCAACACAGACAAACTCAACGACTTTAAGAGAGAAGCCGAACGGCTTGATTTTAATGTTGAAATTCCAAACATCAACAAAAGCCAAGTCGAGTTCGATGTAGAGGGCGAAACCATCTATTACGCCCTTACGGCTGTTAAAGGCGTTGGCCAACAAGCGGTGGCTGATATTATCGCGGTTCGCCCTGAGGGTGGGTTTAAAGACCTCGCAGATTTCGCCCACAGACTAGATCCAAAATCCGTCAATAAGCGACTGCTTGAAAACCTCGTTTGTGCTGGTGCTTTTGATTGTCTGGTTGATAACCGTGCCCAAGTGCTTGATGCATTGGAACAGATTGTAGCGCTGGCTACCCGTGAACATCAGGCAAAAGAAAGCGGACAAAATGATATGTTCTCGGCCGTTAGCGGGCCTGAACCTGTTCGATTAAAACCATTACCTGATTTTGAACCATCAGAGCGATTGTCACGAGAACAATCATCCATCGGCTTTTACCTCAGCGCTCACCCCCTTGATGAGCATTTGGAACTCTTGCAAAAGCTCGGTGTAAAACCTTGGAATGTGTTTGAAGAAAACGTCAAACGCGGCTCACCCGTGGGCAAAATCGCAGGCACGATTATCACCAAGCAAGAACGCAACACACGCACGGGCAACAAAATGGCGATCTTACAAATCTCCGATCCGTCAGGACAATTTGAGGCTGTTTGTTTTTCTGAAACATTAGAAAGACATCGCGATAATCTTGAGGCAGGGTCTTCCGTCGTTATGATCGTTGCCGCAGAAGATCGTCCAGAAGGCGTCAATGTCCGTATCAATAGTGTGGAACCACTTGATAAAGCGGCGTCAGGCTTTCAAGGGGCGCTTAATATCTTTGTCAGAGATGATAAACCACTTGCCTATATCGCCAATCAGCTGTCGCCAGAACAAGGTGGGCGAGGCGGTGAGGTAAGTCTCATTATTTTGGATGATAAGAGTGGCCGCGAAGTCGAGGTAAAGCTTAGAAACCGCTATGTTTTGACGCCTAAGATTGCTAAGGCGATCAAGCAAATGCCCGGCATCGTGGATGCCCGCCTGCAATAATTGGCGTGAACCGTCGTTTTTACTTGCAATGAGCTCGATTCCCCTGTAACCACCGCGCCATCACACACACGAGCCAGGGGCTGTATTCGTACGGTTCCATTCGGTGAGAACATAGGGCTCGTGGAGGACAAACCGAATAAAAGGAGTAGGCCACCATGGCACTGCCAGATTTTTCTATGCGCCAATTGCTTGAAGCAGGCGTTCACTTTGGTCACCAGACACACCGTTGGAATCCACGCGTTGAGAAGTATCTCTTCGGCTCACGCAACAACATTCACATTATTGATCTGTCACAGACAGTTCCACTTTTGCACCAAGCGCTTAAAGTAGTAAGCGATACAGTTGCAGGCGGTGGTCGTGTTCTTTTCGTTGGCACAAAGCGCCAAGCAGCAGAATCAATCGCAACATCAGCTAAAAGCTGCGCACAGTACTATGTGAACGCACGTTGGCTCGGTGGTACGTTGACAAACTGGTCAACAATTTCAAATTCAATCAAACGCCTACGCGAACTTGAAGCAATGCTTGAAGGTCCAGAAGCTGCGTCTTTCACTAAGAAAGAGCGTTTGACCCGCACACGTGAACTTGAAAAGCTTGAGCGTTCGCTCGGTGGTATCAAGGACATGGGCGGCATTCCGAACCTTATTTTCGTGATCGATACAAACAAAGAATCAATCGCGATTAAAGAAGCTAAGCGTCTCGGCATCCCAGTGGTTGCTGTTCTCGATTCTAACTGTTCACCAGAAGGTATTGATTACCCAATCCCAGGCAACGACGATGCTGGCCGTGCGATTTCGCTTTATTGCGATCTCATTGCTCGCGCTTCACTCGACGGTATCGCTCGCGGTGCTGGTTCTGGTGGCGTTGATATGGGTGCTGCTGTAGATGTGGTAGAACCTGCAATCGAAGAAGCACCTGCTATGGAAGCTGCACCAGTTGAAGCAGCCCCTGCACCTGCACCAGCACCAGTTGAGGCTGCACCTGCACCAGCGGCTGAAGCAAGCGACGCGGCACCGGCTGCATTGTTTGCAGCTCCTGAAGGTGAGCCAGATGATTTGAAACAGATTTCTGGTGTTGGCCCCGTTCTTGAGCAAAAGCTTCATGCGCTTGGCGTAACAAAATTTGCCCAAGTTGCAGCGTTTACAGCTGAAGACATCGCGAAAGTTGATGATGCATTGTCCTTTAAGGGCCGTATCGAGCGCGACAACTGGCTAGAGCAAGCAGCAACACTTGCTGCTGGCTAATGAGTAAACTGCCTCTCTCTGCGCTTTAGCGCAGGTGAGGGGCAGATAATTTCTTTAATAGTGTCGCCTGCTAAAACATGCAGGCGCTGAACCTGAAACGAGGATCACATGGCTATTACAGCATCCATGGTCAAAGACCTACGCGAGAAAACTGGCGTTGGCATGATGGATTGTAAAAAAGCGCTTTCTGAAACAGATGGCGATATTGAAGCAGCAGTAGATTGGCTTCGCGCAAAAGGCTTGTCAAAAGCCGCTAAAAAGGCTGACCGCGTTGCGGCTGAAGGTCTTGTTGGCGTTGCTTCATCTGGCACAAAAGCAGCTGTTGTTGAAGTAAACTCAGAAACAGACTTCGTAGCGCGTAACGATGCGTTCCAAGCAATTGTAAGCAATGTTGCTAAAGTAGCCCTAGATGGCGACGGTAGCGTTGAAGCACTTGGTGCAGCTAGCTACCCAGACACGGGTCGCACAGTGAACGAAGAGTTGACTGAAGCAATCGCAAAAATTGGCGAGAACATGAACCTTCGTCGTTCAAACGTATTGAGCGTTGATGACGGTGTTGTTGCAACATACATCCACAATGCAATCGCTGATGGCATTGGTAAAATTGGTGTGTTGGTTGCGTTGGAATCAACAGGTGACGCAGACAAACTCAATGAGTTTGGTCGTCAAGTTGCCATGCACATTGCCGCTGTGAACCCACTTGCGCTTTCTTCTGATGAATTGGATCAGGAAGTTGTTGAGCGTGAACGTGCTGTTTACATGGACCAAGCGAAAGATTCTGGTAAGCCAGAAAACATCGTTGAAAAAATGGTCGAAGGCCGTATCCAAAAATACTACAAAGAAGTTGTTCTTCTTTCGCAAGTGTTTGTAATCGATGGTGAGAACACTGTTGAACAAGCTGCGAAAAATGCGGAAAGCGCTGTTGGCGCACCAATCAAAATCAAAGCGTTTGAACGTTTTGTTTTGGGTGACGGCATTGAAAAAGAAGAAGACGATTTTGCAGCAGAAGTTGCTGCCATGTCTGGTAACTAGACTGCAGTTCATCTCATTTGAATAATGAGGCGATGACAATTTTGAAAGCTCCGGCGTAATTGCTGGAGCTTTCTTCGTTATGAGGCTTAATAATCGGGGAATGCAATTGCTTTAACTCGTTGCCTATGTTCACATTACGTCGTCCATCGTGTATGCGACTTAGAGACACAATTTAAGGCGGTTTTACGAACATGAATGACGATGCTCCTTATAAGCGGATATTGCTGAAGGTTTCTGGCGAAGCTTTGATGGGCGATCAGCAATTTGGCATTGATCGGAAGGTTATTGACCGCATTGCTGAAGAAGTGGCAGCCGTCACAACAATGGGTATCGGCATCGCAATTGTCGTTGGCGGAGGAAATATATTCCGTGGCGCCGACGTGCAAATAGCAGACGAAAACCGTGTTGCTGGCCACCATATGGGTATGCTTGCCACCGTGATGAATTGTATTGCTTTGCATGATGGTCTGCTTGAATCTGGTCTTGACGCTCGCGTCATGTCCGCAATCGCCATGCCAGAGATTTGTGACACCTTCACTCAACGTGATGCCAAGAAGGCGCTTTACGATGGTGAAATTGTATTGTTTGCCGCAGGTACAGGCGCGCCGTACTTCACAACAGATACAGGTGCAGCACTAAGAGCGCTTGAAATGGACTGCGATGCACTGTTTAAGGGCACCAATGTTGATGGTATCTACTCAGCAGATCCTAAGAAGGATGCTAATGCTGAGCGCTATGATGAGATCAGCCACGCTGATGTCATTAAACAAGGACTTGAAGTAATGGATGTTTCCGCCGTCGCATTGACGAATGAAGCTGACATTCCGATTGTCGTATTTTCAATTCAAACACCAGGCGCACTCTTTGAAGTTGCGAGTGGTGGAGGGCGCTGCACAATCGTGCGCTAAACAAAGCCGTAAATTACGGTTAGAATGGTTATGAGTCGGCCTGAGAGCCGAATAGGAGGATTTAAGAATATGTCAGATGGTGTAATTGATTTTGATGATATTTCGCGGCGCATGAGCGGTGCGGTAACAGCGCTAAAATCTGATCTAGGCGGACTTCGCACAGGTCGTGCTTCTGGCAGCTTGCTGGACACAGTCATGGTTGATGCATACGGTTCAAGCATGCCGATCAATCAGGTTGCGTCGGTTTCTGTTCCAGAGCCTCGTATGTTGACCGTTCAAGTTTGGGACAAAGGCATGGTTGCAGCAACGGACAAAGCAATCCGTGACTCAAATCTTGGTCTTAACCCAGTAATGGATGGCCAAAACCTTCGCATTCCGATGCCCGAGCTGAACGAAGAGCGCCGCAAAGAGCTTGTAAAGATTGCAGGCGGCTATGCAGAACAAGCCCGCGTTGCGGCACGTCATGTGCGCCGTGATGGTATGGATGAAGCGAAAAAAGCTGAAAAAGACGGCGACCTTGGCAAAGATGAAGCGCACAAAGTATCGGATCGCATCCAAAAGATGACAGACGACACAATCGCAGAAATCGATGTTACAATCGCGGAAAAAGAAAAAGAGATCATGCAAGTATAGTCGCTTGTCTGAAGTTAACTGAAACGCTAAGCATCGAACTCACCCATGTCTGACGCATCCATCATTCCTATTGCACAAGAAAACGCGGCACCGCTTGAAATGCCGCGTCACATTGCAATTATTATGGATGGCAATGGCCGTTGGGCAAAAGAACGCGGTCTGCCGCGTGTTGAAGGCCATCGACGCGGCGTTGATACGGTTCGCAACATCACACGCATTGCAGGTGAGGGCGGCCTCGATTACCTAACGCTTTACAGCTTCAGTTCTGAAAATTGGTCGCGTCCTGAAAGTGAGATTAACGAGCTGTTTGGCTTGTTGCGCATGTTTATCCGGCGCCACCTTGCAGAACTTCATAGAAACAATGTCTGCATTCGCATCATCGGTGATGAAGATGGTGTTCCATCCGACATTCTAAAAACCATGGATGAAGCCTCGCAACTGACGAAAGCCAATACAGGTCTTACCCTCGTTATTGCCTTTAATTACGGCGCCCGTGGCGAAATTGCGAGTGCTATGAAGAAAATTGCTCACTCTATCGCGAATGGTGAGATGTCTGTCGATGACATTACGCCAGATACAGTCAGCAAACATCTTCATACCAACGATATTCCAGACCCCGACCTCATCATCCGCACCAGCGGAGAGCAGCGCCTGAGCAATTTCTTATTGTGGCAGGCCGCATATTCAGAGTTTGTCTTCACAGATTGCAAATGGCCTGATTTTGACGAGGAAGCCTTTTACGCAGCAATAAGCGAATATTGCTCGCGCGACCGTCGCTTTGGTGCCGTTTCTTCAACCAGTACAAGCAGCTAGGCGGTTATTTTGGCCGATCAAGCTGCAATGAGCGAACTCACCAAACGCATCCTTTCAGCCGTAGTCCTTGCGCCGATTGTCATCTTCTTAGCCTGGCTCGGCGGCATCTTCTTTGGTTTGATGATGGCCTTAGTTGCGGTTCTTATGTACTGGGAATGGACCGTGATGACCCAGCGGTCAATTCTTGTCCCGCGCGACGCGTTCGGCGTTTTATGTGTTTTAAGCCTCGTCATCGCTGAATATGTTGGTGGAACAACAACGCCAATAATCATTTCGTTTTCGGCCATTGTCGTTGGTTTGATTGTGATTGGGGTTGCGAAACATAAAATTGGTTGGATGATTACCGGCATCGGCGTCGGTTCTAGTCTTGCTACTTGTTTGATTTATCTAAGAGCGATTGAGCCTAGCGGATTAGGGTTGCTATTTTTCTTGTGCTTCTCGGTATGGGCTGCGGATATCTTTGCCTATGTGGTTGGCCGAACCGTTGGCGGCCCAAAGCTGATGCCTCGCGTCTCACCAAAGAAGACATGGTCAGGGTTTTTAGGTGGTGCTGCTGGCGCTGTCATTATCGGTGGGCTGGTTGCCTCTCAACTGTTTGAAGGCAGCGCGCTCCTTTTCGCGGCTCTCGCTTTTGTGACCGCCCTTGCGGCACAAGTTGGTGACCTTCTCGAATCCCACATTAAACGGCTTTTCAATGTGAAAGATTCCAGCAACCTCATCCCAGGACATGGTGGAATATTAGATCGGGTCGACGGCCTCGTCTTATCTGCCTATGTTTTTGTTGCTTGTTATGTGTTAGGCGTCGCTCAGTTATAAAAGGCGAAAAGAATCGGTCTGAGAATGAATGACACGACGATAGCACCTTCAGGCGCGACACAGACCCCATCAGAAAATGTAAGAACGATTTCCATTTTGGGAGCAACCGGCTCTATTGGTGACAGCACGCTCGCCATCGTAGCGCACCAGCCAGATCGTTATAAAGTTATTGCCGTCACAGGCGGCTCTAATGCTGAGAAGCTTGCAACAATTGCGCGCAACACAGGCGCACAGATTGTCGCCATTGCTGATGAGAACAAAGTTTCCTATCTGAAAGAAGCGCTCGCAGATTTGCCTTGTGAGGTGCTGGGCGGAGACGAGGGCGTTTTGCAAGCGGCCCGTGTGCCGTGTGAGATGACCATATCATCCATTGTTGGCTTTGCAGGTCTTGGCCCAACGTTGGCCGCTTTAGATGCCTGTCGCTATCTATCTCTTGCCAACAAAGAAAGCCTTGTTTGCGCAGGGTCGTTGGTAATGGGTGAGGCGGCGAAGAAGGGCGTTACGGTTCTACCGCTCGATTCAGAACATAACGCCATTCATCAAGCCCTGCTTGGCGACCGCATCGCCGATGTTGAAATGGTGACGCTCACCGCATCTGGTGGCCCGTTTCGCACATGGTCGCGAGATGACATTGCCAAGGCAGGCCCAGCAAATGCCCTCAAACATCCCAATTGGTCGATGGGAGCTAAAATCACGATTGATTCAGCGACGTTGATGAACAAAGGCCTTGAAGTCATCGAAGCCCATCACCTGTTTCCAATCCGTCACGACCAGCTCGATGTGGTGGTTCATCCCCAATCAATCATTCATGGCATGGTTTCATTCGTTGATGGTGCCGTGTTGGCAGAACTTGGTTGCCCAGACATGCGCACCCCCATTGCCCATTGTATGGCGCACCCTCATAGAATTGAAACTGAGGTTGAGCGCCTAAGCCTCACAAAGATCAGTCAGCTGACCTTCGAAGAGCCCGACCTTGAGCGCTTCCCCATGTTGCGGATTGCAAAGCAAGGTTTGGCAGAAGGTGATGTGGCAACAAACTTGATCAATGGCGCTAATGAAGTTGTGGTTCATCACTTTTTGAACGAAAACCTATCGTTTTATGGCATGAGTGAAGTCGTCGAAAAAGTTCTGACCTTGGGGCTGAATCAGTTTAATCTCAGTGAAGGCATTACTTCTTATGAGCAGGCCGTGACGATCGATGGTTTTGCAAGATCAGAAGCGACGCGAATTATTAATTCATTAACTTAAAAACGGCGTATCAAGAGTGCACCACCGCACGTAACCAGAATGTTCATCGAATATATAGGGTTTATGCCCATTGTATCGCGTTACTGAAAATACGTCCTTGTTAAAAATATACGGAGCCAAACATGGAAATGATTCAATACGGCCTATCAAGTTTTGTTGGCTGGGTTTTGCCTTTCCTTTTTGTGTTGACCATCGTGGTGTTCTTCCACGAGCTTGGCCACTTTCTTGTCGCTCGTTGGAACGGTGTTGGCGTTTCTAAATTCGCTGTTGGTTTTGGTCCCGACATTTGGGGTTTCACCGATAAGCACGGAACCCGCTGGGCGCTTTCAGTTATTCCACTGGGTGGCTACGTAAAATTCATTGACGATGCTGACCCTTCAGGGGCAAGCCCAAATAAAACGGCTGAATTAGAAGCAGCAGGCGTTGACCCATCAAAATTATTTGCAAAAAAGAAGCTTTGGCAAAGAGCATCTGTTGTTGCGGCAGGTCCAATCGCTAACTTCATTCTAGCAATCGTCATTTTCGCTGGCATTTTCATGATCAATGGCCGCGATATTTTGACGGCTCAAATTGACGAAATTCAAGCAGGTAGTGCCGCTGAGAAGGCTGGCTTTGCTGTAGGCGATACTATCATCGAAGTGGAT
>JBDVXS010000012.1:0-4258 GCA_039964305.1 Hyphomicrobiales bacterium
TGCAGGTTCTTACGATTTTTTCTATATGGTCACCCACCCGCACGCACTTTCAAACGATTTGCGAGCAAACAAACGAGTGAAACCGGATATCCAGTAAAATATGCAAACTGATAGCAGCAAATCTCTTTATCGTCCTCCTGCTCCAGTGCCAGCTAGCAAATTATCGATTTTATGGCGCATCTTCACTTCCCGCAAAAATGATATCCTTCATTACATCCCAGAAAATGCCTTTAACATTTTCATGGGTAAAGCGCCGGGTACGAACAAACGTTCAATTTATCTGGTCAATGATCCTAAGATGATCAGGCATATCATGATCGACCGAGTGGATGATTATCCTAAGAGCGATTTGGTGACCGATTCCCTAATGCCGCTTCTCGGCGATAGTATTTTCACCGTCAGTGGAGATAAATGGAAACGGCAAAGCCGGATGATTGAGCAAGTTTTTGCCAAGCTCCGCCTCAAGCAAGTCTTCGCAACCATGCAAGCATCGATCAGCGACTATGTTGAACTGCTCGATAAAAAAGTCGGTGGCATTGTCAATCTTGATGAAGAGATGGCTTATGTAACCGCCGATGTCATTTTCCGCACCATGTTTTCAAAACCGATTGCGGATAAAGATGCCGATACGATTTTTCGTGAATTCACAATCTATCAGGAATCCTTGCCTCACATGACAGGCAAAGTGGTCTTCCGCGCCGCTGCACATTCAAAAACGAAAATACCAAAACACGGCATGAAAGCATGCGCCATTATCCGCGACATCATTGCCTCTATCGTCGATGAACGCCTATCAGGTGACGTCCATGAGGATGATATTTGTCAAATCATCGTTGAATGCCGCGACCCAGAAACGGGTGAGGGTTTTACGCGCGAGGAGATCATCAATCAAATCGCCTTCTTCTTTTTGGCAGGCCATGAAACATCCGCAAGTGCACTAACTTGGGGCTTTTTGTGCTTATCTCAATCGCCGCATGATTGGGAAGAATTGCGCAATGAAGCGGTAGAACACGCAGGTGATGGTGATATTCCCTATGAGGCAATTAGCCGAATGAAATTCACTTCGGCGACTTTCAAAGAAGCTTTACGGCTTTACCCGCCTGTCGCTTTCATCACACGGCACGCATTGAAAGACGATCAACTACGGCGTTTTAAAATTAAGCCAGATGATTTGATGATCATTGCGGCATGGGTCGTTCAGCGACATCGCAAATATTGGGAAAACCCAGATCACTTCGATCCATCGCGCTTTATGAAGAGCCGTTCAGGCGGAGCCCCCACTGGAACATGGATTCCCTTTAGTGTGGGCCAACGTGTCTGCACAGGGGCCGCTTTCGCAAATGCCGAAGCGTCTCTCATCCTTGCCACGCTTGCACGACGCTACAAGTTCACAACTATCGCTCCAAACGACATCATGCCTGTCTCAAGACTTACATTGAGACCAAGAGATCGCTTGCCAATGAAAGTTGAGCTGCGCGACGACGTTAAAGCATGAGAATTTAAGAGACTAGGAAAGCAAGTCGTCACGACCGAGGGTAAAGCCGCTTTCAATCCAGTTTTCTTCAAGTTCTTTTAGTTTATTACCAAGATTAGGTCCGGGCGCGTATCCTGCTTTTATGAGGTCTTCACCGCTTACTGGCAATTCAGGTTTTTCCCACGTATCGATAAACTCAAGCAAAGCCGGAATGCGGCCTGCACCTGCTTCTTCCTTGTTAAAACGTTTTGCAAATTCATGGACAAGTGCATCACGAATTGCATTCCGTTTTCCGCGATAAAGCACTTTAGCAAGATCAAGAACACTCAGATCAACATAAGCAGCGGCCTTGGTGGCTTCTTCGCTCCAATCGATCAATCGTGACCGTTCGTCGTTGGAAAACTTCAGTCGGTCAGCAAGGGCATTTATGACGTCTTCAGTTGGGCGCAACATAGCCTGCAAACGCTGCAACGGGTCCGGCGACCAATTTTGCTCACCTTCCGCATTAAGCAGCCAGTGAAACTGATCAAGCCCCCAATTTTCGGGCAAAACTACGTTAAAAATTTCAGTTGTACGCATCCATAAAATAGCGCGCTCTGGTGAGCGAGCCTGCAAGATTTTTTTCAGTTCGGACCAAATCCGCTCAACTGACAACGTTTCCAAACCTGCTTTCGTGCGCACAACAGCACGCAATGCATCACGGTCTGGTCGCCCGACGCCATACCATGCAAAGAAACGAAAATAGCGCAGCGAACGCAGGTAATCTTCTTCAATCCTCGTTTGCGGATCACCAATAAACTTTACGTCACGACGCACCAAATCGGCATAGCCACCGATTGGGTCATGTACCTCACCTTTATGATCAATCGAAAGCGCATTCATGGTTAAATCACGCCGCGCTGCATCTTCAGTCCAATCGCGACCAAAGACAACATTCGCGTGACGACCATCTGTTTCAACATCTTTGCGAAGCGTCGTCACCTGAAAATTCACACCCTCCACCACAATGGTCAGCGTGCCATGATCGATACCCGTATCAACTGCTTTAAAGCCCGCTGCTTCGCAGAGTTCTCGCACCCTCTCCGGCACAGCAGTGGTCGCAAGATCGATATCGGCAATCACTTCACCCAGCAGTGCATCGCGTACAGCACCGCCAATGATACGTGTTTCTTCACCGTCAACATTAAGCACAGACATGAGTTGCTTTAACGGTACATCGTCAAGCCATGAACGGTTGACGAGGTGAGGTTCCATGAGTTCATCCATAATCTAACGATTTTCCAAATAAGGCTGCTCCACCGGAAACTCCGGATAGATTGTTTCATAAAGTTGGCGAATGATACCCGCCGTTACACCCCAAATACGCCAGTCCTGCGTGCCGTCATAGTAGTTATACTCATAATAAAAACGGGGCTTATTCATATACTCAATAAATCCGTGTTCTTCATTATCAATATTCATCAAAAACGAAAAGGGCACCTCAAAAGCGGCTTCCACCTCATTGGGATCAAGGCGCATGGGTTCATCCATTTTCACATGACAAAGGGCTGGTACCACGCGAAAACCAGAGCCTGTGACATAAGCATCTAAAAAACCAATCGGTTCAATTTTAGATCCAGCAATGCCAACCTCTTCCATCGCTTCACGGCGTGCTGTGGACATAGGACCTGTATCTTCGTCTTCGACTTTCCCACCTGGAAAGCCAATTTGCCCGCCGTGGTTCTTAAGGTGCTCAGGGCGCATGTTGAGCAAGGTTGTTAGGCCTTCAGGCCGCTCAATGACAGAGAACAAAACCGCCGCTTCGCGGAACGTCGGGTACATTTTTCGCACCCCCTCGTTCAAAATCAAATCACCCTTGTCTTCAAGCTTTGACGGGTCTTGGTGAAGGTGCCGCTTGGCCCGTTCCAGAAAATCTTGATCTGTTGAATACATAAAAGATCAATCGCTTTCCGCAGCAAGTCGGTCAAGCTCATCTTGGCGCATGATTGCATAAAACCGACCACGACTGGAGATGCCAAACATATCAATACCATCGACAGGCTTAGTCTCGCCCAAGTCCACAAGTTGATAAAGCAAAGGCCGCGCAAGCAAGGCATCAAGACGACCGCGCACATGAACGTAAGGCTTGATGCCGCCCGTCACATCTTCGTCTTCAAAACGAAGAGGATGGTCTTCATTCACTTCGATAACATCACCAACAGTGGTGCGCAGCGTCAAAACTTGCTCGCCTGCTTCTGTGTGCGCATTTAATTCAACGGCAAAAAAGGGCGCATCATCAACGCTAATGCCAATCTTCTCGACAGGCGTCACCAAATACGTCTTGCCGTCCTCGTCCTTACGCAACACGGTAGAAAACAACCGCACCAAAGCCTCACGGCCAATCGGCGTCCCCATATAGTACCAAAGCCCATTGGCTGCGATACGCATATCAAGATCGCCACAAAAGGGTGGGTTCCATTTTTCAACGGGTGGCAAACCAGCGCCTGCATATTTGGCACGGGCCATGAGAGCTTCTAAGCCCCCCGCCATCTTTCCGTCATCAATATCCGCGATATCAGTCAATTCTTTGGTCATTACATTGGTTATGTAGCGATTGTTTTCAATTCCGCAACATTGGAGCCGATCACAGCTCCGTTTGCAAACATATTAATGTCAAGAATTTGATTGATGCAGAACTTAAATAAATGGCTTTTTCTATGGAGATTTGCGCTAATGTTTCTACTTAACGAGACGCGGCTGTTGAAAAGACCAGAAATTGCCACCTCTAACCGATAACAAGCGCTA
>JBDVXS010000013.1:0-14016 GCA_039964305.1 Hyphomicrobiales bacterium
GTATCGTTTCTGTGAGCGCTGAAATCCCGCTGACAATCAAAGTATTACGCAATGGTAGTGAAATAGATCTCAATGCAACACCAAATCTAAAAGAAATTGATGACCGTTTGGGTGGTATACAGCGCATTGGCCTGCTTGGTATTCAAAGAAGCTCTAGCCCAGAAGCGGTTATACACAAGACATTCGGCCCAATAGGAGCGCTCAATGAGGGCGTTGCTGAGACAGGATATGTCATCAAACGCACCGCGACTTTTTTCGTCGGACTTTTTACCGGACGCGAATCTGTAGACCAACTTGGTGGTCCCATTCGTATTGCCGAAGTCTCTAAACATGTTGCCGCAATTAGCTTTACAGCCCTTATCTCGCTTACGGCGGTGTTGTCCGTGAGCATTGGCATTATGAATTTGCTACCTATTCCCGTTTTGGACGGTGGACACCTCGTATTTTATGCAATTGAGGCTGTCAAAGGTAGTCCTTTGTCAGAAAAAGCGCAGGAATATTGCTTTAAATTTGGCTTGGCTGTTGTGTTATCCATGATGGTTTTCGTTACGACAATCGACATAAGTCGCTTCTTTTAAGAGACCAGGCTCCAAATAGGGTGGCTGTGGATCGATCACGTGATATTTCTGCAACTTAATGTATTGTAAGCAAAATATTAAGATCAGCGCGTAGTTTAGCTTGCGTATTTGGGTGTTTTTTGCCAAAACAATAAAACGTTTGGGAATCTCTATTCCCGGACTCCAGACTTTTGAAAATCCAAGGGCCGGAAGTTTTATGAGACTTATCCAAAATCACGTAGCCGCTAGCGTGCTCGCAATTATGACAATTTTCGCATCAGTTGCGGCAATTTCTATTGTTGATGCTAGCATTTCTCAGGTCCAAGCGCAGGCTATCTCTGGCGTTGATGTCAGTGGCAACCAGCGTATTAGCCGAGACACTATTTTGACTTATGTCACAGTAGAAGCTGGCCAAAACGCTAGCGCCGTCAAAATTGACGAATCAATCCAAGCATTGTTCGCTACAGGCCTTTTCAAAGACGTCTCAATCGCTCGTAGCGGTTCACGCCTTTCCGTTGTTGTCGTAGAAAACCCAATTGTTAATGGTGTTTCTTTCGTCGGCAACAAAAAATTGGAAGACAAGGACCTCAGAAGCGCCTCTCTTACCAAAGCACGCGGCACATTCAGCCAAGACCAAGTTGACGCAGACGTCCTTGGTTTGAAGCAAGCTTATAAAGCTATCGGTCGTTTTAACGCGACAGTTAAAGCAACAGTAACACCGCTTGATCGCAATCGCGTGAACGTTACGTATCGCATCGACGAATCTGACAAGACTGGCATCGCCAAAATTCGCTTCGTTGGTAATAAAGTTTTCGGTGATGGCCGCCTAAAGAATGCGATTTCTACGCGCCAAACTGGACTGCTAAGCTTTCTAAAATCTGACGACATTTACGATGAAGCCCGTTTGGCCGCTGATGAAGAGCGCCTTCGTCGCTTCTATTTCAACCACGGTTACGCTGATTTTGAAGTTATCTCTTCAGTCGTTGACTTGGATGAGAGCAAAAACAAATTCTTTATCACAGTAACTGTGAGTGAGGGTGCGCGTTATCGTTTCGGTGAAATTGAAATCGATTCAATCTTGCTTGATGTTGACCCAGAAGAACTCCGCCCCCTTTTGAAAACAAAAAAGGGCGCCATTTATGATGCTCGTAAAGTTGAACGTACAATTGAAGCGCTTTCACTAGCTGCTGCGGAAAAAGGCTTTGCCTTTGCGCAAGTACGTCCAAGAGGTGAGCAAGCACCAGACAATCGTATCAACATTACATACGCAATCGATCAAGGCGCGCGTGTATTTGTTGAACGGATTAATATTCTTGGTAATACGCGTACACGTGAATATGTGGTCCGCCGTGAATTTGACTTGGCTGAAGGGGATGCCTTCAATCAAGCGTTGATCAACCAAGCGGAACGTCGCATTAGAAACTTGGGCATCTTTAAAGAAGTTAGAATTACAAGAAGCCAGGGTACAGCTGCTGACCGCGTTGTGGTCAACATTGAGCTAGAAGAGCAACCAACGGGTGATATTTCATTCGGTCTTGGTGCTGATTTGTCAGGTGGTTTCTTGACGAATGTCTCAATTACCGAGCGTAACTTCCTAGGTCGTGGCCAGTTTCTTCGTGCCGCAGTCGGCCTTGGTACTGGTAACCAAACGTATGACTTTAGCTTCACTGAGCCGTTCTTCCTCGGTCGTCGTGTATCAGCCGGTTTCGACGTGTTCCGCCGCGATAGCCAAGACCAAGATGGTCGTAGTTTTGACGTGAGTAATACAGGTGTAGCCTTGCGTCTTGGTCTGCCTTTGACAGATAACCTTTCATTAGGTGTGCGTTATACATTTGATCGTGAAACAATTTCTGATGTGGATGATGAAGCTCCGTTGTCTATCCAGTCGGTTGTGGGTGCCAGTGGCGAATCCGATTCAGACACGTCATCAATTTCTTACAGCGTTAGCTACAACTCGCTCGACAATAACCAGAAACCGACAAATGGTATTCAGGCAGTGTTCGAGCAGGAATTTGCTGGCCTAGGCGGCGATGTACAATTCATCAAGACCGACGCGCGGATCTCTTATTATAAAGAGCTGAACGCGAACCATGAGGTTATTGGTTTGTTGCGCGGTCGTGTTGGTAACATTCAAGGCCTCGGCCAACAGGTGCGTATCCTTGATAACTTCTTTGCTGGTGGTGATTTGGTTCGTGGTTTTGAAAATCGCGGTATCGGCCCTCGTGATGGCGACACAACAACAGGTGATGATGCACTCGGCGGCACTAACTTCTTCGGCCTAACAGCTGAAGTTCAGTTCCCAGTTCCAGGCTTGCCACGTTCATTTGGTCTTAAAGCCGCACTATTTGCTGATGCAGGTTCTGTATATGGGTTTGATCAACAAACAGACGTAACACCAATTAATGGATCAACAGATGTTTCTGTTCGCTCCTCCGTTGGTGTCGGCTTCCTTTGGGACTCACCACTTGGTCCGTTGCGCGGTGACTTTGCTTACGTGACATCAAGCGAAGACTTTGATGATGAACAATTCTTCCGAATTGGTGGTGGTACTCGTTTCTAGTATTCATTTGATTGAATACGGCAATCGTATCGAGTGATCGTTTTGAAAGATCTAGACCAACAGTTTTTTGACAATCCACAACCGCTCTCAGTGAGAGCGGTTGCTGCATCTTTGGATGCTGAATTTTTAGAAAATGGCGCCACCAGTGATGAGATTATCGGGGTAGCACCCTTATCAGACGCGGCGGCTGGACATCTAACCTTCATAGACAATCCCAAATATCTCTCAGCGTTGGCAACGACTAAAGGGACAGCATGCATTTGCGCTGCAAAGTACAAAGATCGCATCCCTAATGGTGTAGGCGCCATCGTATGCACTGATCCTTATCGTGCATTCGCTCAAATATCGGCTCAGTTTTACCCAGCTGCAATGCGCCCCGTTTCGATTGTTGCAACTGGTGAAATTTCAAAACATGCCTTCATTTCGCCCTCAGCGAAGCTTGAAGAAGGCGTAACGGTTGAACCCTTTGCAATCATTGGTGATGACGCCGAGATTGGCGCAAACACGATTATTGCTTCCGGTGTTAAAATCGGCAATCGGGTCAAAATTGGTCGCGAATGCGCTATTTCAAGTAATGCCGTCATCGAACATACGTTGATTGGTGATAACGTAATCATCCACCCCGGTGTTAAAGTTGGACAAGATGGTTTTGGCTTTGCAATGTCACCATTAGGCCATTTGAAAGTGCCACAAATTGGCCGTGTCATCATTCAATCGAACGTTGAGATTGGTGCCAATACGACCGTTGATCGCGGCGCTAATCGCGATACAGTGATTGGCGAAGGAACAAAGATCGATAACCAAGTCCAAATTGGGCATAATGTTGTTGTTGGACGCCATTGCATTTTGGTAGCCCAAGTTGGTATTTCCGGTAGTTCAACATTGGAAGATTTCGTTGCAATTGGCGGACAATCTGGTGTTAATGGGCACGTAACCATAGGCATGGGTGCTCAAATTGCGGGGGTCAGTGTTGTCCATGGCGATGTCCCTGCTGGAGCACGATGGGGCGGCGTACCTGCGCGACCAGTAAGAGAATGGTTTAAAGAGCAGCAATTGCTCAAGCGAATGGTAAAGGGCGATAAAGGTAAACCAACCTAGTCAGCCACTAAGACGATGAGGGTAGAATTGTATGGATACCGCAACTAAGACAACGATGGATAGCGCTGACATTATGCGCGTAATGGAACTTCTCCCACATCGTTATCCGTTTTTAATGATCGATAAAATTATAGACATTGATGGCGACAATTGTGGAACTGGGATCAAAGCAGTCACAATTAACGAACCGCATTTTCAAGGCCACTTTCCAGATAGGCCTGTTATGCCGGGAGTGTTGCTGATTGAGGGTATGGCACAAACAGCAGGCGCTATTTGTGTTGCAGCAGGTGACGATAACGCACCATCTTTGGTCTATTTTATGACCATTGATAAGGGTAAATTCCGAAAACCTGTTGTTCCCGGTGATATGGTGCATTTCAAAGTCGTGAAACTGCGTCAACGTCGTAATATTTGGAAATTTGATGCTCGTGCCGAAGTCGATGGCCAGTTGGTAGCGGAGGCTGAAATCAGCGCGATGCTTGTTGCTGGTGAAGAATAATATAAATAAGAAAAGCAGTCATATGACGAAAATCCATCCTTCGTCGGTTATTGCCGACACGGTGACCCTTGGTGAAGGCGTTGAGATCGGCCCATTCTGCCATCTATCTGGCAATGTTTCGATTGGCGACGGTTCGCACCTACACAGTCATGTGGCGGTATCCGGTAATACAGATATTGGACCAGGCGCTCAATTTTATCCGTTTTCTTCCGTTGGTCTGGCCCCTCAGGATTTAAAATATGCCAATGAAGAGACGAAACTAATCATTGGCAAAAATTGTATTGTCCGTGAGGGTGTAACGATAAACCCTGGGACAGTTACTGGCACAGGTGAAACCCGCATTGGTGACAATTGCGCCTTTCTTGCCAATTCCCATGTGGCCCATGATTGCGTTGTGGGCAGCAACGTTATTCTGTCAAATGGCGTTTTGTTAGCGGGCCATGTAACACTGGGTGACCATGTTATCATGGGTGGCGGATCTGCTGTCCATCAGTTCACGCGCATTGGTGATTATGCCTTTGTTGGTGGGCTTGCTGGTGTCGAAAATGACGTCATCCCATTCGGTATGGCACTTGGTAATCGCGCTTATTTAGGCGGTGTTAATTTGGTGGGTATGAAGCGCCACCAGTTTGAACGCGAAAGCATTCATGCAGTACGCCAACTCTACAAAGTCGCTTTCGGCAACCAAGAAGGAACGCTGGGCGCGCGTGTTGCAGAAATTGCAAATGAGCTTAAAAAAGATCCGCAAGTATCAAGGGTTCTTGATTTTATCAATGCAGCCTCTGATCGCGCTTTTTGCATGCCGCGGCTAACCAGAGATTAGATAAATGGTGGCTCAAGGTACACCGCGCGAAGGTGATCCGATTGGGATTGTTGCTGGCGGTGGTATACTGCCGATAGAGCTCACCCAAACGCTGACACGACATGAGATCCCATACTTTGTCGCTGCGATAAAAGGCGAGACAATGGTCGAATTTGATTCAGCCATATCTCACTCTTTCACATGGGGTGAAGTTGGCAAAATCCTGAAATTCTTTAAGAAAAATAAGTGTAACAAGCTGGTTTTATTGGGAGAAATCACAAAACGTCCTGAATTCAGTTCTATCATTGGTGATGCTGGAACAATGAGGTTGCTTCCAAAAATATTGACCGCCATGACGGGAGGTGACGATAGCCTTCTGCGCAAAGTGATCAATCTCATTGAGAGTGAAGGTTTTACAGTTGTGGATATTAAAAGCGTTGCCCCTGAGCTCATTTTAGAAGAAGGCACCTTTGCGGGCCCAAAATTTCCAAAGAAAATAGCTCCTGATTTAGATAAAGCCCTCGCGGCACTAAAAGACATGGCTAAGCATGATATCGGACAGGCACTCGTCATCGAAAATGGACGCATTATCGCGGTGGAAGGTGCTGAGGGAACTGACGCAATGCTGGAACGCATTGCTAAACTACGGACGATAAAACGGATCTCACAAAAGTCTAGAAATGGGTTTTTAGTCAAAATTGCAAAATCGGGTCAAGACCACCGCGCTGATCTGCCAACTATCGGGCCAACAACTGTTTTAAATGTTGCAGCAGCCGGCCTTGCTGGCATTGTCGGGGAGGCGGGTTCGGTCCTCCTTGCAGAACGTGAGAAAATCACAGAACTTGCTCAAAAGCATAAGATATTTCTAATTGGTCACAAGGCAGAATAATGATGAACCGTCCTCTACGTGCAAGTTTCGTTGTTGGTGAAGCATCGGGTGATGAGTTAGGCGCAGACCTGATGGCTGCCCTTAAAACGCGACATCCTGACGTTATCCAATTTTCTGGTCTTGGCGGCAGAGCAATGCAGAAAGAAGGGCTAGATCCTCTTTTTGATATTGAGGAAATCGCCGTCATGGGTGTGACCGCCGTCGTTGGGCGACTTCCAGCGATCTTAAAACGGATATCCCAAACAGCGCAGGCAATCATCGACGAAAGACCAGATGTATTGTTCATCATCGATAGCCCTGATTTTACCCACCGTGTTGCCAAGAAAGTAAGAACAGTTCTGCCTGATTTGTTGGTCATCAATTATGTCTGTCCAAGTGTTTGGGCATGGCGTCCAGCACGGGCGAAAAAGATGACAGCCTATGTTGATCATGTTTTGGCCATTTTGCCCTTCGAGCCAGATACGTTAGAGAGCCTTGAAGGACCACCAGCCACCTTTATCGGCCATCCGTTGGGTGAACATGCATTTGCGCCGCGTTCTATCCCTGAGGGACAAGAAAAGCGGACACTCTTGATATTGCCAGGCAGCCGTAGCGACGAAGTGAAACGGCTACTTCCAGATTTCAAAGACACCATCAAAGTTCTATCAGAGCGCCGTTCTGATTTTGATATTGTTATTCCAGCAGTAGAACGTCAGCAAAACACAATACGTGAGCACGTGAGTGATTGGGCTGTGCGCCCACAAATCGTAGTGGGAAGTGATGCCAAGAAGGAAGCCTTTGCTTCGGCTCACGCCGCCCTCACAGCCTCGGGTACGGTATGTTTGGAGCTTGCTATGTCTGGTGTGCCGACCATTTCAACCTATCGCCTAGACCCAATGGTGAGACAGATGCGCCCGTTTATTAAAGCTTGGAGCGCAAATCTGCCAAATCTAATTTTGGATTATCCAGCCGTTCCAGAATATTTTGACGAATTCGTGCGCCCGAATAAATTGGCCCGCCACATCGATCGATTGCTTGACGATACGCCAGAACGAAAGTCGCAAACGGAAGCTTGTTCGACTGTTCAACACATCATGCAAGAGGCGAATGATCGGCCTGCCGCTGAAAAAGCCATTGATGTGATGGATCGTTTGCTCGCTGAACGCTCAAGTTAGCCGGTTCAAAAAAACCCATAGCCAAAAGAAAAAACGCGCCTGAAAGGCGCGTTTTTCGTATTTAAAACCAATGTATGGCGGATTATTTGCCACGCTTGTGGAGTGGCACATATTCGCGAACATCTGCACCAGAATAAATCTGACGTGGACGACCAATACGTTGTGATGGATCTTCAACCATTTCTTTCCACTGAGCAATCCAACCAACAGTTCTTGCAAGTGCGAAGAGCACTGTGAACATTGTTGTTGGGAAACCGAGTGCTTTCAATGTGATGCCTGAGTAGAAGTCAATATTTGGATAAAGCTTCTTCTCGATGAAATACTCATCGGTCAACGCAATATGCTCAAGTTCCATAGCAACTTCCAACAATGGGTCGTCTTTGATGCCAAGTGAATCAAGCACTTCGTGTGTTGTCTTCTGCATGATCTTTGCGCGTGGATCGTAGTTTTTATAAACGCGGTGACCAAAGCCCATCAAACGGAATGGATCGTTCTTATCTTTCGCACGTCTCACATACTCAGGAATTTGGTCTTTCGTGCCGATTTCCTGAAGCATATTCAACGCAGCCTCATTGGCTCCGCCATGGGCAGGGCCCCACAAACAAGCAATACCAGCAGCAATACACGCAAACGGGTTAGCACCAGAAGAACCAGCAAGGCGAACAGTTGATGTTGATGCATTCTGCTCATGGTCAGCGTGAAGAATGAAGATGCGGTCCATAGCTTTTGAAAGCACTGGATTGACCACATATTCTTCACAAGGAACGGCAAAACACATGCGCAAGAAGTTTGATGTGTAATCAAGATCATTGCGCGGATAAACAAACGGCTGACCGATATGGTATTTGAACGCCATGGCCGCAATTGTCGGCATTTTCGCGATCATACGAAGGCTCGCCACCATACGCTGATGCGGGTCTGTAATGTCGGTGCTGTCGTGATAGAAAGCAGACAGGGCACCAACAACACCACACATGATAGCCATTGGGTGCGCGTCACGGCGGAAGCCTGTGAAGAAGCGAGACATCTGTTCATGCAGCATTGTGTGATAGGTAACGCGCTCTACGAAATCTTCTTTTTCTGGAGCATTTGGCAGGTCACCATAAAGCAACAGGTAGCAAGTTTCTAAGAAGTCGCCATGATCAGCGAGTGATTCAATCGCGTAACCTCTGTGAAGAAGCTGACCTTTACCGCCATCAATGAATGTAATTTCAGAATTGCACGAAGCAGTGGACGTAAAACCCGGATCATAGGTGAACATGCCCGTTTGCGCATAGAGCGACGAAATATCAATGACATCTGGTCCAATGACACCAGACTTGATTTCGAAATCAAAACTCTTTCCGTCTATATTCAGTTGCGCTTTTTTATCTGACATATTTGTCCTCCATCTGTCCCAAACGACCAAAAGACCCACTAGGCTCTAAATTGGCTGGGTGCGTACAAGTTTATGAAATTGCACGTGGTTTTCGCTGCCCGTTAGGTACCCGATTTAGCTCGCAGGGGCAATACAATGCAACCAATTGACTAGAGGAAATGAGCCAATTGTCAAATTACGAACACATTGTATGCCGCCAAGCTGTTGTAAACAAAGGCATCTCTCGATTGTTTTGTATTGCTCAGCAACATCAATTTTTATCGGAACTTTTACCTATTTCAATTGATCTTTTATCCGTGACAGTGATTCCTCACGCCCCAGTAATTCCAATACTTCGAAAATACCAGGTGCATTGGTGGTGCCTGTAAGAGCACAACGAAGGGCAGGGCCAACTTTTCCAAGCTTCAAATCATTGGCCTCAAGGAAGGCCCGCATCGAAGCGTCCAACTCACTATAATTCCAGCTTTGAACCGATGTAAGTTCAGCAACTAACTTAGAGAGTCGCCCTTTCGCCTCATCATTCAAAATCGAAACGGCTTTATCCGTTAATGGCAAAGGTCGGTCAGAATAAACAAAGGCCGCGCCTTCAATCAGCTCAATTAACGTCTTCGCGCGTTCCTTTAAAAGAGGAAGGGCTGCTTGCACCTTCGCACGCTTCTCATCCGTTAATTTGGCAGCGATCTCGGCTCCACCGTCAATCTCAGGCAAGATCCGTTCAATATGGCCCATCAAGTCAGCGTCATCAGTATTTCTAATGTAGTGGCCATTGAGCGCTTCAAGTTTGGTAAAATCAAAACGGGAAGCGGCCTTGTTCATGCCGTCAAACCCAAACCATGCGATCATATCGTCAAGCGTGATAATCTCTTCGTCACCCTTTGCCCAACCAAGCCGCACGAGATAGTTCTTCAAAGCGTCTGGCAGATATCCAAGAGCACGGTAAGCCTCAGCCCCTAAAGCACCATGACGTTTAGATAGCTTAGCGCCGTCTGCACCATGTATGAGCGGAATATGAGCGAAAACGGGAACATCCCAGTTCATCGCACTAAATATCGCCGTTTGTCGTGCCGCATTGGTAAGGTGATCATCACCGCGAATGATGTGGGTAACGCCCATATCATGGTCATCAACAACGACCGCAAGCATATAAGTCGGTGTGCCATCTGAGCGAAGAATGACGAAATCATCGATATCCTTGTTCGGAATGCGCACTTCGCCCTGCACTTTGTCCTGTACAATCGTTGTGCCATCTTGAGCTGTCTTGACCCGAATAACCGGATCAACGCCCTCAGGCGCCTCAGACGGGTCACGATCACGCCAGCGCCCATCATAGGCAGGCGAACGGCCTTCAGCTTTCGCCGTCTCGCGCATTTCGCTTAATTCTTCTGGCGTTGCATAACAACGATAAGCGGTGCCAGCTTCAAGCATTTGGTCCACCACTTCACGGTGACGGGCAACACCTGCAAATTGGGAAATGGGGTCGCCATCCCAATCCAGACCCAACCACGACAAACCATCCAAGATAGCATCAACAGCTTCATCGGTTGAACGTTCACGGTCAGTATCTTCAATGCGCAACAACATCTTGCCACCGTGGCGTTTCGCATAAAGCCAATTAAACAGCGCGGTTCTTGCGCCACCAATGTGCAAAAAGCCGGTGGGAGAAGGGGCAAAACGTGTAACTACCTGATCGGTCATAGTAGGATCTCAAGCTCTGATTTGAGTGAAATTGTTCCTCAACAAAGCAGTTGAAGACGAAGTTTGTTGCCATCTAACACGAAGCAAGTTTGCAATGAAGCCGTGTTTTGAACAAAATGGCTCTCAGTAGCGAGAGTATATGGTGTGGCGTTAAAGAATTTAGATCAGAAAAAGCGAGCTGGCACTGACACCAGACCTTTTGCTGTTGACGATTTCACAAAGCCTCAGCAGTGGTTGGAAACCATCAAGCTGCTTGGCTTTATCTGCAAGCACCACCTTAATGACGAAGTTGAAAGAGCAGAGCCGTTCATCTGGTTTACTGTCACCTTTCTCATCGGTGTCATCGTATATTTTTCCGCCCCCCAAGAGCCGTCTTTACTCGCCGCGACCACGGTAACATTGCTAGCCACCTTAGCAACTGTCCTCCTTCGCCATAAAGGGCGGCAGTTTTATTATGCGCTAGCCGTTTCCAGTTTATTGGCGGGCTTTACCGCTGCAACATTCCACACCCATCTAAAAACCCAGCCACCCATCACACGCACAACCAATCAAACCATCAAAGCTCACGTTACAAGCATTGAGCGGCGGGCAGATGGTTCTAGGCGGATTATTTTGGAGCATGTGCAATCAGTCAAACAGGACCAAGATGTATCTCTACCCAATAAAATCAGGCTTCGTTTGTTGAGCAAAGCAGCCATTGTTGAAACAGGTGATTACATCCAAGCGAACGTCAGACTGTCCCCGCCAATTGGTCCCGTCATTCCCGGCGGTTTCGATTTTAGCAGAGACTTGTTTTTCAAAGGGATTGGTGCGTCGGGTTTTATCTATGGTGCGCCTGAGGTTTTAAAGGGTGGGGGAACTAAGAACAGACTTGGTTCGCGCATTGAAAGACTGCGCAACCTTATTGAGGGCAGAGTAACGGACGCTCTAAAGTCGAACGGTTTAGGGTCGGTCGCTGGCTTTGCAACAGCTGTTCTGGTCGGCACTAAGGGCGCCATTAAACAAGAAGATCGGCGAGTGCTTGCTATATCTGGACTTGCCTACCTTTTGGCCATTTCTGGTTTGCACATGGCGCTGGTTTTTACATTCGTCATGTTTGCGGCAAGAGCAGGCATGGCGCGTTGGTCTGTTATACCCAGTGATGTGCCAATCAGGGACATCGCCATAGGCTTGGGTCTTGTTACAACGCTTATCTACTATACGATTTCAGGGGGAAGCATTTCTGCCACCCGCGCCTTCATTATGGTTTCAATCATGGCACTTGCGCTTTTAAGCGGCCGCCGCGCTTTGAGTGTGCGTAATATTGCGGTGGCCGCCTTCCTCATCCTCGCATTGTCGCCAGCTGCAGCAATTGGACCTGGGTTTCAAATGTCGTTCATGGCGACCTTGTTTTTGGTGAGCTTTTCAAGCTGGTGGTTATTACCCAAAGTCGATCACAACGACACAAAGCTTTCCAAACCCAAACGATGGTTTCATTCACTCAAACGCTATGGCATTGGCCTCATCATCACATCAAGCCTTGCTGGGTTAGCAACAGCCCCCATAGCTGCTTTTCACTTCAACCAATTTGCACCCTTTGGATTAGCGGCTAATTTGCTGGCCGTACCGATATTTTCTGTTCTCGTCATGCCATTTGGATTTCTTGGCCTCATCGCAATGCCATTCGGTTTTGAAGCCTTTCCCTTGTTCGTCATGGGGCAGGGCATTGGCCTTATTCAATCGGTTGCAGAATGGTTCGAGACTTTATCGATAGGCCTCTCAACAACACCACAGGTTAGTTCCTCCATAATCACGATGGTCTTTTTGATCATGATGATTGCAGCACTCTTGAAATCTAAGTTACGCTATATCATCTTGGGGTTTGGCCTTGGTGTTCTCTACTTCATACCCATTACACCGAAACCCAACGTGTTGATCTCAGAAGACGGCAAAACTGTCGCCATCGTTCACAAGGGGACGCTTGTTGTTTCTGGCGCTAGAGCGGGCAAATTCGAAACGAAAGTTTGGCGGCAGGCTTTGGGTTTCCCCTTGCATCAATCAAAAGACAAAACGAACGGGACAACGCCAGCCCAAAGCTTTCAATGCGATCAATTTGGCTGCCTCTATCAAGCTGCCAATTACACAATTGCCCACGTCAAACATCCCTCAGCCTTTTATGAAGATTGCAGGAAAGCTGCCGTTGTCGTGTCTGAGTTATCTGCCCCTCAATTTTGTTCAAACACCGCCCTTGTCATAGACCGAAACGCACTCAAACAAGGTGGATCACATAAATTGTATCTTGAGACAAAAGAAAAGGAGGGCAAAACCCTCCTAAACTTCTCAATTCAAAAAGCCATACCAGACATTAAACGCCCGTGGCATGCGCAGTATAAACCGTCGAACTAGTACTGACGCACCAAGCCAACAAGCTTACCCTGAACCTTTACGCGGTCTGGGCCGAAGATGCGGGTTTCATAGGCAGGGTTCGCAGCCTCAAGGGCTACAGACGCCCCTTTGCGACGCAGTCGCTTCAAGGTTGCTTCTTCTTCATCGACGAGTGCGACAACGATGTCACCATTGTCAGCAGCACTTTGATTTTTGATGATGACCGTATCACCATCTAAAATGCCAGCTTCAATCATGGAATCACCACGCACTTCCAAAGCATAGTGCTCACCATTGCCCATCAAATCAGGTGGAACAGCAATAGAATGGGAATGTTCCTGTATCGCAGAAATTGGCGTACCAGCTGCAATGCGCCCCATGACAGGGATGCTAACGGCCTGCCCACTATCATCTGATGTTGGGAGCGGCCCAGGTTCGTGGGTTTTACCCAAACTTCCCTCAATAACGCTCGGCGAGAAGCCTTTTGAGCGATTAGCGGAAGCAAGGCCCGGTGTTACCGATTCTGGCAGCTTCAAAATTTCCAACGCTCGGGCGCGATTTGGTAAGCGGCGCAAAAATCCACGCTCTTCTAAAGCTGTAATCAATCTATGAATTCCAGATTTAGATTTAAGATCAAGAGCATCCTTCATTTCATCAAAGGAAGGCGGCACACCACTTTCGCGAAGCCGTTCATTGATGAACATCAAGAGCTCATGTTGTTTTCTAGTTAGCATGGCTTGTCTTTTCCGAATCGTTGCATTGATACAAAACACGAACATTTATAGATGTTCTAGTTGTGTTCTGCAATGATTAAGATTTCGTAAAGCCCAAGCAATCTCTTTCAACGCTCTGGAGAAATGCCGTCTTTGCAATGTTAATAAAGTTGAAATTGCGCATAACTGGAGCACTTAAAATTTGTATTCGACGATATAAGTGTACAAAATCGAATCCGACAATTTGTGACCAAAGAGAAAGCATCACGATGGCGAAGTCCACTAAATCAGCAAATGGGGCAGCAAA
>JBDVXS010000014.1:0-53213 GCA_039964305.1 Hyphomicrobiales bacterium
TGGTTTTTAGGAAGCGCGCAAGCTTATATTTGTTAACACCTGGCACACGAATATCAGCAGCTTTGCATTGCATATGCATAGAGCGCCTTGCACCACCAACACGTCGATTATGACGTTTACTGCGGTATCCAGAACTCACAATTGCGGTCGCTCCATAGCGGGCGCGCACTTTGTTTAAAACGCTGCGCAATCGAGACGGAAAACAAGACGTATTCACATGATTATGCGCTGCTCGATAAGCGACATACCGTTTTATTGTTTTACCAGTTGTCTTTTTCTTGGCCGTCTTCGACTTCGACTTTTTGCTGCTTGAACGCTTCTTTGTGTCTTTTGCTTTTTCGCGTTTTTCTAATTTTTCTGTCTTAAAAACAGGCACTGTTACGGGGTGCGAAATATTGGTGAAAGCTTGAACAGGTGATTGTGTCTGAAGCACCGCAAGACAAGCTACCGCAATCGCGGTCATTTTAAAATGTTTACACATTGTGGGATGTCCGAATAATTATTGTTATTTTTCATGAGCTTTCTGCTCACCTAGTCGGTCCCCCCTTCAGCCCACATTCTGGCGCAAATGTGTCAGCGCAAACACAAAATGTTGCAGCGCAGTATTCTTTAGTGAAAAATATTAATGGTTATAAACCAAGTTCTTGCAGGAATACTTTGGCGATTTGTCGAAACGCTCTGATGCCAAAACTCTCAGCCGCTGCAACCACATGAATGGTTCCACGCAGTGCTTTATCTGTAATGAGAAGACTATCTTCTTCAACAAGAAACCTTACTTGATAGACCGCTTCAATCGGTTTCATTTTACCTTTATTGTTTTCACTTTCTTCAACAGCAATGCCGCCGCCATAGATAGATTGGAAGTAAGGCAAAGCAACTTCGCGCTCACCAGCCTCTGAATTCCAGAGCCAAAAGGGTGGAAGCTAACAGTTCCCCCTTGCTGAGACTTTTGACCCTTTGCACGGGCTTACCTTTTAAAGAAGCATGTGTTGAATTTGCTGATGCTGCATCAGAATTTGACTGCGTATTTGCGCGCCGACCGAACAACCAATTAAAACCCATGTTTTTTTCTCGCATAAATTGTATGAATCCAACACACAACTATCACGAGAGCAATTAATGGTAAGTTAATTTGGTTGCATAATATTATTACGCACTAATAGGTTGCATTTTATATATAAAAAAACTGCCGATGTCGACCAGCAGTTTTCTCTTTTATTATGCGCCGCTTTGTTAAGCGGTCAAATATGCATGGGCTTGATCTAAGACAAGACCAACCTTCTCGATAAATTCATCAATGGCTGCACGATCCCAAGTCAGCGGTGGTGACATAATCATCGTATCGCCAACAGCCCGCATAATCAGTTGATTTTCAATACAAAAATCTCTGCAAACACCGCCAGCATGCCCCTCATTTGGGAAGCGTTCATTGGTCTGTTTATTTGCAACAATCTCAATCGCACCTAAGAACCCAAACGTTCGCACCTGCCCCACGAGTGGATGGCTTTCAAGCGCCGCCATCTTCTCTGCAAGGTAAGGGCCTGTATCATCTTTTACTCGCTCAACCATGCCCTCTTCTTGGATGATACGAAGGTTTTCAAGCGCAACGGCACAGGCAACAGGGTGCCCAGAATAGGTATAGCCGTGATAAAATTCACCGCCCCCACGTGTGAAAGTCTCTGATATCCGCTTCCCAACCAACACAGCCGACAGTGGAATATAACCAGATGTTATTGCCTTAGCCGTTGTGATTGTATCAGCCTCAATTCCGTAATGCGTCGCCGCAAACCACTCACCAGTGCGACCAAAGCCAGTAATCACTTCATCAAGACACAGCAAAATATCGTATTTATCGCAGATGCGTTTGATTTCAGGCCAATAAGTGGAAGGCGGAACCCGCACACCGCCCGCACCCTGAATAGGCTCTGCAACAAACGCCGCCACTTTGTCAGCGCCAACACTCAAAATCTCATCTTCAAGCGCTTGGGCTGCACGCATACCAAAATCATCTTCGCTCTCACCCGGCAACGCTTCACCAAAATGATACGGCGACATAATGTGATTGATGCCTGGCAACATTGTATGAAGCTGACCATGCATGGCAGACATGCCACCTAATGAGGCCGAAGCAACGGTTGAGCCATGATAGGCATTGTGGCGGGAAATGATGACCTGCCGTTCTGGCTTGCCTTCCAAAGCCCAATAATGGCGAACCAAGCGAATGACAGTATCGTTCGCTTCTGATCCTGATGAACCATAAAAAACATTTTGAATGCCATTAGGCGCAAGCTCAATCAGTTTTTCTGACAACAGGATTGGAGAGGGTGTGGTGCATTGGAAAAACGAATTATAATAAGGCAGTTCAAGCATTTGCTCGCGCGCAACCTCAGCAAGTTCAGGCCGACTGTAACCAATATTGACGCACCACAGGCCCGCCATAGCATCAAGCAGACGCCCTCCCTCGCTATCAATCACATAATTCCCATCACAAGCACTGATGACACGGGTGCCCTGTGCTTTCAGCTCTTTGTAATCGCAAAAGGGATGCATATGATGTTTTGCGTCGATCTGTTGCAGCATCTCTAGTGTATAATTTTGGTAAGCCATTTTAACCCCTTACTAACCAAGAATCACATTGTTACCACCAACCTAGCTGAGATATTTTTTCTCGTCTCTGATTTTCAAATTTTGTTTAGGATTTTGGTCCATTGTAGTGAAAACGGAAATTTGAAATAATGCTTGCAGCCCTTAAAAAAGATCTGACCGACTGCAGCCCTGCAAAGCAGCGAAAACTGATACGTTTCGTTTCATCAACATGCAAAAGCAGCGGAGAGCTGTTCGCAGATCAACAATTAAGCGCGTTAGCAGAATTGGTCGAACCGCTAATCGATGGCACTGATGATAATCAAACAATCATCGAGGCCTCCAATACGTTCGCGAGACTTGCTTTCTCGCCACACAGCTTGATTTTGAAGTTTGCTCACAAAGAAATCGATATTGCAGCACCCGTCTTAGAACATTCAATTGTTTTAAGAGATGAGGACCTTATCGATATCATGACGAAATTCGATTCAAGCTACTGCACATTTATTGCACGGCGCGTCGCATTGACCAGTCCAGTAACCGATACTCTCATTTCTTATGCCGATATGAGCACCTTGGTTTCTGCGATCAACAATCCAGGCGCTAGTTTTTCTAATAATGGCTTCAAAGAACTGGCGACAATCGGTTCTGTTGATGAAACGTTCGGCAAAGCACTCTTTCAACGAAGTGACATGCCCATTAGCCTTGCAGAACCAGTTGGCATCAATCTTGGGATTGATGAAACAATGCTCCCAGCGATTTTACAAAAATCGACCGTGGAGATGCAGGGTGGTTCAAAACAGAAAACGAGCAACCAACGCGAGCAGAGCCTTTACCTGCCTAAAGCGCAGGCTTGCATTGATCATTTGAACAAAGGTCGAGCAACGCTTGACGAGTGCATTCTCGAACTTGCGCAATCAAATAGCTTTCTGGAAACCTGCCAAGTTCTTGCTTTTGTAAAGCAGCAAACCGAATCGAAAATTGCGGCTATCTTTAGAAAGAAAAATAGCATGCAATTCGTTCAACTTTGCAATGGTTTGAAAATGTCAGAAGATGTATTTGCAGCCATTGCAAAGCTTCGAGTGGACAATACACGCCAAGCCGTCTCAAAAATGCCTGAGATAATTGAGCAATATCGCGGTATGGCCGGCATGCGCACCTAACGAGCCATTAAGCCGTTCATTTTCGATCCGTCAAAATTCTAAAATCTACCGTCATCCAATTGAGGTGCTGTTGGCTTTTTGCTCTTTAGAGTTAGCAATTCGCCACGTCGTCACAACAGCTACAGTTATGTAAACTGTCCAACCGTTTGCCAAACAAACAAAAAGCCCTTCCAGTATGTAACTACTGAAAGGGCTTTATGATTATTTCGCTCTGGCTCACGTGCAGCTCACGCCAGCCTCGTTTACCTGTCTCAACCTTATCGTTCAGAGAACGCCCGATCATACGAACGTACAACAGGTTTCATGATATACTGCATCACAGATTTTGATCCCGTAATCACATTAGCTGTTACAACCATACCCGCGGTAATTGGGAAGCTGCGGCCATTATGTTCAAGCACGCTTCGGTCAAGCTCGACGAGACCTTTGAAGTATTTATCGCCACGCTCTGTCTCAAACGTTGTTGGAGAGACTGAACGAACCTTACCTTCGATTTTCCCAAACACCTCAGGGTCAAAAGTTGACAAAGTGATTTCAGCTGGATGGCCTGCTTGCACATAACCAATGTCTTTTGGTTGAATACGCACCTCAGCCTCAACACTTGCATCAAGTGGCACGATTTCAGCAACAACATCACCAGCGCGGATCACTTGACCAGGCAACTTTGCCGCAAGCGATTGAACACGGCCAGTTTTCGGCGCATAGACGGCTAGACGTTTCACACGGTCTTCTCCGCCCTTCAAACGCTCATCAAGCTCAGATATTTCGCCAATCGTAGCGACCAAAGTGTCTGACCATTCTTGGCTTTTTGCGTTCTTAGCCTGCTCAGTCTCATTTGTTAATTCAACAATTTGACCTTTGATTGATTCAATTGTGCCAAGCAATTGTTGGCGTGTCACACGCACTTCTTCGACGCGCGCTTTTGCCTGAAGAAGACGTGAGCGAGAAGAAAAGCCTTTTTTGATAAGCTTTTGCTGTGCACCATATTGCTCTTTGTAAATGGCAATTTGTGAATCAACGGCTTTGATTTCATCCTTGCGGGAGCGCAAATCTGAATGACGTTGCTCTAGGCGCGATTCAAGAACTTTACCACCAGCGGTGACTGCTTTTTTCTCAGAAGTAAACAGCAAACGCTGGTCAGCAGCTTCAGTTGGATATTTTGCATCCAACTCACCAAAATCTGGAACATCTAGGCCTTTAAGCAAAGCACCCACACGAAGGCGGCGCATCTCAAGAAGGTCACGGCGAACACGAATTTGATTGAAATCCCCAGAACCACTTTCTGGATGCAATTTCATCAAGAGCTCACCTTTACGAATGAAGCCACCTTCACTGACATAAACATCGTCAACGATGCCACCTTCAAGGTGCTCAACAGAAACGATAGAGCCGACTGGAATGATTTCACCTTCGGCAATCGCAACTTCGCGCACAGGGGCAAAGACTGACATTGTTATTAAAATTATGACAAAACCACTCAACGCCCACAAAAAGCGGCGGAATGTACCATCCCAATGCCCGCCATCAATTTCCAACGGCATTGCGAGATTATCATCTTGTTGAATCGGATCTCTAAACAGTTTCACGGTATTTACTCACTCTTACTCGATACACCGATCCTACACTCGATAATTTGCATTTGAATTAATTTTGAAGCATTTCGCCCGCTTGGAAGAAACTACTGCTTTTCAGGCTTAAGCCCAAGTTAACATGATTGAATGAAAGCTTGAATTAGTCAATAGATTCAGCGTCTTACACTCAACCAGCTCTCTTTTTCTCAGCAGCAGCCTTCGCAGCAAGGAATTTTTCTGACGTGTCATCAAAGGCGATAGCACCGCCTCTTAGGTATAATACCCTGTCACATTTAGAAATGAGTTCATCATCTGTCGTGGCGATAACCAGCGTTGATTGGCCCTTCATAGAGCCAATCTTATCGAACAAGGCTTCACGTTCAAACATGTTGAGATTGCTAGAAGGGCTATCGAGCAAATACATGTTTTCATGCTTCACAAACGCTCTGGCGATGGAGAAACACTGTTTCATCGCGTTCGACATGCTTGTCAGCTTACTTGCCGTCAGACGGGTTTGAACGCCTTCTTCCAACTGTGTATGTGGCAGCCAAATACCAGCTGCTGACAATGCTTCTTCTAAATCATCATCCGTTGCCGATGGGTTCGCCAAGCGGATGTTTTGAGCAAGCGTGCCATAGAAGAACTCTGGGCGCTGCGCCACATATCCTATGGAGGTACGCACCTCATCCACATTAAGCTGTTGCAAGTTCAATCCATCAAGGAAGACTGTTCCGCCCTGCGGTTTGTAAAGACCTAGAACCAACTTCAAGAAACTTGATTTTCCTGATGCCGGGTCACCAGTGATAGCGACCGCCTGCCCCGCTGGAATATCAACAGATATGCCTCTAAACACAGGATCTGTCGATGCGCCGTATTTGAAGCTAACACTGTCAAATGTAATGCGCCCATCATAGTTTCTTCTTAGTGTCGGCGCAGAACTCGGGTCGCGCTCAGGCACTAAACTCATCAACAAATCAGCTTGTCTCGCCGTTTCAGCAAATTGTCCGATACGGTTCAAACTCAAGAATGCTGTCTGGATTGGAGACAAAATTCGCCAAACGAACATCATCACAGCAATCAAACCACCAACAGACAACTCTTCTGCCATAACGAGCAACGCACCCGCCCACAATGTTGCAACACCTGCAATCATCACCAAACTTTGCGCCAGCGTGTGCATGATCGTATCGAAGAACTGCGCATTAAAACGACGCGAGTTGAATTCTTGACCAATGTCATCCCAACGCTTGATCCATACATCTTCAGCACGTAATTGACGGATAGTGTCACGCTTGTTGACTGTTTCAATCAGCAAATTCTGGTGTGTTTGGCGGGATTTACCCGTGATCAAAACATTCCGCTTTGTCATCGGCATTGAAATCAAGCCAATCAACACAAATGCAATCGCAAGACCTACTGGGATCAACGCCAAAATAGGATGAATAAGCGAAATTGCGAGAATAAAAACAATCGTAAACGGGAGGTCGAGACCTGCACTAACCACTGGTCCAGTAAAGAACGACTGAACATTTTCAAATTGACGTAAGCGAACAATCTGCTGACTAACAGAAGCGCTCTCAGTCATACTGATTGGTAGGTTCAAGATACGCTCAAACGCCCTGATCAATAATTGTGTGTTAAAGCGTGCACCGACATAAGCAATCAACCGACCGCGAACGTGCCTGATGTAAATCTCAAACAACAGCGTCAACAAGATCGCAGATACAAAAAAGATAAGTGTATCTAATGACTTAGAACCAATCACCCGATTGTACACATTCATGGTGAAAATCGGTGTTGAAAGAGCAAGCAAGTTAGCAACGAAGGTTAAACCCACCACCAACATAATCTTAGAATTAAACTTGCGTAGACCTTCATAAAACCAGCTTATTTTGCGGTTTCTAGGCTCCGTTGCAATATCATCAGACTGTTCAACTTCACAGAAGCGGATTTGCCCTTTTGGCCGATCCATTTCACGCAAATCACCACGTGGCCCATCATAAACAAGCAGCTTACCATTGGGCAGGAAACGGAGACCAATTCTTGGCCGCGCTTCATCGTCAATGATGAGACAAGGAAGGCGTTTTTCTAAATTTGCAGCATTTTCAACGCGCACTCGACTTGCAAAACCTAAGTGATGCAGAACACCTCGAAAAGCATGGATATCATCCATTTCTTTGAAGTGCGGAAGAGCTTGGATAATATGACGATCTTCACCCGGCCATTTCAACTCAACCAACAAGGAGCGTAGGCACCTATCATAGGCGTTTGAAAGCTCTTTCTCTTTCTCTTTGTTTTGCAACAAAGGAGAAAATGCCTGTTCGATATTGCTGATATTATCTTCTACTGCACTGTCTGGAACATGATCTGACAGACCATCATGTCCTCCAACTGGCAAACCGAGCTGTCGAAAATCTTCGGTTGTTAGCTCGCTTAAAGGCTTCACAACAGCTTGATTATCAACGCCTTTTTCGCCGGATGCATCGCCGGTTAATGTCGCCTGATCAACATCTTTGGCCTCGAGTTCCATCTCATTGCCAGTTGTTTTTTCAGAAATAGGTTTTTTCGGTTCATCAGTACTCATTATGCACCTATCTCTTTGATCTCTAGGCCATCCACTGAGACGCGATCAAATTCATTTTCAGCAAGTCCTGCTTTCATATCTTCAACATTGTCGTAAGACGTTAACTCGCCATTTTGAACATAGAAAATACGATCCGCAGCCCTCATGAATTCCTCTGAATTCGTGGTATAAGCGAAGGTGATCCAGCCGCGCAGATTTTCCAGCGCCTGCAAAAATGATTTGATACCGTCGCTATCCAATGCCGTTTGCGGCTCATCCAACGCCCACAAAACAGGTTTTTGTGCGAGCACGCGCGCCATAAGCAACCGACCAATAAAGCCTGCTGGCAATGTTTCGGCGATACCACGGCCAAGCACCGTATCATAGCCTTGAGGCAGCTTATCGATATCCTTTTCAAGCCCAACAATATCTGTTGCCCAACGAACCTCTTCAGCTGAGCCGCCTTGACCAAATAGAGTAAGGTTTTCAAAGATTGTTCCCGCAAAAACGTCGGTGCTTGTGTCTAACAATCCGACCGCAGATTTATAGCGGCGACGGAAGTCATAGGCTGACATTTCATCAAGCGTGATTGTGCCTGCATCAGGTTCTCTCAAGCCAGCAATCGCATCAAGAAGCGTTGATTTGCCTGACCCATCCGGCCCCACAATCGCAATCGATTCACCCGATTCAATATTAAACGAAAGCTTGCCAAGCTTGCGACCCGTGTCACCCAATTCTAGAACAAGATCTTTCGCTACAACCTCAGGTGTTGGCGGATCTTCAACAATCGCAGTCAATTCAGGAACATTATTAAGTTCAAACAGTTTAGAGACTTCTTCAACCGCAATACGCGCTCGCTGGAACTCATTCCAAGTACTAGCAACCCGCAAAATCGGCTGCACTGCACGACCTGAAAGCAAAGAACAACACGCCAAAACGCCAACTGTCATATGACCGTGCACAGCTAAGAAAGCGCCTGTCGTTACCATGGCGATCATCGTGCCATTGCCAAGCAAACTGGCAATTGATTGGCCCTGCATGGCAGCGGTAATAATAGAATAGTGAAGCTGAGCATTTTTCGCTTGAAGGCGCTCAAAGCGTCGCATCAGCAAAGATTCTGCCGATTGGCTCTTCATGGTCAAAATACCTTGCAGCGTTTCAGCCACAAAATCATATGTGCGCGCTTCGTGCTCTTCCTTCTCTTCAAGGATTTCCTTGTAATGACGGCTTGATGTAATGGTTGCAAAACCAAACAGGCATAAGATCAAGAAAGGAACGATAACAAGCCAACCACCAATAATTGCCATAACGCACAAGAAGACGCCGGCAAAAGGTAGATCGATAAACATCAGGCGGGATTGACCACCGTAAAAATCGGCGACCCGATTAATATTCGAAAGACGCTCAATCGTTTTGGCAGGTGAATTTTTTGAAAATGCTCCCGATGGCGCATACAAAAAGCGACTGATCAGCTCTTGCGTGATTGCGGTTGTAAAGCGCGTTGCGGCCCAAGAAAGCACATAAGAGCGAGATACTCTCAAAATCGCTTCAAAAAGCGCGATAACAGCCAATGCCATCATCATTATAGAAAAGGTTTCGTGCGCCTCATTCGGAATGACCCGATCATAGACCTGCAAAATGACAAGCGGCAGAGCAAGACCAAACAAATTGATGATGATTGAAGAAATCAATACAGAACGGGGCACATGAAGGGCGGATGTAAACGGAATGCCTCGTTTAATCAGGCCTTTAGGTGATAGTTCATGCAGAACTCGACCAATACCAAGAAACGGTTCTGATACAAAGTACCATGCCCGTTTAAGGGGGCCAGGCATCTTTTCAGAGAGGACCTCAGACTGCGGCTCAGACACAAGAGTACCGTCCTCTGCGCGCTTGCGATCAGTTGACTTAGCACCGTCCTGTTTAGAAGCTCCACCTTCGTTAATAATTCCGGCGTCCCGCAGCTTTGAGAGCGCTGCGTGGACCTCGTTTTTTTGTTCCATCAAATGCAACCTGATTAACACCAAGTTACATTTTGCCTCGAAATTATTGTAAATTGCTTAAGATAAAAGCAGGAAACCGTACCAAATCGGACAAACACTGGAAGTGACGTAGAGTCAGGTAATCAGCTGTTAATCATGGATTCTATTTCAACCTAAAATAGCAAATTTACTCAGCTGCGTTAACTGCTTTAAGAGACATTTTGAGCATATTACCGCCAACAACGAGTGCGCCTGGGTCAAACTTGGCAGCCCTCAATCTATAAGAACTTACTGTGGTGGTATTAAAATGGCTGACGAAAACAACAACAACAATTCAACTGGTGCATCTGCTGGTACAAAGAACGATGATAGCGTTGCAAACGCAAACGACTTTGTTCTATCAGATCGTGTCGTCACGAAAAACGACAGTGATGGTGTTGGCGTTCTTTTTGGAACGGAGCCTGAAGCGACGGAACAAACAGGAGACACCTCAGGTGCGGCCTCTTCTAGTGAAAGTGATCTTGGCTCTAATGAAGCCAACGGAACTTCCGCATCAGGAAACTCGTCTACCTTCTCAACAGATAATGTAGATCAATCGGTTGGAACATCGGGCGATGCTGACGCACAGTTTGGTGCATCAGGCGCTGACGCTACGAACTCAGACATCACCACTGGGCAAAATAGCGAGATTAACGGTCAAAACACTCTTGATAGCGTAGATGTTGTAGACGCAACGGATGTTACAGGCGGAAACGAAGCTGCAGCGGCAGGGTCAACTTCTGGCAACGGCTCAGCTGAAAGCGAAACGTCTGAAGAAACAGAAGAAACAGAAGAAAACGCTGATAACGTGGTTGAAGCAAGCGCTCCCACTGAGGAATCAGTTCCAGAAATCAATGATACGCCGACGTTGGAAACTCCAGAAGTGCCATTCAACACATCGGGTGACGTTGACGCGACTGCCGAGGCATCAACAGCGGCACCTGTAGACATCCAATTCTCAAACCGCGCGGTTGATGAAAATTCAGCAGGCGGCACAGTCATTGGGACATTGTCTGCTTCTGATGCAGACAGCACAGAATTCAGCTACCAACTTGTTGATGGCAATGGCAATCCGGTTGAAAATGAGTTTTTTGAAATCAATGGCGACCAAATTGTTGTTCGCGCTGGTGCAAATCTCGATTTTGAAACCCAAACAAGCCACAACCTTAGCCTGCAAGTTACAGACGAAAGCGGCAATACATTTATTGAAGCGTTCAATATTGATGTAAACAACCAAGTCGAAGGCATTTCTGACCTATCGTTCACATTTGCAGAAAATTCTGGCGTTAAAGCCGAGTTTTTCGTGGTTGACGGCGAAGGCAATGTTGAGCGTGACACTCGGAATCTAAGTGAAATCGACTTCACACGCCCAGCTGACTCCGTACAAGTCGTTGAAGATTTGAACTTTGGTTCAGGCGACAACTCCGTTTTTGAAAATGATGCAGGCCGCGACGATCACTTTGGTGCACGTTTCACAACAAATATCACTGTTGATGAAGCTGGTGAGTGGACCTTTGGTGTAAATGCCGATGATGGCGTACGCATTTTGATCAACGGTGAACTTGTTCTTGAAGATCCAGGCTCTCACGATGCTCGCTTCACAGAAGGCGGCATTGAGCTTGAAGCTGGTACACATACGCTTGAAGTATTCTACTTTGAAAACCGTTTTGACACGACGCTTGATGTGGTTTGGAAAGGTCCAAATGACGAGAGCTTTGAGAACATTGACCCATCACAATTTACCTTTTCAGATCAAGCCGTTTTTGAAAACGCTGAAGCCGGCACAGTTGTTGGTACATTGAATGTTGAAGGTGAAGTCGATCGGTTCGAAATCACTGGCGGTGCAAGCGATCTCTTCGAAATTGCAAATGGCAACCAGATTGTTGTAAAAGACGGCGCTGACATCGACTTTGAGACTGCTCAGTTTCATCTTGTTGAAATCACTGCGTTTGCAGCAAATGGCGAAAGCCTTTCAACCAAAATCAACATTGATGTGCAAGACCTCAACGAAGATCCAACAGACATCTTCTTTGATGGTGACTTTACCGTTGATGAAGGTACTTCTGGCGACCGTATTGTGGCGCAAATCACAGGCGCAGAAGACCAAGACGCCAACGAAAACTTCTCATATTCTATTGTTGGCGAGCACGCAGATAAATTCTTCGTCGATGACAACAATAACATCGCCATCATCAATGGTGTTGAGTTGAACGCAGAAGAAATTGCATCTTTCGATATCGATGTACAAGTAGTCGATAAGGGTGCGGCAACCCATGTTGAAACGGTTACTGTTTCTGTCGTCGAAGCTGAAGAGCCTGCCACAGTTGATGTAGGCGGCGGCAATGACGGTGTACCTGAAACAAACAACGCACCGTTCGACATCACGTTCTCAAGTACATCAATCGATGAGAATTCTGAAGCAGGAAGCGTTCTTGCAACGTTGACGACAAGAGATGCGGACCAAGGCGACACATTCACTTATGAATTGTCTGGCCCAGGCGCTGAGCTCTTCGAAATCGTAGACGACCAAATCGTTGTGCGTGAAGGTGTAGAGATTGACGCTGAGACGGCTTCATCTGTCCAGCTAACTGTAACAACAACAGATAGCCAAGGTAACACCTATTCAGAAGACGCTTCAATTCGCATCAACAATGTGAATGAAGGCCTCACAACAATCAGCCCAGATGCTTCATCAGTCGATGAAAATTCCTTTGCCAATGCGGTTGTTGCAAACTTGACAACTGACAACCCAGAAGCAAATGAATTTGTTTCTTACGAAATTGTTGGTGGCAGCGATGAGTTCTTCACTCTCGGTCACCGCATCCGTGTGAAACCAGGTGCTGAGCTTGATCATGAAGAACAGTCTGAGTTTACGCTCACAATCCGTGCAACGGACCAAGGTGGCAACACGACTGAATCTGAAATCACAATCAATATCAACGACATCAACGAAGCACCAACTGCGGTTGTTGCAGCACCTGAAACGCTCAACAGCAACAATGCTGATGCAGGCACTGTGGTTGCTAACCTAACAGTTGCTGATGTTGATGACGGCGACACACACACATTCGAACTTTCTGGCGCAGGCGCCGAGAACTTTGAAGTTGTAAACGGCCAAGTTGTGGTTGCAGAAGGTGCAAACATCGACTTCCTAGAAACAACAGCATTCAACCTTACTGTTACAGCAACAGATTCAGGTGGTCTTGCAGTGTCTTCTCCGCTTGAGATTACTCTTCAAAACCTAAATGAAGCACCTGTTGTAACAATTGATGGCGACCAATCTATCGCTGAAAATTCAGCTCCAGGTGCTGTTGTTGCAACATTGGCAGCAACAGATGCGGAAGGCGATGCCCTCTCCTTCTCATTGTCAGGCGAAGGTTCTGAAAACTTCACCATCAATGAAAATGGCGAAGTGGTTGTGGCTGAAGGCGCTGACATCAACTTTGAAGAAGCAACCGAGTTTACCTTAACTGTTGAGGTTACTGACGGACAAGGCGGCATAACAACTGCTGAGCTTCCAATCGACGTTACAAATGTCAACGAAACACCAATCGACCTGTCAGCAACAAGCCTTGGTCGTGTCGACGAAGACATTGAAGCTGGTACTGTGGTTGCAAACATCTCTGTTGCAGACATCGATGCAAATGACACACACACATTCGAGCTATCAGGCAAAGGGTCTGAGAACTTTGAAGTTGTAGACGGTCAAGTGGTGGTTGCTGAAGGTGGAAGCCTCGATTTTGAAGCATTCAATGCCTACGACCTAACAGTTACAGCGACTGACGCTGGCGGTCTCTCAATCGATACCCCTCTTCAGGTTACTGTTAGAAACGTCAATGAGGCGCCAACAACAATCACTGTCGACAATCTATCTGTTGATGAGAACACAGGCGGCAATGCGGTTGTTGCAAACTTGACAACTGACAACCCAGAAGCAAATGAATTTGTTTCTTACGAGATTGTTGGTGGTAGCGATGAGTTCTTCACTCTCGGTGACCGCATCCGTGTGAAACCAGGTGCTGAGCTTGACCATGAAGAACAGTCTGAATACACCCTCACAATCCGTGCAACGGACCAAGGTGGCAACACGACTGAATCTGAAATCACAATCAACATCAACGACATCAACGAAGCACCAACTGCGGTTGTTTCTCAGCCCCTCTCTGTTGACGAAAACACTGAAGGTGGAACTGTTGTTGCAACATTGAGCCCATCAGACCCAGACGTTGGTGATAGCTTTACTTTCGATATCGTAGACTTTAACGGCCAACCACAAGAACACCCATTCCTTGAAGTGAATGAGAATGGCGAACTTGTTGTTAAAGATGGCGTTGAAATTGACTTTGAAAGCACGCCACAACTCGGCTTGAACATTCAAGTAACAGATAGCGGCGGTCTAACAGCAACACAACGCGTGACCGTTGACGTCAATGACATTGACGAAAACCCTGCGCCAACCGACATCACATTCGACAACACTGCCATTGATGAAAATTCTGCATCAGGCGTGACCGTTGCGACACTTGGTGCGACAGATGAGAACCAAGAAAATGGTCATACATTCGAAATCTCAGGCCCAGGTGCTGACGTTCTCGAAGTAGATGGCAATCGCTTGGTTGTTAAAGAAGGCGCAGAGATTGATTTTGAAGCAACATCTGAGTTCACATTCACTGTGACAACAACAGATGACGGCGGCAAAACATTCACTGAAGAAGTTACATTCACAGTCAATGATTTGAACGACGGCCCTGCGGACCTTTCAATTAGCGAAGACAACTCAGTTGCTGAAAACACTGAAGCAGGTAGCGTTGTTGCAACTTTGGCTGCAACAGATGTTGACGGCGATGCCCTCACCTACACACTCTCAGGCGAAGGCTCTGAGAACTTCACTGTCAATGAGAACGGTGAAGTGGTTGTGGCTGAAAGTGCTGATATCAACTTTGAAGAAGTGACAGAGTTTACCTTAAACGTTGAGGTTACCGACGGAAACGGCGGCACAACATCAGGCGAACTTGCAATCGACGTCACCAACGTCAACGAGACACCAATCGATCTCGTGGCAACTGGCGGTGATGTTGCTGAGAACGTTGAAGCGGGCACTGTGGTTGCGAACCTTTCAGTGGGCGATACAGACGCGAACGACACACACACATTCGAACTTTCTGGCGAAGGCTCAGAAAACTTCGCAATCGTGGATGGTCAAGTGGTTGTGGCTGAGGGTGTTACTCTCGATCACGAAGACACAGCGTCTTTCGATCTAACTGTGACAGCAACAGATGCTGGCGGCCTATCAATCGATACGCCTCTTCAGGTAACTGTGGCTGACGTCAACGAAGGCCCAACCGACCTGGTTGTTTCTTCTGATAACTCAGTTGCTGAGAACACTGAAGCAGGTAGCGTTGTTGCAACCTTGGCTGCAACTGATGTTGACGGCGATGCGCTTACTTACACACTCTCTGGCGAAGGCTCTGAGAACTTCACTGTCAATGAGAACGGCGAAGTGGTTGTGGCTGAAGGCGCTGACATCAACTTTGAAGAAGTAACAGAGTTTACCTTAAACGTTGAGGTTACCGACGGAAACGGCGGAACAACATCAGGCGAACTTGCAATCGACGTCACCAACGTCAACGAGACACCAATCGATCTCGTGGCAACTGGCGGCGATGTTGCTGAGAATGTTGAAGCAGGCACTGTGGTTGCTAACCTATCAGTGGGCGATACAGACGCAAACGACACACACACATTCTCACTATCAGGCGATGGTTCTGAGAACTTTGAGATTGTGGATGGTCAAGTTGTTGTTGCCGAAGGTGCAGACATCGACTTTGAAGCGGTCTCTTCATATGACCTAACGATCACAGCGACAGATGCTGGCGGCTTGTCGGTAGATACATCGCTTGTTGTGAATGTCGGTGACGTTGATGAGAACGCTATTCCGATCGCTCAAAACGATACGGTAAGCGTGGATACGCCTGATAATGGCTTCTTCTTCGTGAACTCATCGCAATTTGGTACATTCGATCCGGAAACTGGTACATCTGAAGTATTGGGCGACACAAATGGCCAAGTATATAGCGATGTGGCAGTCAACAGTGATGGTGAAGTCTTCGCCCTCGTCTTCCCAGCGGGTGACTTGGTAGAGCTTGACCCATCTAATGGCGACATCATTCAGTCAATCCCATCAGACCTTCCATTCGGTACAAACGCTCTCGTGATTGCACCAGACGGTGAGGTTTACGCAGGTTCCTTCAACAGCACTGAACTCTTCAGTGTAAACCTTGAAACAGGTGAATCGACTGTGGTCGGTGATGTAGGAGCACAATCGGGTGGTGACTTAGCAATTGTTGATGGTGAGTTGTATCTTGCGACTCTCGATCAAGAAATCATCCGCATTGACCTGGACGGTGCAGAAGGTGGTTCAATCCCAACAGAGGTCGTTGCAAGCGACTTCACTAACGGCGAAAACATCTTTGGTATCGCGTCAAATGGTGACGGCGAACTGATTGCAATTGATACAGACAACCGCGTTTACGGTGTTGATACTGAAACAGGTGAAACTGTTGAAGTACAAGACCTGAGTAACGCTTTGGCAGGCGATGTCTTTGGCATTGCAGGTCAGTCAGAAACAGCAGGCTTTACAAGCGGCAATGTATTGGCAAACGATACAGACGCTGATGGCGATGCACTGACGGTTACAGCAATCGAATTTGATGGCCAGTCTGTTGAGGTTGGTTCTGAAATCGAAGGCGACTTTGGTACCTTCACATTGGAAGCGGATGGTTCATTCACTTTCCAAATCAATGAAGAAACTGATGCATTCGCAGCGCTTGATGGCGGTGAAGTTGCTGGCCAATCGTTGACATACACAGTGACTGATGCTGCTGGTGAAACAGCGACTGCAACATTGACTGCAAATGTTACTGGCGAAAACGACGCTCCTGTGGACATCAACTGGTCTAACGACACAGTTGCTGAAAACTCAGCTGCCGGTACTGTTGTTGCAACAATCAACATCGTGGATGTAGATGCAGGTGACAGCCACACAATTGAATTGTCAGGCGAAGGCGCTGATCAGTTCGAGGTGGTTGATGGTCAATTGGTTGTCGCAGAAGGTGCAAACCTCGACTTCGAAACAGCGACATCACATGATTTGACTTTGACGGTTACAGATGAAGGCGGCAACGTTATCACTGAGACTGTTTCAATCAATGTCTCAGATGTTGTTGAAAACCAAGCGCCAATCGATCTGGTTGTAACGGGCACTGTTCAAGAGAGCCAGACAGGGCAAGGTGAAAACCTTCTTGTCAACGGCAGCTTCGAAGCTGACGATGTTCGTGATGGTGGCTTTGCTCAATTCAACGACATTGAAGGTTGGCAGTCCTCTGACAAAGCTGAAATCTGGGATAGCTTGCAAGGTCGCGAAGGTACTGAAGGCGAGCAATTCTTGGAGCTTGATGGCCGCGCTGGTGTGCAAAACAGCATATCACAAGATGTTCAAACGGTTGACGGAGAGACATATACTCTGACATTCGACAGTGCATCGCGTAGCACAGAATATGGCAACGAAGTTGAAGTTTACTGGAACGGTGAATTGGTCGACACAATCGATGCAAATTCAACAGACTGGCAGAACTTTAGCTTCGAAGTTGAAGGCACTGGTGGACTTGATACGCTTGAGTTCCGCGAGCCTGCTGACGACACTGACTCTGTTGGTGGCTTCCTCGACAACATCTCGCTGGTAAGCAACAACACCCTTGTTGAAAGCAACGAAGGCATTCAAGTTGACGAAAACTCTGCTGCTGGCACACATGTGGCAGACCTTGCAGGCATCGATCCAGATGCTGGTGATACCCTCACCTTCTCGCTGGTAGATGGCGAAGGCAACCCAGTTGAAGACGATAACTTCGAAATTGTTGGCGACAAGATTGTTGTCAAAGATGGCGCAGACATCAACTTTGAAGAAACTGAAGCCTTGAACTTGAATGTTCAAGTAACCGACCAAGATGGTGCAAGCTATGTTGAAGAAGTCACAATCGACGTCAATGACATCACTGAAGTAGCAACAACGATCACGCTTTCATCTAACGATATTGATGAAAATGCTGAAGGCGCTGTCGTTGGTCAGTTGAGCACTGATATTGGCGATGCGGATGTAACGTTCCAAGTTTCAGATGAGCGCTTTGAAGTGGTTGATGGTCAACTACAAGTCAAAGGTGATGTATCATTTGATTTTGAAACAGAACCAACCGTTGATGTGACAGTCTCTGCTGTTGAAAGCGCTGGTCCTAGCACTTTGTTCACTGAAGACTTCAGTGAGAACAATAGCGGCACTCAAGACTTTAGCCGTGTTGGAAATGATCGTACATCAGAGTTCAAAACTGAAACGATTGATATTTCAAATGCTGAAGGCGTTTCGATCTCGTTCGAACTGTCAGGTCAAGGCGGTCTTGATGAAAGCGGTAGAAATGCTGACAACATCACGATTTATGCTAACGTCGATGGCGAGCGTATCGAGCTTGTCAATGACAACGGCACAGTTGATAATGGTCCATCTTTCACCTTCGACAACATTCCTGAAGGGTCAGAGCTCACCATCGAAATTGAGACTGATGTATCATTCGTAGGTGAATCTTACAGCATCGACAACATTAAGGTTGAAGCCCAAGATGTTGTGCAGCAAGTGCTCAGTGAAACATTGACTATCGACGTCAATGACATCGAGGAAGCGGCTGTTGCAACAGTTGAAGCACCATCAATCGACCTTGGTCAGTTTGATCAAGCCGACGGTGGCCGTGTCTTCGATCTCGACAATGGAAGCAACCAACGTAACTTCTCGACTGAAAATCAAGAGACTAACCTTGATGGGTCGCGGACAGTTGGTGGCGAGCATTCAGGTGCTGGCGATGACACCATCCACGGTAATGGCGGCGACGATCTGTTGTTTGCTGGCGCTGGTAACGATGACGTTCGCGGCGGTGAAGGTAATGACGAGCTACACGGCGGCGAAGGCAACGATACGCTAGAAGGCGGCTTTGGCGACGACCAATTGGTTGGTGGCGAAGGCGTAGACCGCGCATTGTTCGATGGTAACCGTGAAGACTACACAGTTGCGCAAAACGACGACGGTACTTTCTCTGTCACAGACAATCGTGACAACAACAACGAAGGTACGGACACAACGCATGGTGTGGAAGTCTTCCAGTTTGACGATGTAGTTCTCGACCAAGAAACGGTTGTTGATTACGACGCACCATCAATTGAGCCAACGATTGCAGATCTTGAAATTCAAACCGACAACACCATCCAAGGTGACCAAGGTGGCAACTTCTTGAACTACAACAATCAAGGCAACGAGCACTTCGAAGGACGTGGCGGCAACGACACAATCTTCGGTGGCAACGGTGATGATGTGATCGACGGCGGACTTGGTAACGACACGCTTCATGGCGATGCAGGCAATGACCTGTTCACCTTCGAAGCGGGCGATGGCAACGATGTTGTTCACGGTGGCGCAGGTGGCGGTTGGACCGACGCGATTGAGCTGGAAAATGTACCAGACTCAAGCTTCGGTAACTCATGGACCCTCACACTCGACCAAGGTGAGATCACAGGCCAAGATGCTGGTGCGCTTACATTGTCAGATGATAGTGCTGGTACGATCAACTTCGATGATGGTTCATCCATCGACTTCTACCAGATCGAACAGATCCAGTGGTAATCGAACAAACCACAAAATAAGAAAGCGGCGCCTTAGGGCGCCGTTTTTATTTTGTCTGGCGGACAAATGGAGAGTAATCAGGTGCGTCTTTTAGCAGCCTATTTGTCTCGTCAAAATCAATGTCGGCATTGTAAGAAACAAAGGCACGGTCACCTAACGAAGAAATCGTCCCATTCCAACGCTTTTCATAAGAATCAATAATTGAGTTGGCTCCATCGTGTCCTTCGATGAAAGACACACCACCAACCCCGTGAAACACTTCTGGTTGGTGCACTTGGAAACCAAGATAGCGGAACGGAAACAACACGGGCCATAAATGCATCATGGTGTCACCTTCCCGCCCATTATAAGAACAAGAGGCCTTGCTCGCACCCGTGGTGACACAGGCAATCATTTTCTTACCCGCGCAAATACCACGGTCATAACGCTCTTTGCTCTTGTACATTTTGCCATAGGCAAAGACACGATCCATCCAGCCTTTTAAAATGGCGGGCGGGCCAAACCACCAAAGTGGGAAATGAACAACCAAAAGGTCGCTGGCCAGAATATTGTCAATTTCCGCCTGCACATCGGCTGGCAATGTGCCCTCACCCGCATTATATCGCTGTTCGGTTTGGGCATGAAACACCTCATCACTCGAACGGCTGGTGAAATGCTCCGCCTTTTCACAAGGGTCAAAATCCATACGATAAAGATCTGATTGGGTAACGCTATAACCTTGCTTCTCAAGGCCTTGAACTGTCAAACTTGCCAACTGACCGTTGAATGATTTCGCCTCTGGATGGGCGAGCACGATATGGGCTTTCATCTTTTCAACTTTCTCAAAACAGCGAAATAGAACCCTTAATCAGCCGCTTCTTCCATTTTCGCTTCTTGCGGAAAAATCAAAAGCTCATCGTCCGGCTTCCAAGGTTTTTGCTTGAGCATAATGTCAGCGAAAATTTTGGATGTGAGGTGGCGCTCTAACCACGCCTGCAAATGCGGCAAATCGAGACCGTCAAACCAATCACGGTTCACATTGGCAAATTGGCGAACGAAGGGAAATGTTGCGTAATCGGCAAGCCTTGGTTTGTCACCGAGAAGATTTTCATGGCGGGCTAAATAACCGTTCCATTTTGTCAAAATCTCAACAGCAGCATCACGGCTTTCAATCGCATCAACACCTTCATAGCGGTTAGGGTATTTATAGCGATCGAGATGATGCTTGAAGCTGGTATCGCACTCTTCAATCAGCTCATCAGATCGTTGTTTCATCTCAGCGTTGAGCGGCAACCAATCATGCGGGTCATTTTGCCCAAGCGCCCACACCATCACATCGAAGCTCTCATCAATAACCGTTCCATCAGGCGTTTGCACAACGGGGACAGTTGCCTTTGGCGAAATTTCCACCATGTGTTCAGGCTTATCGCGCAGCACCAATTCGCGCCATTCCATCTTGATGCCAGACGCATAAATCCCCATTCGCGCGCGCATAGCATAAGGGCAGCGGCGGAAAGTGTAGAGAACGGGTGTGTCTTTGGCGTCTAACATTAGCGGCCTGTTTTCTTTTGCCCAAGATGCTCCTCGCCGCGCATTTGGGCAAGTTCAATTTGTTTTTGCCGATCAGCGAAACGACGTTTTTGTTCATCGCTTTGTTCATCATGACAACGCGGACACGCGACACCCGCAATATAAAATTGAGATGCCTTCGCCTCTTCGTCAATGGGATGACGACAAGCATGGCACATATCATAGTCGCCCACTTCGAGGCCGTGGCGCACAGAAACGCGCTGGTCAAAAACGAAGCACTCACCTTCCCAAAGGCTCTTTTCTTCAGGTACGTGTTCCAGATATTTCAAGATGCCGCCCTTGAGATGGTAGACGGTATCAAATCCCTCATTGAGCATGAAAGACGATGCTTTTTCACAGCGAATACCGCCCGTGCAAAACATCGCAACCTTTTTGGTTTTTGCCAATTCAGGGTTTTCACGCACCCACGTCGGGAACTCACGGAACGATGTCGTCTCAGGGTCAACCGCACCTTTGAAAGTGCCAATTGAAACCTCATAGTCGTTGCGCGTGTCGATAACGATGACATCAGGGTCTGAAATCACATCGTTCCAATCTTGCGGGTCGACATATTGACCGACGGCTTGGTTGGGATCGACACCCTCAACACCCATGGTAACAATCTCACGCTTCAACCGCACCTTCATGCGGTAAAACGGCTTATCATCCGCCCAGCTCTCTTTGTGATCAAGATCAGCGCAACCGGGTATCTGGGCTTTGATATGCTCAAGCACAGCATCAAGACCTTCGCGCGCACCTGAGATCGTGCCGTTAATGCCTTCTGAGGCTAAGAGTATGGTGCCCATAACATCATGCGCATCACACACAGCTTGCAGCGGCTGCTGATGGATTTCAAAATCAGGCAGAGAGGTGAATTTATAAAGGGCTGCAACGATATATTGTGTCATGTCGCTGGTTTACTGCTGAATGAGTGATTTTTCAATCACCCATTCGCATCCTCAAAAAGACGAAGGCGCATTCGCTATACGACAAAACCCAAGACAGCACGCAAACGATCAACCGTGCGGTCAACATCGGCAAGCTTATCAAGCCCAAAAAGACCAAGGCGGAAGGTTTTAAAATTAGCTGGTTCATCACACTGCAAAGGCACGCCAGCAGCCGTCTGCATGCCGTTGGCTGCAAATTTACTACCGTTTTGGATGCCGTCATCTTCTGTATAACTCACCACCACACCGGGTGCCTCAAAACCAGCCGCCGCGACGCTCTTAAAACCATTGTCAGCAAGCAGTGCCCGCACACGACGGCCAAGCTCAAATTGGCGTTCTTTAAGAACGTCAAAACCCATATCACGGGTTTCAACCATCGTGTCACGAAAACCGCGTAGTGCATCCGTTGGCATGGTGCTGTGATAAGCATGGCCACCATTGACATAGGCTTGCATGATCTGGTGCCATTTTGCGAGGTCAACAGCGAAGCTTGTGCTTTTCGTGTTTGGCAAAACCTCAAGCGCCCGCTCATTCATCATCACAAGACCAGCAGATGGTGACGAGCTCCAGCCTTTTTGCGGTGCGCTAATCAACACATCCACACCGATCTCTTTCATATCAACCCAGATGGCACCTGATGCGATACAATCAAGGACAAACAATGCGCCAACTTCATGGGCCGCATTTGCGACTTGCTTCATATAATCATCTGACAGAATGACACCTGATGATGTCTCAACATGCGGCGCGAAAACAACCGCTGGCTTTTCTGCTTTGATGCGGGCAACCACTTCGTCGATTGCCATGGGAGCGAAAGGCGATTGATGTTCATTTGCCAAACGCTGAGCTTTTAAAACTTCAGCAGAAGCTGGGATATCACCTGCTTCAAAAATTTGCGTCCAACGAAAAGAAAACCAGCCGTTACGTATCACCATAACTTTTTTGTCGGTCGCAAATTGGCGCGCTACAGCTTCCATTGCAAAGCTACCGCCACCAGGGACGACGACCGCTGCATCTGCATTATAGGCTTCATTTAAAATCGTATAAATGTCGCGCATAACACCTTGGAACGCCTGCGACATATGATTGAGGGATCGGTCTGTAAAGACGACGGAATACTCAAGAAGGCCATCGGGATCGACAGCACTAAAAGGCTTGTTCATAGGATTTTCCATTCTTGGATGTCAGGCTATTTGGGAGGCGCCTGCGGATAGATCGTAATAAGATGATTAAGGTAGGACGAGTCAAGGTTCCTATGAAGAATAGTGGCTTAAGAAATTCACAATTACCTTTTGTCGCAAAAAAGCCCCGCACGAATGCGGGGCTCTGTATTGGATGTCGTTCGACGTTTACTTACAGAGCGCCTGAACCCATTTCTTTCGCAATGTAGTCTGCCTGTCTAATGGCGAGCGCTACAATGGTAAGGGTTGGGTTTTCAGCAGCACCCGTGGTGAACTGGCTACCATCGGACACGAACAAGTTTTTAATGTCGTGTGTTTGGCCCCATCCATTCACCACGCCTTCAGACGCCTTCGCACTCATCCGGTTTGTACCCAGATTATGCGTTGACGGATAAGGCGGTGTTGGGAAGGTGCGGGTTGCACCAACTGCATCATAGACAGCAGCACCTTGCTTATAAGCATGGTCACGCATGGCAACGTCATTTGGGTGGTCATCGAAGTGCACGTTTGCAACGGGCATACCGTGCGCGTCTTTCACATCACCATTAAGACTGATGGCATTGCTTTCTTGTGGCATATCTTCACCCACAAGCCACATGCCCGCCATATGATCATAAGCATCGAGAGCTGTTGTGAACTCTCTTCCCCAACCACCTGGGTCAAGGAAGGCTGCCATAAATGGCAAACCAAGCGCCAATGTTTCCATCTCATACCCACCAACGAAACCGCGTGATGGATCATGACCAGATTCATCCGTGATAATGCCAGCCATTGTCGTGCCGCGATAGAAGTTCACCGGCTTATCAAACAGGCCATAAACTGAACCAGTCATGTGGCGCATATAGTTTTTGCCAACTTGACCAGATGAGTTTGCCAATCCATCAGGATATTTGCTGGAGGCTGAATTAAGCAGAATGCGCGGGCTTTCAATTGAGTTACCTGCAACGGCGACAACACGCGCTTTTTGGCGATGTTGATTGCCATCTTTATCTGCATAAAGAACGCCTGTTACTTTGCCACTGTCATCATGCTCAATTTTCAGCACATGCGCATTGGCCCGAACTTCCAACTTACCTGTTGCTTCGCCTTTTGGAATTTCCACATAAAGCGTTGACCACTTAGCGCCCCACTTACAGCCTTGGAAACAGAAACCTGTTTGTTGGCAAGTGGTGCGGTCGTCACGGTCTTGGCTGTTAATCGCCATACGGCCTGTGTGGCATTCCTTATAACCAAGCTTATCAGCACCCGCCTTCATAACTTTGAAGTTGTTATTGCCTGGAAGACCAGGAATACCATTGGTACGGGTTACGCCCATTTTGTCTTCGGCTTTGGCGTAATATGGCTCAAGATCTGAAAGACCAATCGGCCAATCAAGCAAGCTTGCGCCTTCAACTGCGCCGTAAGTCGAGAGCGCTTTGAACTCATGTTCTTGAATGCGCAGTGACGCACCAGCCCAGTGAGTTGTTGACCCACCAACCGCCTTCACAATCCATGCTGGCAAGCCCGCAAAGTCTTTTGCAACCCGCCAAGAACCAGATGTGGTACGCGCATCAAGCCATGCAAGTTGGCCGAAACTATCCCATTCATCATTGATGAACTCTTCATATTCGTGCCGACTGCCCGCTTCTAAAATAACGGTGTCGATACCTTTTTGTGCCAGCTCATTGCCGAGTGTTCCGCCACCCGCGCCAGAGCCGATAATGACGACAACGCTGTCATCGTTTAAGTCATATGGTGCTGCCATGATCGCCTCCTCTAAAGCCACTCAATGTCGTCAAAACCGCGTTCTAAATAACCGCCTTTGGAATAGCTCTCGCCTTCATATCCAAACAATGGCCAAATCTCTTTCTGGTTATAAAGAGCGACAACAAGGCCGCCTCTTACCGCTTGGAAGAAACCAGTTGATTCAATGTCACGCAGAATTGCAACACGGTCGGCTTCCCATCCAAGGCCGCGATAAGAGCCACCGGCCCGTTTATCAAGATCGGCAATGCCTGCCTCGATCATGTCTTTATGGGCTGCATCAGTGGCTGCCTTTTCGTCATGGCCTTTAACAGCAATCGCATAATATTTGTCTTGCAGACGGTCATGCGGATAAACATCGCGAGCCATCTCAATCAATGTTGCCATTGTTTCTGCTTTCAAGGCTTTTGTCTCAAGCCCCCAAGCACGATCCGCACTCAGCACAGCGCTGCCACTTACAATAAGGGCGGCTCCTATACCAAGCGTCGAACCACGGGTGAGAACATCGCGTCGCGATAAGCCTTCCCCGCTTTCTCCTCTTTGATTTTTATAGATAGTCGTCATCGTCTACCTCCTCCTCGAAATAGAAAACGCACCAAAGTGGTGCGCTTTATTGAAATCTTCCGTGCCTTTGTAAAACTTCGATTTGATAGCCATCAGGATCGGCCACAAAAAAGAAGCGGCCAAAAAGAACGCCGTCGCGTTCAAACTCGACAATTTTGCGTGGCTCTAAACCGAGCTCCGTAAAACGGGCATGTTCAGCGTCCAAATCGTCAACACAAAGGGCAATGTGACCATAACCATCGCCAAGATCATAAGCCTCTGTTTGGCTCTTGTTGATTGTCAGCTCTAGCTCAAAATCAACCTCATCATTACGCAAATAATTCAGCGTGAAATTCTCAAAATCGAAACGCCCGCAAGACTTTAGATCAAATGCTTTATCGTAAAACTCTACTGATCGCGCCTCATCCAAAACACGGATCATGGAATGTATTGCCTTCGCCAAATCGTTCTCCCAACCAACTGAACTTGGATTATTACAATGATTATGACCTGTGTGAGCGACACGTGGTGGCAGCGGACTACCACACTATTTTTAATCAATTTTTGACGAGGCCGTTTTGGCAGCGTCGATCTCGCTTGCAAAAACAATAAATTTCACCGACACTTAGCCCATAACAAGTGGTTGCTTGGGAGGGTGGCCATGACGTTTCGAGGTAGGGAGGAAGACCAATATGTGTAACGTATTTGCAGGCCAAGACCCCGACGGATATAAAGCAATCAACCGTTCGGTCCGCATTGCAGGGCATTCAACATCTATTCAACTTGAAAGCGCATTTTGGGATTTGCTTGATGAAATAGCCTCATCGCAAGGGCTAACGACATCGAAGTTCATGTCGACGCTTTATGATGAAGCCATCGAGAAACAAGGAAACATTCCGAATTTCGCTTCGATGTTGCGAACAACCTGCGTTTTGTATTTATACGGTGCCAGACCAGAAGAAGCCGAACTTCAGGCGCTCCATTCATAGGTCTTCTTCGCCGATCAATCTTACTCTTGATCGACTTTTAACCGCATCACGCCGATCTTTACTCCTGTTGAGGAGGCGATGATGTGATAGCTGCCATCAAGCTGCCTATAAATTTTCGCGCATTTAGTTTTGCCTTGAGCAGCCTTTTCCCACGTTGTGCAAATGGTATCGTCTTGCAGACGCCAGCGCCCTTCATCCACCCCATGACCCGAAACCCTTAACGTGGCTGTAGCGTCAGGTTTTAAGGTGAGTTCACCTGAAAACCCAATGCCTGACCAAGAGAAAGTTCGTTCAATCTTCAAGCTTTGTTCGAGAACATCATTCGTTTGCAATTCGCCATTATTTGAGCAGGCCACAAGCACTAAGGCGACCAGCGAAAGAAATGAGCAACGCATCAAAATGCAGAGGTCTTTAAGCAGCCCAACCAAGTTCTAATCTTTCTGCTTGCATCACTTCACGTTCATCATCTGTCGCCAGCTCTTGCTCCCAGTAATGCAGCATTGGCTCAACCTTCGCATTCCATAACGGGGGAACAAGCGCGATGATCAACATGGTGAGATAACCGTGCGGCATGGTTGGCGTTCCGTCCAAATTCTCCAATTGCCAAAAGGGTTTGTTCGCGAACTGGTGATGATGAGAATGCCACGGCAAATTAAACAGCATCATATTAGAAACGAAACGATTGCAGTTCCAAGAATGACGCGGCTCCACCCGTGTTCCGTGCAATCTGATCAAGCCATAATGTTCGACATAATTCACCAGTTCTAAGAAGAGCTTGCCGATTAATCCGATGATGACAAAGAACAAAACACCCATCCAGCCTGCGATGAAATAATGAACTGCAATCAAAGCCAATGTCATAAACTGACCGCGAATGGCTCGGTTTTTCAAAGACCACGCGCTGTAACCACGCTTCTGCGCCCGTTCTGCTTCGATTTCAAAAGCCCCTAAAAACGCGCCGATTGATGAGCGAAAAACAAAGCCCAACACATATTCGCCGCGCCGTGCTGTCGCGGGGTCTTGTTTGGTGCCAACATGACGGTGATGTCCATGCACGTGCTCAATCGCAAACGTAGTGTCGAGCGTGAAGGCCAGTAGCCAGCGGCCAACAACAAAGTCGCGAACATTAGAACGGTGGGTTAGTTCATGCGCCACATTGGTTGCACCCGCCCCCAACAACATGCCCGCACCCAAAATGCCAACGGTAAATTCAAAGGTAGTTGTCGCCGCTTTATTGGCGGCAATATCAATACCAAGTGTTGCAAAGGCAGCCTCAATTGAACCACTTAAGAAACCGACACCCGCGTAATAGCCGAAAACAACAGATAAGAGCGCGATACATGGCAAGCAGGAAAGCAGGTAAAAATTCAACAATGCGGCGTGATAAGAGCCATCTTCGCCTTGATCACCTGCGAACTCATCAACAAAAGTTGCCATAAGCGCTGGAAGCAGCAACACAAGCAGCATCCACAGCCCACCAGCAGCCGCAGCAAAGATGCAAGCCACCATAATGATGGGTAACAAGGCATATTGAATTTGAGACGTTATCTTTGACGACATGAGGCTTCCCTTTCACTCAAACCTTAAAAGCGAAATCGAAACTGTCAAAGAAAAAAGGTCCCATTGGAACGCGGCCTCATCAAGTTGAAGGGAAGGTGCATCAACGTCAGCGGCAAAATCGGTTAAGATTTGAACAGCATTCTGTCTGACGGCACCTGCAATAAAACCGATACCGCCGCCGCTATCTAGCGCGTCATTTCCATCATGCTTCTTGCGAAGGTTATCGCTACTACCATCAAAGTTAGAATATATTATTCTATCTTTTCAATAGCTTACCGCTTAACTTAATCTCGGCATTGAGATCGTGTTATAGCCAGAATCCACGAAGTGAATTTCCCCCGTAACACCAGAAGATAGATCAGACAGCAGGTACAAACCTGTTCCACCGACCTCTGTGATGTCCACAGTTCTACCCAAAGGAGAATTCTCTTTTTGGTAATTAAACATCTGTCTAGCGTCAGCAACACCGGCGCCCGCAAGTGTTCTTACTGGGCCAGCAGATACTGCGTTAATTCGAATATTGTCGCGGCCATAGTCAGAGGCGAGATAACGCACGGATGATTCAAGCGCTGCTTTGGCGACACCCATTACATTGTAGTTAGGCATCACACGTGTTGACCCGCCATAAGTCAATGTGATCATCGAACCACCGTCTGGCATCATTTCTGCGGCACGCTTTGCAATTTCAGTAAACGAGAAGCAAGAGATGACCATTGTGCGGGAGAAGTTCTCACGGCTTGTTTCTGCGTATTTGCCTTTGAGTTCATTTTTGTCAGAAAACGCGATGGCATGAACGAGAAAATCAATCTTGCCCCATTTTTCCTTCAACGTATCAAAGACGGCATCAACCGTTTCAATGTCTTCCACATCGCACGGCACCAAAATATCAGAGCCAACGCTGTCAGCAAGCGGCTTCACACGCTTACCAAAGGCTTCACCTTGATAGGTGAAAGCCAATTCTGCGCCTTGGTCTGCCAATGCTTTGGCAATGCCCCAAGCAATAGAATGATCGTTAGCAACACCCATAATGAGGCCGCGTTTTCCTGCCATCAAACCAGACATATCGACTCCGATCTTAAGATGAATACTTTTGGAAGACGAGCGTTGCGTTCGTTCCGCCAAAACCAAATGAGTTGGAAAGCGCAACGTTTACGTCAACATTGTCGATACGACTGCGAGCAATAGGTACACCGTCGAATTCTGGATCAAGCTCGGTGATGTGAGCACTTTCACAGATGAACGAGTTTTCCATCATCATCAATGAATAGATTGCCTCTTGCACCCCTGTTGCACCGAGCGAGTGGCCGGTGAGAGATTTTGTGGCAGAGATGTGGGGAATTTTATCGCCGAACACTTCTTTGATTGCGCCAATTTCTTGCTTATCACCAACAGGCGTCGATGTGCCGTGTGTGTTGATGTAAGTCACATCTTCATTGACTGTTTCAAGCGCCATCTTCATGCAGCGGATTGCGCCTTCGCCTGATGGAGCCACCATGTCGTGGCCATCTGATGTTGCGCCGTAGCCGACGATTTCACCGTAGATTTTTGCGCCGCGTGCTTTTGCGTGTTCCAATTCTTCAAGAACCAAAACACCCGCACCACCTGCAATAACGAAACCATCGCGGGATGCATCATAGGCACGAGAGGCGGTCTCAGGTGTTTCATTATGCTTAGACGTCATCGCGCCCATCGCATCAAACAAATTAGACATTGTCCAATCAAGGTCTTCACTGCCACCTGCAAAAACAATATCTTGCTTACCCATTTGAATGAGCTCGTAAGCATTGCCAATACAGTGGTTTGAGGTCGCACAGGCTGATGAAATTGTGTAGTTGATGCCGTGAATTTTATAAGGTGTTGCAAGGGTCGCTGAGGCTGTTGACGACATTGCCTTTGGCACTGCGAACGGGCCAATGCGTTTTGGAGAGCCATTTTTCTCAGTTGTAGCAGCGGCCTCCACAACGATACGGGTAGATGGGCCACCAGAGCCCATCACAATACCAGTACGCGGGTTTTGCGATACATCGCTGCCTTCAAGGCCCGAATCTTTGATGGCTTCTTCCATGGCAACATAGTTCCAAGCAGAGCCTTTGCCCATGAAACGGGTGATGCGACGATCGACAACCTCAAATGGGTCAAGCGTCGGTGCGCCCATTACCTGACAGCGGAAACCATTTTCTGCAAAATCGGGAGCATGGCTCAAACCAGATTTTGTATGGATAAGGCTATCTAAAACCTCCGGCAAATTATTACCAATTGAGGAGACAATCCCCATGCCGGTTACAACAACACGTTTCATTTTGTTATTTCCTTAAACTCACCACGTAATATGGAGCGACGACCTTTAAGCCGCTTTTTCTTTTGATAGGCCAACTTTCAAGTCTTTAGCCGTGTAGATTTGCTCGCCGTCAGCTTTTAGCCAGCCATCAGCAATGCCAAGCACCAGTCGACCTCTCATAACACGTTTAAAGTCGACACCATATTCAACTAATTTGGTTTTTGGCGTAACCATGCCTTTAAATTTCACTTCGCCAGTGGAAAGCGCCATACCATATCCGGGCTCTCCGAGCCATCCAAGATAAAAGCCTGTCAGCTGCCACAAAGCGTCTAGACCTAAGCAACCTGGCATAATTTCATTGCCAATAAAGTGGCAAGGGAAGAACCAAGCTTCCGGATCGACGTCTAGTTCTGCGCGAATAAAGCCTTTGTCATATGCACCGCCCGTCTCACTTACTTCAGTGATGCGGCTAAACATCAGCATCGGTGGAGCTGGTAATTGTGCATTGCCTTGCCCGAACAATTCCGAACGGCCACAAGCCAAAAGCTCATCATAGGTAAAACTCGATTGACGGGAATCCATGTCTGCTCCTCAAAATCCACATATGCGCGGTGGTGCATAGTGCCACACCAACAATCGCCACTTATCGTGTACTTAGCGAGTTTTTGTGCCAATGCCAATCTGATTTCGTTCACCAAATCGCAACAACAGCTTTTGCAATGTACAATTTGTGGTGTTATAAGGTTTTTGGTAGCAAAAGTTATCCATGACTCTTATCTTACCTATAGGTAACGAGACCTAAAATCGAAGTACACTAGTGGAAATGGTCATTTTATGATGATGCAGACGTCAACAGTTGAACAATTACGCGATGCGGGCCTCAAGCCAACACGCCAACGTATTGCTATTGCCGACATTCTTTTTAAGGATGGGCATAAGCATATTTCAGCCGAAGATCTGTATTCAGAGATTGAACGTAGCGATATGCCTGTTTCACTCGCCACTGTTTACAACACTTTGCACCAATTCACGAAAGCTGGGCTTCTACGCGAAGTAAGCGTTGATGGCGCAAAGACATATTTCGATACAAACACCCATGAGCACCAGCATTTCTTCGTTGAAGATACGAATGAAGTGTTTGATGTGGATGGTATTCAATTATCGCCTGACGAAATTCCAAATGTTCCTGACGATATGGAAGTTGTGCGCGTCGACGTTGTTGTCCGCCTTCGCAAGAAAACAGCCTAAGGCTAGTTAACTTACAATTTGAAGAGTTGAGATTGGCGTCGCGCGAATCGCATGAAGTCTTAATCGTGCGGTTATTTTACTTTTTCACCGGGATAAACACCGTAAAGCTCTGCCGCTGGCACCCAGCCTGCATAGTTGCGGCCCTCAAGCTCGCACCAGCTGCCTTCACAACTTACAATTTCTGCATAAACGCCAGATTGTAGCTTGGCAGTCTTTGCTGCATTGCGAAGAGGGTTTTTATGGACATTCACATACGACTCGCCTCTCGACCAAGGCGCAACGATTGCAACGCGATTAGACGATAAAAGCGATTTATGAACCCAACCTTCTTGATCATCAGCGTCGCGAATCAAACGCCACACATCAAATTCCTGAATCACCTCAACGGGCACACCAGGCTTCACAAACACCCAAGAGATGCGGTGATCGAAACTTGGACCAACACGCATATTCGTCCGTTTTGCTTTCAAACTCACAAAGCGGGGGAGCGGTAAGCCTGTTTCTTTGCCCTGAATGGCGCCAGCAATCAGCCGATCGATGCCACTTGCATCTTGTGCACTTGCTGTCGGCATAATTAATATGGACAAAGCGCAAAAAATTGAGGAAACACTTACAGAAGACCGAAAAGACGCAAACATAGACACGAGCAACAAACCACTAACTTGAATTTTACCGAACAACTCACCCTGAACTGGGTTAGTGTTTGGTAAAGCTGCCAGAGTGAGGTTAATGTCACCTCAACGAGAAAGGTTAACCAGTTATTAAATGACGAAAAAGAAGAAAATCATCATTGTAACGCGGAAGCTTCCACTCGAGGTTGAGGCACGCATGCAAGAGCTGTTTGATCCTCAATTTAACGATACAGAACAGCCGCTTAGTCAAGAGGACATGATTAAGGCTGTGCAAACAGCTGAGGTTCTTGTTCCCACTGTTTCTGATAAAATTGATGCTGAATTAATTTCTCACGCTGGTCCACAGTTAAAGATGATTGCAAGCTTTGGCACGGGTACTGATCATATCGATGTTGCCGCTGCATACGAAAAAGGCATCATCGTTACATCAACTCCTGGCGTTTCAACCGATGACACTGCTGACATGGCAATGGCGCTGATTGTTGCCGTGCCGCGACGCATCGCCGAAGGAACGGCTTTGATGCAATCTGGCGAAAGCTGGCCCGGCTGGTCACCCACTTGGATGTTAGGACGTCGCCTCAAAGGCAAGAAGCTTGGCATTATTGGCCTTGGACGTATCGGGCAAGGCGTTGCAGAACGCGCCCGCGCCTTTGGCCTGTCGATCCATTACCATGGCCGCCGCCCTGTCGCGAAAGCGATCGAAGAGCAATTGGATGCCACTTATTATGAAAATCTCGATGATATGTTGGCCGAAATGGACATTATCTCGATTAACTGCCCCTATACGCCCGAAACCTATCACCTGCTATCACAAGAGCGCCTCGCGCATATCAAACCAGAGGCTTATATCGTCAATACAGCCCGTGGTGAGGTGATTGACCAAGAAGCGCTGATTGATAGTTTGCTAAAACGCAAAATTGCCGGTGCTGCCCTTGATGTTATTGAAAATGCGACGGATGTTGATCCACGCCTTATCAAGCTGGCACAAGAAGGCCGCGCGGTCCTCGTGCCTCACATGGGGTCGGCTACCATCGAAAGCCGTATAGAGATGGGTGAGAAAGTAATCATCAGCATTCAAACTTACGCTGATGGCCACAGACCGCCTAACCGCGTGTTACCGCCAAGCTTTAACGGCAACACCTAGCTGCGTGCCACATGGCGCACAGCCTCAATCACATCGACAATATCTTGCTCACTCGTGCGGTGATTGACGATGGCTGCCCGCAGACAGTTTTCATCGTCAACAATGGTGGTCGAGAAAATCACATCACCGCTTAGCTGCAATTGAGCGGCGACTTTACCGGCGTCGGCGTTTTCCAAAGCAATACAACACAAGTTTGAAACAACAGGGTGAGCAAGACGCAGGCCGTCTGTTTGGTCTGCCAGTTCGCCCATCAATGTGGCCTGTTTGCAATTATCCGTAATGACATCGCCAAACGTCTTCGTGCCATAGCCCTTAATTGCCGCCCACACTTTCAGCGCTTTAAAGCCGCGTGAAAGCTCCAAGCCATAATCACAATACCAAAGATCACCACCGCCAATGCCTGCGTCTTGTGGTGCAAGGTAGCTTGGGCGCTCGGCGAAGGTAGCGCGGTGCAAATCATGGTCACGAATTAAGCAGGCGCCGCAGTCATAAGGCACAAACATCCACTTGTGAAAATCACATGCAATGGAATCAGCCTTTTCAACACCGTTTGATAAAGAGCGCCAAGGTTCATCAGCCAACCGTGTCCAAAACCCAAAAGCGCCATCAATATGCAGCCAAATATCTTGCTCGCGGCAATAATCGGCAATCTCATCAATCGGATCGAAAGTACCCAGATTGACCGAACCAGCCGTTGCAACAACAGCAAGCGGAACACAGCCCGCCGCACGGTCTTCCTCAACCATTGTCTTGAGTGCGGCCAAGTCCATCGCATGATCAACTGTCGGCACAGAGCGAAGGGCGTCACTGCCGTGGCCCATGACATCAAGCGCCTTTGACATGCATGAATGCGCCCCTTTTGCGGCATAAACTTTTATGTCGGGCAGAGAACGGATACCCTTTTTGCGAATATCAGTGCCAAAGCATTTCACACGGGCAGCAGACAGGGCGAGAATGGTGCCTTGCGATGTGCCTGTTGTGAGGATACCTGACGAACCATCTGGAAAGCCTGCCACAAGGCGCACCCAATCAATGACCGCCCGTTCAATCTCAACGGCGCCATGATCACGCCCCCCACAATTGCTGTTCATGGTGCTTGCAACAAGATCGGCACCAACGCCAAGCGGCAAACCCGTGCCATGAACCCAGCCAAAAAACTTTGGATGCGTGTTACCCGTTGCATAGGGCATGATGTTTTGGGTGAGGTTTTGGAATAGATCGGCAGAGGCCATGCCCGGTTCATCTATTGCGAGCGCAACCGATGGTCCCATGTCGTCAGGCTTGGGCTGCCAAGGCAAATCACGCGCCGACTTCATTCGCTCTAAGCATTGATCAAGGAGCGCATGAAAGTCTTTGGAAAACTGGTCCCAATCCTGCGGGTCAATGCGCTGCCCTTGGTCGGTCATTTAATGGTCCCCGTTTAATGGGTTTTTCGGGTCACGTTTATATTTGATGGTTTCAAACCGCATGGAGAGACTATCAACCAGAAGCAGCCGTCCCACCATGTTGTCACCAACACCTGCAATGAGTTTAATAATTTCGAGCGCCTGCATCGTACCAAGCACACCTGTTAAGGCACCCAGAACCCCCGCCTCGGCGCATGTTGGCACTGCGCCTTCTTCTGGTCGATTGGGAAAAAGGCAGCGATAGGTTGGGTATGGGTTGCCGTTATCATCGCTCAGATGCGGCATGAGGGTAGTAAGCGTGCCATCAAAGCGCCCGACGGCTGCTGTCACCAATGTTTTGCCTGCATGGTAGCAAGCATCGGACACAAGGTAGCGCGTGTCGAAATTATCAGAACCGTCCGCCACAATATCGTAGCCCGCAATCAAGTCCGCCGCATTTTCATCGTTGATACGCATGTTGTGTGCGGTGACAGTGACATGCGGATTGATGCGATTGATCGCGCTTGCAGCACTTTCAACCTTTGGCTCCCCAACATTTTCTGTATCATGGATCACTTGGCGCTGAAGGTTAGAAAGGCTGACCTCGTCATCATCAACCACACCCAACGTGCCAACGCCTGCTGCCGCCAAATATTGCAAGAGCGGTGAACCAAGGCCACCTGCCCCGATGATCAAAACCTTTGCTGCTTTTAATTTTTGCTGCCCAGCGCCGCCTACTTCTGCCAAAACAATGTGGCGGGCGTAGCGTTCTATCTCGTTAGCATCCAGCATTACGCAACACCCGTCGAGCCGAACCCGCCCGCGCCTCGTTCTGTGTCGCTGAGTTCGTCGGTGGTTGTGAACGAGACCTGCGTCACAGGGGCAATCACCATTTGAGCAATGCGCATACCGCGCTCAATGATGAAGGGCTCAGCGCCGTGGTTGATCAAGATCACCTGAACCTCACCACGATAATCAGCATCAATGGTGCCGGGTGAATTAAGGGCAGTCACACCGTTCTTAATCGCAAGGCCAGAACGCGGACGAATTTGCGCTTCATAGCCCTCAGGAATTTCCATCGCGAGCCCTGTTGGAATGAGCGAGCGCTGACCAGCTGCAAGGGTAACAGACGCACCCTCAGCCACAGCAGCCCGCAAGTCTACACCCGCTGAATTAGCTGTTTCATAGGCTGGCAGTTCCAAACCATCAAAATGGGGAAGCGTTTTGAGTGCTACCTGCACCATTACTTTTTGCTCCATTGAACAATAGCGTCGACCAATTTATCCGCCACCTCAGATTTTGGCATTTTATCCCATGTATCAACGCCCGATTTCGAAACGATATGGACGATATTCTCATCGCCACCCATTACGCCAATGCCGCCTTTTTCTTCGGATGATACATCATTGGCAACAATCCAATCCGCCCCTTTGCGCTCTAATTTAGCACGGGCGTGTTCGGCGACCTTTTCCGTTTCCGCAGCAAAACCAATCACAAGCTCAGGACGACCATCGCTGTGGGCCAATGTTTTTAAAATATCTGGATTTTCTTCAAAATTGAGCGCTGGAATATCGCCAGATCCATCTTTCTTGATCTTCTGTCCACTCGCCCCTTTGACCCGCCAGTCAGCAACCGCTGCGGCCATAATTGCGATGTCTGCTGGAAGTGCGTCATTGACGGCTTGTTGCATCTCTAAGGCGGTTTCAACCTGCACCACGGCCATGCCCTGCGGCTCGGTTAGGTTGGTTGGCCCGCTCACGAGCGTTACCTTGGCACCAGCCATCACGCAGGCATTGGCAATAGCGTAGCCCTGCTTGCCAGAGGAACGGTTCGCGATGTAACGCACAGGATCAATCGGCTCATGGGTTGGGCCTGCCGTAATCAGCACATGCTTACCAGCAAGCGGTCCCGTTGAAAGCAAACGTTCGGCTTCGGCGACAATCTCAAGCGATTCACTCAAACGTCCACGGCCAGCCTCATTGCGTTCAGCCATTTCACCAATTTCTGGCCCAATAAAATGCGCGCCATCGCTCTTGAGCTTTTCGACATTGCGCTGGGTGGCTGGGTGGTTCCACATATGCGGGTTCATGGCGGGGGCGATAAGCACGGGTTTGTTATTGGCAAGCAACACGGCGCTTGCCAAATCTGGCGCCAGACCATTTGCCATTTTTGCGAGAAAATCAGCACTTGCAGGCGCAATCACAACCAAGTCGGCAACACGGGATAATTTAATGTGCCCAATTTCATCTTCTTGCGTGAGATCGAACAGATCATCGAACACAGGCTGTTCGGATAAGGCTTGCACAGATAACGGCGTTACAAACTCTTTTGCCCCATCCGTCATGACACATTGAACCGACGCCCCACGCTCGCGCAAACGGCGAATGAGGTCGAGGCATTTATAAGCGGCGATGCCACCTGTCAAAATCAATAAGATGCGTTTGTGATCAAGCATGGTTTGTTTTACCCCTGCCAAAGCACCACGGCAAGCGCACCAACCGCAGCAGCAATCGCCCATAGGCCATAGGCTGTTAACTTCGCGCTCTTACTCTCACCGCCACTGAAGGCTCTCATGGTCTCTGGATCAAGCCGTAAACCTTTTTCTCCCACTTCAGCCATTTCAGCAGAAATTTTCTCAGCACGGGCTGCAAGTTCTGGCAGATCGCCCACCAATTTACCCAACGCACCCACACCCGTTGCTGCACGGCGAATATGGGCAGCAGGTCCCATTTCGCGGGCAATCCAGTTTTTAATGACGGGTTCAGCCGCTTCCCACATATTAAAGGAAGGATCTAAAGAACGCGCCACACCTTCGGCCACCACCATGGTGCGTTGAAGGAAAATCAGTTGCGGCTGCATCGGCATATCAAACAGGTCGGTCACATCAAGTAATTGCTGAAGCAAACGCGCCATAGAAATATTATCAGCCTGCACACCGTGAATAGGCTCACCGATGCCCCGCAAAGCTTGGGCAAAATCGGCTACCTTGTGTCGGGCAGGCACATAACCCGCTTCAAAATGCACTTCGGCAATGCGCATATAGTCACGATTGATGAAGCCCAGAAGAATTTCGGCCAAGAAACGGCTTTCACCCTCATTAATCCGACCCATTATGCCGCCATCAATGGCAACGATCTTTCCGCCTTCTGTGACAAACATATTGCCTTGGTGCGGGTCTGCATGGAAAAAACCGTCGCGGACAGCTTGAGTAAGGAAGGAGTTGATGACTTCATTAGCGAGCGCTTTAAGATCGTAACCAGCCGCTTTAAGCCCCTCAATATCCGAGAGCTTCAAACCATCAATCCACTCCGTCACCAATATGTCACGGGACATAAATTCCCAGTCGACGTCTGGCGTGCGATAATTGGCGTTATCTTCCATGTTCTCGCCAAGCTCAGACAAGGCGGCGGCTTCTAGGCGCAAATCAAGTTCTAATTCCGCTGAGCGTGCATGGGTTTCAATTGCAGCCACCGGGCGCATCCGCCTTAAGGACGGCACCAAGAACTCAGCCCATTTTGCAGCAATTAAAAACGCATCAAGATCATTTTTGAACCGCTTGCGAATATTTGGGCGCAACACTTTAACCGCCACCGTATGCAGCGAACCATCATGGCGCCGTCGCTCTGCTTTATGAACTTGCGCAATGGATGCCGCCGCGATTGGTTCGGAAAAACTCTCAAACAGCTCATCGCATGATTTCCCAAAAGCAGCTTCAACATGCTCTTTTGCAATTGATAATTCAAAAGGAGGCAAACGGTCTTGCAACAAGGAAAGGTTACCGGCCACATCTTTGCCAACAATATCAGGCCGTGTTGCGAGAAACTGGCCGACTTTAATATAGGTCGGGCCAAGTCGGTTTAGCGCCTGTGTTAAGCGCTCCGCATTATTGGCCTTCTTCACCGAGCCTTTTTCAAATGCCCGCAGCACTTTGATTGCAAATTTGCCAGATGGTGGCAATTGCTCAGGGTCAGCCAGCCGCGTGACGCCTTCGCGCATCAGCACCCAGCCAGCTTTGACCAATCTAAAGTAAGACGAAATTGCCATAGAGCGCCTTTTAAAGCTTCCAGCCAGAATGAAGACAAACAGCACCGCCCGCATAAACGCGGTGGCTTACTTGGTCCATGCCTGCTGTTTTCATCATGGCTTCAAACCGCATTGGGTTCGGGAATTTACGGATTGATTCAACGAGATATTGATAAGAATCTCTATCACCCGTTACAGCCTGCCCCACTCGCGGGATAACATTAAACGAGTAGGCATCATAAATTTTATCAAAGCCTGCAATGTCGACTTGCGAAAACTCAAGACACAAGAACCGTCCGCCACGCTTCAATACGCGCCGCGCTTCTGAAAGCGCTTTGTCGATTTTTGGCACGTTGCGAATACCAAAGGCGATTGTGTAAGCGTCAAACGTATTGTCCTCAAAAGGCAGCTCTTCCGCGTTACCCTCTTGAAACTTGATATGGGAAAGCCCGCGTTCCTCTGCGCGTTCTTTGCCAACTTCAAGCATAGAGCCGTTGATGTCGAAAACTGTTGATTGCACATTGCTGTTTGAACGTTCTGCAATACGAAAAGCAATGTCGCCCGTACCACCTGCCACATCCAGATGGGTGTAATCGCTTTGTGTTTTGGATGGATTGAGGCTTGAGACCATCGCGTCTTTCCAAAGACGATGCATACCCATGGACATGAAATCGTTCATCACGTCATATTTCTTGGCAACAGAGTGGAAGACTTCATCCACCATGCCCTGCTTTTCACCGTCTTCAACCTTTTGAAACCCGAATGATGTGGCATTATCCACTGTCATGATCCAATCGCCTTTATTCACGCGCAATCTGCTTGCTGCTGTACTTATTTGAGCGGACACTATTATAAGACACAATGTCTGTCACCCGATCTCTCTTAATATAGTTATGCGTGAAGAGTTATGCCTGAGCTTCCTGAAGTAGAAACTGTTCGCCGTGGTCTTGCCCCTCATATGGAAGGCGAGACAATCATCAAGGTCGAACAACGCCGCCCCAATTTACGATTTGAGTTTCCTGAGCGGTTTGTGGAGCGATTGGAAGGGCAAAAACTCGTCTCAATGGGCCGTCGTGCGAAATATCTGGTCGCCGACATGGAAGATGGCACCGCACTCATCATGCATCTTGGTATGTCTGGTTCCTTTCGTGTGGAAGGCCTAGACGACAACGACCAACTGGCAGACTTTCACTATGACCGCAACAAAGCGGCCAAGCATGACCATGTGGTTCTTCATATGTCGAATGGGGCGCAGGTTATATATAATGACCCGCGACGCTTCGGCTTTATGGATTTGGTGGCGCGCAATGAGCTTGATCAATGCAAACATTTCCACAAAATGGGCGTGGAACCGACGGGTAACGCCCTTTCGCCCACTTATCTTGCCAGCGTCTTTATAGATAAGAAGACACCACTTAAATCTGCCCTGCTCGATCAACGCATGATCGCGGGCCTTGGTAATATATATGTATGCGAAGCTTTGTGGCGCGCTGGCCTCTCCCCAAAACGGGCAACAGGCACGCTGGTTACGAAAACAGGCAAACCCACGGTAAAACTAGAAGAACTGACAGCCCATATAAGAGAAGTGATCGCAGATGCCATAAAAGCGGGCGGCTCATCACTTAAAGATTATGTCCACACCGATGGGTCACTGGGTTATTTCCAGCATTCTTTTGCAGCTTATGACCGCGAAGGCGAAGACTGCCGCAAAGAAGATTGCAAGGGAACCATTGAGCGCATTGTTCAAAGCGGGCGATCGACCTTCTATTGCCCGACATGCCAACGATAAAGCGCCACAATTAACCATCGTCGCGAAATAACTTTAAACTCGAACCTTGAAACTCACGGGTGAAACTGCTTTCAAGAACCTATAAAGTGATCATTCAAATCATCATGAAAGAGGGCGGCTATGGGTTACGAAACAATTCGCAAAGAGATTAAAGGTGAAGTTGGGATTATAACACTCGACAGACCCAAAGCGCTGAATGCTTTAAATGCTCAATTAATTGAAGAATTGTTGGACGCCGTTGTTGCTCTCGACCAAGACAGCAAAATTGGCTGTATCGTCATTACAGGTTCTGAAAAAGCCTTTGCAGCAGGTGCTGACATTAAAGAGATGCAATCGCGCGGCTTTCCGGATGTTTACCTCGATGACCTTTTCGCCAAAACAGAACGCCTAGCTGCTTGCCGTAAGCCTGTTATCGCGGCTGTTGCAGGGTATGCACTCGGTGGTGGCTGTGAGCTTGCCATGATGTGCGACTTTATTATTGCCGCTGAAAACGCAAAATTTGGCCAACCTGAAATCAATCTTGGGGTTATTCCTGGGATTGGCGGCACACAACGCCTCACCCGCGCCATTGGCAAAGCAAAATCAATGGATATGTGCCTCACAGGCCGCATGATGGACGTAAAAGAAGCCGAAAGCGCTGGTCTTGTGTCTCGTATCGTTCCAATTGCAGATTTGATGGATGAAGTGATGACCGCTGCTGCAAAAATCGCAGATCAATCACTCACCACTAATATGATGCTAAAAGAAGCCGTCAATCAGAGCTTCGAAACCACGCTTGCAGCGGGCCTTTTGTTTGAACGCCGCAACTTTCATTCCTTGTTTGCAACCCAAGATCAATCCGAAGGAATGCAAGCATTTATTGAAAAACGTGCCGCTCAGTTTAAAAACAAGTAGTAATGATGCCATTTTTCGCGATTTCGCCAATTGACGAAATACAGTCGAGAGATTATAAGCCCGCTACTTAGAGATTTCGTCGCGATCTGTGGGATGCATGCCTGTGGCAACACAGGATGGTTTATTTTCCTACTCGCGACACCCGAAAAACTTGATCAAGGATGACAACAATGGCGAACACGCCTTCCGCCAAGAAAGCAACTCGTAAAATCGCGCGTCGCACGGCAGTTAATAAATCACGTCGTACAAACATGCGTTCTTTTTTGCGTACAGTAGAAGAAGCAATTACCTCAGGTGATGCAGGTGCTGCAAAAACGGCTTTGAATGCGGCAGAGCCTATTGTAATGCGCGCTTCTCAAAAAGGTATTTTGCACAAAAATACAGCATCTAGAAAAATCTCTCGCCTAACAAAACGTGTTAAGGCATTGTCTGCATAAGACATTTTTCAAAACGTTGAAATTCAAGGCGCCATACGGCGCCTTTTTTTTCGCCTTTTTTTCTATTTTTCATCACATACTAAAGTCTGGCGTTGGAGGCTTTCGTTATCCACACCCCTTGAAAACAACCATTATCTTATTATTTTCAGGCACTTATGGAAAAACAAGAATGTAACACGAGCGTAAAAAAGCAAATGGCTACCGCAACCACCATTTCTGAGTCAAAAAATATTGAATGGTTATAACGTCACAAAAAATTCCATCCAAAAACCTTAACCTTCTGAATTTTTAGCGGTTTTACAAACCCACCGTGAAGGCTGTTTTTTCCGAACCCATGTCAAGCGAATTTAAATTTTTTATTTCGCCAGAATCAGTTGCTAAGGGGTAGTCCGACGCAACAGGATTTGATAAGTTAATTTTGTCTTAAGGGGTGCCTTCGTCACCTCATGATACCAAATTTTATATGCCAGATCCGCTACGTAAAAATAGCAAAGGATTGGTGTCGTTTGCGTCACCAAAACGGCGAAGCTATGTCTACTGAACGGGTAGATAGAGGACAGTTTAAACGATGGTCTGAATTCAACAGACCACAATAAGGATGAGGGGAAAACATGTCAGATTATGCTGGGGATGTTGCTTGTTCAACAGCCTGGGAAAAATTGGCAGCTAACAAGAATAGCATTCTGGTTGATGTAAGAACGTCAGTTGAATGGAATTTTGTCGGACTACCAGATCTGAGCGAACTGCAAAAAGATGTTGTGCTGCTAGAATGGCAACAATATCCGGCAATGAGCCTGAATCCTAACTTCGCAACCGAACTATCGTCATTGGCCGAAAGGGTCGGTGGCAATCAGGAAACGGAATTTTATTTTCTGTGTCGGTCAGGTGTTCGCAGCCAAGCGGCGGCGATTGCCATGACAAATGCAGGTTATAAAAATTGCTTCAACGTGGCTGGCGGCTTTGAAGGCGGCCACAACGATCAAAAGCGCAGAGGCTTAGTCGATGGCTGGAAAGCTAGCGACTTACCTTGGCATCAAAACTAGTAGCAAAACGAATAACAACAGAAATGGAGCGCTTGGTCGGTGAAAGCTGACAAAGCAATGACAAAGAATGAGGACACACATGATGCAACGAAACCATGCATCATGACGCCAACCTCATCTGGCCGGGTTAAAAACTCGGCCTGCAACTAAAAAGACTAAAAACCAGCATCGACATACGTTCGAGAAAACAGACAACTTTACACGGCACAACCTTAAGCGGCTAAGGAAAATGGGGAAAAAAAATACGATGCCCAAAGATGCAAACGGACTACCTGGAATAAACTTCGACGCGACAGACGAAGGAAATTTTGTTGAAGAGACACATGTTGTTCTTTCAGTAGAGGCACAAAAAGAGATGTGGGACAGAATTAAAGCCAAATTGAGAGTGCAGCTTGGCGAAGATGTATATTCAAGTTGGTTCAAAGGATTAACGCTTGAGAGCTTAGATAAGAATACGATCTTCTTATCCGTTCCAACGCTGTTTCTTCGTCAGTGGATCGAAACCCACTACGGCGAGCGTATTCTCTTGCTTTTGCAAGAAGAGCAATCTGACATTAAAGCGATTTCAGTCTCGGTTAGAGGCGCTGCCCGCAACCGTAATCGCGCGGCGACTAAAACAGCAAACGAGAAGCCAGTTCATCAACCTGTTGCACCAATGAACCCAGTTGGATTGCGCAATGATGATCAAATGTTCCGCCGTATGAGTGACATTGAGGGGCCGCACGGTGGTGCACCGCTTGATCCTAAATATACCTTTGCCAATTTCTGTCCGGGCCAAGGTAACAATATGGCCTATACAGCCGCGAAAGCGATCGCAACTGGCGACCGCTCAGTAACATTCAACCCCATGTTTGTTCACGCGAAAGTTGGCCTTGGAAAAACTCACCTCTTGCAAGCCATTGCTTGGGAAAGCCAGCGCAGCAAATTGCCGCGTCGTGTGTTGTACTTCACGTGCGAACGCTTCATGCAAAAATTGCGCGAAGGTTTCGCCAACAAGACAATTGCAGAAATCAAAGACCGTTTGCGTGATGTAGACGTTATGATCATCGACGATATTCAGTTTTTGGCTGGCGATAAATTCCAACAGGAATTCAGCCATCTTCTCATTGCCCTCGTTGAATCAAACAAACAGGTTATTTTGTCAGCAGACAGGCCAGCAGCAAGCCTAGAGACCATTGATGAACGGGCTTTGTCTCGCCTTCGTGGTGGCATTACCTTGCAGTTGGAAAGCCCTGACCCTGATCTTCGTCGTAAGATTTTGGAAAGCCGCTTGAATGCTCTTCGTGCTGCTGATCCAAACATCATCATTTCTGATACGATTTTGGATTATGTCTCACAGGCAGTCACAACCAATGGCCGTGACCTTGAAGGCGCTTTAAACCGTCTTGTGGCCCAACAGTGCTACACTGGTGCACCGGTAACGCTTGAATCAGCTCAGCTGGTGCTGCGCGACCTCATTCGCTCGGATGAACCACGCAAAGTGATGATTGAAGACATTCAGCGCATGGTTGCGAACCACTTCAGTATTTCAAAATCTGATCTGGTCTCTCAACGCCGCACACGGGCAATTGTACGCCCTCGTCAAATTGCGATGTATCTTTGCAAAACCATGACACCACGCTCTCTGCCAGAAATTGGCAAACGCTTTGGTGGTCGCGACCACACAACCGTCATTCATGCGGTTCAAAAGGTTGAGCAACTCATGGGTGAAGACCGTACATTCTCTGACGATGTAGAGCTTCTGAAACGCCTATTAAACGATTAATAGCGCTTTCAAACTCCCGAACAACCGAGCACGGCAGATGGCAACATCGCTGGTTCGGTTGTTTGTTTTTTAAGCACCATTTGTGCTCACGATGTTTTTTACTCACATATCCCTCAAAATATTGAGGAGAAGGTGCATACAAGCGCCGTTTGACTTGCGTTTTTACGCTAGCAGGGTCAAACATTTGATCCCGACGGAACAATCCGTTCGGCGACCCTTTTCGTTGTTTGAAACAGGTATCAAGCCCAATGCGTATTACAATCGAACGTTCAACTCTTTTGAAATCCCTAAACCACGTGCATCGTGTGGTGGAAAAACGCAATACGATACCGATCCTTTCCAACGCCCTTTTGCGCACGGGTGAAGGCGAGCTTATGCTCAAAGCAACCGACCTTGACCTTGAAGTGGTTGAGCGCATTCCTGCGATGGTGGAAACGCCGGGTGGGACAACAGTTCCAGCCCACATTCTTTTTGATATCGTGCGCAAATTGCCAGATGGCTCAGAGGTTCTACTTGAGACAGACGAAGGCGGCGCGACCATGCGCGTGCAAGCGGGCAAGTCAGAATTTCGCCTGCAAATTTTGCCAGAAGATGACTTCCCTGAATTAGCCGCAAATGAGTTTTCTCATCAGTTTAACTTAGCCGCAGGTGACTTGCGCAAAATCGTGGACCGCACGCAGTTTGCCATCTCAACCGAAGAAACACGCTATTACCTCAACGGTATTTATCTCCATGCGGTAGAAGTAAATGGCGCGAACATTCTTCGCGGCGTTGCAACCGATGGGCACAGGCTTGCACAAATGCAGCTCCCTGCCCCAGATGGCGCACCGGGCATGCCTGGTATCATCATCCCGCGTAAAACCGTTGGCGAAGTTCAAAAGCTTCTCGACGATCCAGAGCAAAACGTGGTGATCGATCTATCAACCAGCAAAATCCGTTTCACTGTTGGCAACATCGTATTGACCTCGAAATTGATTGACGGCACCTTCCCTGATTACTCTCGCGTGATCCCGCAAGGAAACGACAAAGAACTGCGCGTTGACCGCGACACCTTTACTGCCGCTGTCGACCGTGTTTCAACCATCTCATCAGAACGTGGCCGTGCCGTGAAGCTTGCGCTTAGTCAGGGCCAAATGGTGCTTTCCGTTGTGAACCCTGAATCAGGCACTGCGGAAGAAGAACTTGCCGTTGAGTATGATTCAGACAGCATTGATGTGGGCTTTAACGCGAAGTATCTGCTGGATATTGCAAATCAGCTTCAGTCAGATACAGCCATCTTCCGCCTTGCTGATGCAGGATCACCAACCTTGGTGGAAGAAAACGGCAACGAGGATGCGCTGTTTGTTTTGATGCCAATGCGCGTTTAATTGAGCGAAAGCATTGATATGGATCAGGTCTTTCCAACGCGCATAACAGCGCTGAAATTGACCAGCTTCCGAAACTACAAAAGCCTTAGCCTTGATCTTGAACCAAAATCTGTCGTTCTTGCTGGCCCCAATGGGTCTGGCAAAACCAACCTGTTAGAAGCTGTTTCTTACCTCTCCCCCGGTCGCGGGTTGCGCCGTGCGCAATATGTGGATGTGGGTTTAACACCTGAAAAGGGTGGGGATGGCCTTTGGGCTGTTGCCACAAGCCTTGAAACAGACAATGGCGATACGGAGATTGGGACGGGCCTTTCTATGCAAGATGGGGTGGCGGACAAGTCACGCCGCATCCGCATTGACCGCCAGCAAGTCAAAAGCGGCGACGCCCTCACCGAATATGTGCGCGTTTTATGGCTCACACCCGCCATGGACGGCCTTTTTACTGGTCCAGCGGGAGACAGGCGTCGGTTCTTAGATCGCCTTGTCTTAGCGCTTGATCCAACCCACGGGCGGCGGGTCAATGATTTTGATAAAGCCGTTAGAAACCGAAACAAGGTTTTGGAAGAAGCTTTTGACAATTCATCATGGCTTGATGCGGCTGAAACTCAAATTGCAGAACTTGGAACGGCGATTACGGCAGCACGCCATGAAATTTTGGCGCTGCTTTCAACCGAGGTTGAAAAATCAAGCGCGATGACGGAGCACTTCCCGCAAGCGCTGTTGCAGCTTGAAGGCACTGTCGATGATTTGGTGCGCACGCATTTGGCAACAGATGCAGAAGATGCCTACCGCTCACTGCTACAACAATCGCGCCGCAGAGATCGTGCCGCGGGCCGGACGTTGGAAGGGCCACATCGCTCTGATTTACTGGTGCGTCATGCTGAAAAGGATATGACCGCGCGGCTATGCTCCACAGGTGAGCAAAAAGCGCTTCTTATCGGCATCGTGCTCGCCCACGCTAAACTGGTCGGCACAATCGCGGGCATGGCGCCTATCGTGCTTTTGGACGAAGTTGCAGCCCATTTGGATGTTTTTCGCCGTGCAGCCCTGTTTGATGTGCTAGAAGCGCTTAATTGCCAAGCCTTCATGACAGGAACTGACCGCGATTTATTCTCAGATTTGGGTGATCGCGCGCAGTTTTTACATGTTGAAAACGGCACCATCTCTTAAATCGTTGATGACCCATAAAAAACGATGATTTAACGGGCATTTAGAACGCGCAAGTGTTATAAAAAGGCCGTGATTCTTGTGTTTTGTATTCACAATGACAAAACCCCGAGTGGATCCTGCTTATTTCCAAGATGTATCCACCCAATGACGCGCCAAATCGATCCTCGATAATGGCAAAACTCAAGCGAAACGGCTTCTAATGAGCGACCCAGTAGAAAACACCCCTGAAGAATATGGTGCAGACTCGATTAAGGTCTTGAAAGGCCTCGACGCAGTTCGCAAACGGCCTGGCATGTATATCGGCGATACCGATGACGGCTCTGGCTTGCACCACATGGTTTATGAGGTTGTTGATAATGGCGTTGATGAAGCGCTTGCAGGGCACGCTGATATTGTAACCGTTACGTTGAACCCAGATGGTTCCGTAACAGTGACAGATAATGGTCGCGGCATTCCAACTGACATTCACCAAGAAGAAGGCATTTCAGCTGCTGAGGTGATTATGACCCAGCTTCACGCTGGCGGTAAGTTCGACCAGAACTCCTACAAGGTTTCTGGTGGTCTGCACGGCGTTGGTGTTTCTGTGGTGAATGCTCTTTCATCCAAGCTATTCTTGCGCATCAAACGCGCGGGTCAGCATCACGAAATGTCGTTCACCCACGGCGTTTCAGATGGCCCCCTTAAAGTTATTGGCGAGTGCGGTGATGAGACAGGTACAGAAGTAACCTTCCTGCCATCCACTGAAACCTTCACGCAAGTTGAGTTTAACTACGAAACGCTAGAAAACCGTTTGCGCGAATTGGCGTTTTTGAACTCTGGCGCCCGTATTGTGCTGACGGATAACCGCACATCAGAAACCCGCTCGGAAGAAATGTATTACGAAGGTGGCCTTGAAGCCTTCGTTCGTTACCTCGACCGCAACCGCAAACCACTTATTGCTGGCCCGATCACCCTTAAAGGCGAACGCGACGGTATTACCGTTGAATTGGCCGCATGGTGGAATGAAAGCTACCAAGAGCACGTGCTCTGCTTCACCAACAATATTCCACAGCGCGACGGCGGCACGCACCTTGCTGGCTTCCGTGCAGCGTTGACCCGCCAAGTAACGGGCTACGCAGATGCGTCAGGCATCACGAAGAAAGAGAAAGTCTCACCAACGGGCGACGATTGTCGTGAAGGCATGACCTGCGTTCTTTCTGTGAAAGTGCCTGACCCGAAGTTTTCTTCTCAAACAAAAGACAAGCTCGTTTCATCCGAGGTTCGCCCTGTTGTTGAAGGCTACGTCAATGAAGCGCTTAAAGATTGGTTTGAAGAAAACCCATCTGAAGCCCGCACCATTGTTTCCAAAGTGGTGGAAGCTGCCGCTGCCCGTGAAGCGGCGCGCAAGGCTCGCGAACTCACACGCCGCAAAGGCGCACTTGATATCGCCTCTCTACCTGGCAAACTAGCTGACTGTCAGGAACGCGACCCATCAAAATCAGAAATTTTCCTCGTTGAGGGGGACAGTGCGGGCGGTTCGGCCAAGCAAGGTCGTGACCGTGGCAATCAGGCCGTTTTGCCTTTGCGCGGTAAAATTCTCAATGTGGAACGGGCGCGTTTTGATAAGATGCTGTGATCAAACGAAATTGGCACGCTCATCACAGCGCTTGGCACCGGCATTGGCCGCGAAGAATTGAATCTTGAGAAACTGCGCTACCACAAAATCATCATCATGACGGATGCGGATGTGGATGGGGCGCACATTAGAACGCTGCTTCTCACCTTCTTCTTCCGCCAAATGCCAGAGCTGGTAAATGGTGGTCACATCTACATTGCCCAACCGCCACTTTATAAGGTGTCGCGCGGCAAGTCTGAGCAGTACCTCAAAGATGAAGCAGCCCTTCAAGATTATCTCATCGACAACGGCTTGAGCGATACCGTGCTGCGGCTTGGCTCAGGTGAAGAACGCGCAGGCGAAGACCTTCGCGCCATCATCGAAGAAGCCCGCTCCGTGCGCACCTTCATTGAAGGCGTACACACACGCTATGATCGTATGGTTCTTGAGCAAGCAGCCATTGCAGGTGCACTTGATGTTGAGATGGTACAAGATGACAGCAAGGCTAATGCAGCCGCTGCCAACGTAGCCAAGCGCTTGGATGCTGTATCCGATGAATTTGAACGCGGATGGAGCGGCTCATTTAGTGGTGAGAGCGGCTATCTGTTTGAACGCACAGTGCGCGGCGTTAAAGAAGTTGCCCGCCTTGATATGCCGTTGGTTGCTTCTGCGGATGCGAGAAAATTGCTGACCTTTGCGACATCACTTCAAGAAATTTATGACACACCAGCAAGCTTGAACCGCAAGGAAGTTGAGACGGTCATCTTCGGCCCACGCACCATGCTGGACCAAGTGTTTACGATTGGTCGTAAAGGTCTTTCGCTACAGCGCTACAAAGGTCTTGGCGAGATGAACCCTGACCAGCTTTGGGAAACCACACTGGACCCGAATGTACGCACGCTCTTACAGGTGAAAGTACACGAAGCGCTAGCTGCTGATGACATCTTCTCCAAGCTCATGGGCGATGACGTTGAACCGCGCCGCGACTTCATTCAGCAAAACGCGCTGACGGTTGCAAACCTAGACGTCTAGTCATCAATCAATCTGCTTGACGCCTATCTAATGGTCCCCCAAACTCATTTTTGAGACTGTGGGGGACTAATGATGGCGGATGCTATTCTCAATTTTTCTAAAGACGAATACGCAGAGCGAATTGCGAAAACGCGGGCGGCCATGGAAGCAGCCAACGTTGACGTAATTATCGTCACCGATCCTTCCAATATGGCATGGCTTACGGGTTATGATGGGTGGTCCTTTTACACCCACCAAGCCGTTATTTTATCCATGGAAGGCGAACCAATTTGGTGGGGGCGCGGCATGGATGCGTTGGGGGCAAAGCGCACGGTTTTCATGCAGCACGATAACATTGTTGGCTATGAAGACACCTATGTGCAAAACCCTGCCAAACATCCGCACGAAACATTAGCAACACTCATCAAGGCGAAGGGTTGGGCTAGTCTCACTATCGGCGTTGAGCTGGACAATTATTATTTTTCCGCTGCTGCCTATCAAACGCTGACGACCAACTTGCCCGATGTGAAGTTCACAGACACAACTGGGCTGGTGAACTGGCAACGAGCCATCAAAAGCGAAACCGAAATCACCTATATGCGGCGGGCGGCTCGTATCGTTGAAAAAATGCACGCCATGATCGTTGAAAAAGCGGAACCAGGTTTGAAGAAAAACGAACTGGTTGCCGAGATTTACCACACCTCCATCACCGGTGCCGACGGACATTGGGGTGATTATCCTGCAATGGTTCCCATGACCCCCTCAGGCATGGACGCAACAGCCCCGCACCTTACATGGGATGACACGCCGTTTAAGAATGGTGAGTGCACCTTTTTCGAGATTGCAGGGGCTTATCGCCATTACCAATGCCCACAATCTCGCACCTTGTTTTTGGGCGATGCACCACAGAAATACCTCGATGCTGAAAAGGCCGTTTTAGAAGCGGTGGAGGCAGGGCTTGAGCAAGCAAAACCGGGCAATCGTTGCGAGGACATTGCAAACGCTTTTAATGCCACACTCAATAAATTGGGTTTTGAAAAAGACAGCCGCTGTGGTTATGCAATTGGGCTTTCCTATCCACCAGATTGGGGCGAGCGCACCATGTCATTCAGGCGTGGTGATCAATCTATTTTGCAAGCAGGAATGACCTTCCACTTCATGCCCGCCTTATGGCTGGATGATGGTGGCTTGGAAATTACCGAACCTTTGTTGATTACAGAAAATGGTTATGAGTGCCTTTGCAACACGCCGCGCGAAATGACCGTTAAGCGCTAATCGAGTTTCGCGCCCAGCGCATCGACCACCATCGACTGGAAGTGGTGAACCGCGTGTTCTGACAGTTCGGTTTTGCCATGGTCCACGATAAAGCGGCCTTGGTTGTAGGCTTTTGAGGCAAGCCCACGCTGAACGCTTTCGCAAAGGTCAATGTCTTCTGGCTGCAAAATGTCTTTTTGGTAGTCTGCCGCTTCCTTCAACTGGGGCGATAGTTTGCCGCCTTTTGTGAACCAGTCTTGATATTCAAGGGTTTGGGTCGGCGCTGTTGGGTTCATCTGAAGCACTGAGAGATTGGCTTCTCCTGGATAAATCCAGATCGTGAAATTTGGCCAGACAAAGAAACCAGCATAGCCAAAATCAACATCGCCTTTTTCAAAGCTGAACGCATTTGACGTGGTGGTTCGTGGCGCGGCCGCGCATTGTGACGAATAGCGTTTGTGGGTGATGGTGCGATAAGAATCCATGTCGACCAAATCGACAAAATCTTTATGAGCGGGCGCGCAGTGATAGCATTCTAGGAAATTATCAACCAGCACCTTCCAGTTGGATGCCACATCGAATGTGTCACGCTGAGCGAATTCAAGCGTATCAACCGACGGCATATATTGGCGAATTTCGTCTTCCAGACCATCAAACTGCTCAGCAAACGGTTTTGCATTCGCATCAAGATTGATCATGATCATACCGCAGAAAATTTCCATACGGACTGGCTTCAGCGAGAAGTCGCATTTATTGAAGCCCGCCACATTTTCTGAGTTGCGCGCATTAACGAGATTGCCCTCAAAATCAAAAGCCCATGCATGATAAGGACATGTAATGACAGACTTGCGGCCAGCACCTTGCAAAAGCTCGTGACCGCGATGGGCACAGACATTATAAAACGCGCGGATTTCATCATCTTGCCCACGGGTGACAAAAACATTTTGCTCATGAATTTTTGTGGTGAAATAAGAGCGCTGCTCAGCAACTTGGCTGACATGGCCCGCATAATGCCATGTCTTATAAAAGATTGCCTCTTTTTCCATGTCGTAAATATCAGGGCTTACATAAAACCGCGCTGGCATGGTGTAGGAAACCGATGGATCAGCCGTAAACGGCGCATCATCGCTTTGTCTCTCCAACAAATTTTTGATACCATTCATTGCGCAATTTCTCCCCAAAAACGCCTCAAGGAGAGAGACTAATCAGAAATAGATTGAGCGCAATCGTTTTATGAAGACTTACAGTCGCCGCATTGGCCTTTGAGCTCGATGACGGAGCTGTTCATCAAGAAATTAGTCCGTTTTGCAAGTGCAGACAGTGTTTCGTGAAGGGCAAGATCGCTTTGTTCGCGCACGCGACCGCAAAGTTCGCAGATCGCAAAGATTACCGTTTGAGGTGCATCACCTTCACAACCAGAATGACGGCAAGCAACAAAGGCGTTGAGGCTTTCAAGGCGATGAACATGCTCACCTTCGACTAATTTATCTAAAGCCCGATAAACCTGTAGGGGCGCACGAAATCCATCATCACGCAGTTGGTCAAGCAAAGCATAAGCACTCAACGGAACTTCTGACTTTAACAAAGCATCCAAAACAATTTGCTGCTTAGCTGTAATGGGGCGACTGTTTTCGTGTGAATGGCCCATTATATAACTCCTGTGCCCTTAGCACCTGACTCGTCATTATCTCTTTATGATATTGGCAATTGGCGTCATTGCAATGATGAAAGCAAATAAACTTGCAACCACAATGCTTGGGCCTGTTGGTGTATCCCACTGCCAAGAACCAAACAACCCAGCCATCACCGATATAGCGCCAATTATCATCGCATAAAACACCATTTGCTCAGGCCCAAGCGCAAAGCGCCGCGCGGCAGCTGCTGGAATGATCAACATGGCGGTAATCAGAAGAACACCAACGATTTTAATGGATATGGCAATCACCGCAGCAAGCAACAGCAAGAACACGATATTGGCTCGCTCATAAGACATGCCTTCTGCAACCGCGAGTTCTTTATTTACAGTGCCAGCAAATAAAGGGCGCCATATTA
>JBDVXS010000015.1:0-6074 GCA_039964305.1 Hyphomicrobiales bacterium
TACAATAAATGAGGGACGATAAAATTGACTATTGAATTTACCCTCAATGATAAAGCTCAAGCTGTTGCGAGTAATCCAACAAAGCGGCTTTCTGACGTTTTGCGACAAGATTTGGAGCTTACGGCAACCAAGGTTGGCTGCAATGCAGGAGACTGCGGCGCTTGTACTGTTCTGGTCGATGGAAAGACCGCGTGTAGTTGTTTGACCGCAATTGGTCAGGTCGAAGGCTCGCAAGTTGTTACCCTTGAAGGGTTGCAGGATGATGAAACTATTCAACGGTTACAGCAAAGCTTCATGCGGTTTGGTGCCGCTCAATGTGGCATTTGTACGCCTGGCATGTTGGTGAGCGCAAAGGCGCTTTTGGATGTGAACAAAAAGCCCGAAAGCGCACAGGTTGAAGATGCGCTGGGCGGTGTGCTTTGTCGTTGTACGGGCTATCGTAAAATCGTTGATGCTGTGATGCATGCTTTTGATGAGCAACCTGACAGTGTTGAGCCTAATGCGGGCAACGGGGTTGGCGCTGCCATCCGCCATCTTGACGGTGAGCCGAAAGTGACGGGCGCACTTGCTTATGGAGCGGATACTGTTCCAGCGGATGCTTTGCATGTTCGCGTGATTAGAAGCCCACATCATTTTGCGCATTTTGAAATTGGCGATAAGCAAGCCTTCTTGGTATCTCATGCAGGCATTGTTGCCGTCTTTGATGCAAGTGATGTCGACGGGCGCAATTGCCACGGTGTTATTCCGCCTTTTGCTGACCAGCCTGTTTTTGCCGAAAAAACAGCCCGCCATCGTGGCGAAGCGATTGCTTGCGTGGTTGGTGAGCTTGATGCAATCACCGGGTTTAACGCAGAGAATTTTCCAGTTGAGTGGACGCCTATTGACCACGCCCTGAAGCCAGAAGAAGCGACCAGTGGTTCAGTGAATGACCTGCACGCCAATCGCGATGGCAACATCATGGTGAAAGGTCTGGTTGAACGCGGTGATGCGCTCGGTTCCCTTGAAACATCTGCTCATGTTGTCAGCGTTGAAACATCGACACCGTTTATCGAACACGCTTATATCGAACCAGAAGCAGGCTATTGTATTCGCAAGGGCGACCGCCTTGAATTGTTTGGCTGCACCCAAGCGGCGCAAATGGACCTCGAAGCTTTGGCAGACATTATGGGGCTGTCACAGGATGCCATCCGCGTCATGCCTTCAGCTTGTGGTGGTGGATTTGGGTCTAAACTGGATATCTCGTTCCAGCCCTATATCGCGCTTGCTGCGTGGAAACTAAACCGTCCAGCCTGCATTTCCTACAGCCGTTATGAAACGATGGTTTCAACCACCAAGCGCCACCCATCAGAAATTACTATGCAGCTTGGTTGCGACAAGGCTGGCAAGATTACGGGGTTTGATTTTTACGGTGTGTTTAACACGGGCGCTTATGCGAGTTGGGGGCCAACTGTTGCGAACCGTGTGCCAGTGCATGCCTCTGGTCCCTATCTCGTGCCGAACTATCGCGCACGTAGCGTTGCGGTTCACACCAATACGCCATCTTCTGGTGCATTCCGTGGGTTCGGTGTGCCACAATCTGCTGTGGCGCAGGAACTTGCCTTCGATGAATTAGCCGATAAAGCGGGCATTGACCGCCTTGATTTTCGTTTAATTAATGCGCTGCAAAACGGGAAACCGACGGTTACTGGACAAGTGTTTGAAAAGGGGGTGGGCATTCAAGAATGTCTTGAAGCCCTCAAAGCTCCTTGGCATGAAGCGCGCGAAAAAGCGGCTGCGTTTAATGAGCAAGCGAACGGGTCTCGTTTGCGAAAAGGTGTTGGCATTGGTAGCTGCTGGTATGGTTGTGGCAACACGTCTTTGCCTAACCCTTCAACTGTGCGGTTTGGCATAAAGAAATGCGGGACAGTGGTGCTCCATCAAGGCGCAATGGATATTGGCCAAGGTGCGAATACGGTGATTACACAAATCGCCGCCGATGCGCTGGGGATTCCCGTTCATTCCATAGACCTCATTGGCGGAGATACGGACCTCACGCCCGATTGCGGTAAAACATCTGCGTCTCGCCAGACCTATGTCACAGGCTCTGCGGCACGAATTTCAGGCGAAGCGCTGCGGGCTCAAATTTTGCGGCTTGCGAATGTGGGCGAAGCGGCTTCAATCGACATTCAAGAGGGCGCTTTGCACGTGAGCGAGGGCGATAACAAGACCACAATCGCACTTGGTGATTTAACAGAAAATGAAATCGGCTATGTGCTGATGGCTGAAGAAACCTATGACCCGCCAACCTCTCCTTTGGATGAGAAGGGACAGGGCGTTCCTTATGCGGTTTATGGCTATGGCGCACAGATGATTGAACTCACAGTCGATACTGCGCTTGGCACCATCAAACTCGACCGCATTGTAACGGCGCATGATGTCGGTCGCGCCATCAATCCGCTGCTTGTGGAAGGTCAGATTGAAGGCGGCGTTGCGCAAGGGATTGGGCTTGCTTTGATGGAAGAGTATATTCCCGGCAAAACAGAAAATCTGCACGATTATCTCATCCCGACCTTTGGCGATGTTCCTGAGTTTGAAAATATCATCATTGAAGTGGAAGACGCCGAAGGCCCTTATGGCGCGAAAGGGTTGGGGGAACATGTTTTAATCCCAACCGCTCCTGCCATCGTTAATGCCATTAGGGATGCAACGGGTGTTACCGTTGCGCACTTGCCTGCCACACCCGATAAAGTTTTGACCGCGCTCATGCGTGAGCAAGGAAACTGAGACCATGACTGACGTTGCTCCAACAAAGCCTGAAAAAATCAGATGCGATGCCTGTCCTGTGATGTGTTACATCGCTGATGGCCGCTCGGGTGCGTGTGACCGCTATGCCAATGAGGGCGGTGAGTTGGTGCGGCTTGATCCGCTGACCATTCTTGAAAAACATGTAGATGATGGTGCCGACGTTGTGCCGTTCTTAAACCAAGATGAAGAATGGGATGGCGAGCTGGTACGCTCGAAAGACAAGTTCATCACTGCGATTGGTGCTGGTACGACCTATCCTGACTTTAAGCCTGCGCCGTTTATCGTTTCGAGCAAAGTTGATGGTGTGGATATGGTCACCGTTGTGACTGAAGGTATTTTTAGTTATTGCGGTGCCAAGGTGAAAATCGATACCGACCGCCATCTCGGTCCTGAACGGAATTTGGTTCGGGTTGATGGTGAACCAATTGGTCATGTGACAACCGCAGAATATGGCTCGCAAATGCTCTCCCTTGGCGGGGTTCATCACTTAACAGGTGGCGGCAAGAAAGAGGGCCGCGTTACCTGCGCCAGTCTGCTCGCGCTTTGCAATGGTGAAGCGGTGGAAATGACGGTTGACGACGGGGCGACCATCACCGTGCAGGCAAATAAAGCACCTATTATCAATGGTGTTGTTGAAGAGCGTATGCGGGTTGGTTGTGGTTCTGCAACCGTCGGAATGTTCGCATCACAATGGAAGGGCCTTGTTGACGAAGTGGTTGTTGTTGATGACCACATTACCGGTGTTATGTCTGAACATCAGGCGGGCAAGGTCATTGATTGGGCGCCAACGGGCATTAAAATTATCGGGCGCCGTTCAACGCCGGGCCGCTATTTCCAAGTCGCTCAACCTGGCACTGGCTGGGGCGGCACGGACATTGATGATCCGTTGCGTATATTGGGTGATTTTAACGCCAAGATTGCGCAAGCTGGTCAGTCTTTGTTGATGGTTTCAACCACAGGTGAGCAATTTGCTTACTATGAGCTTGATGCAGATTTGAAGCCTGTCCTAATGGACATGCCTGAACGGTTGTTACCGTCAATTCGCCGCATCGAGGAAAACTGCGAGCCAGCACTTTGTTCCGTTCTATTTATGGGTGGCGCGGGTGGCTCCTTGCGGGCGGGGGTGACGGAAAATCCTGTAAAGCTTACGCAATCAGCGCAAAAGGCGATTACAAAAATTACTTGTGGCGGTGTGCCAAGTTATCGTTGGCCAGGTGGTGGGATTACCATCATGAATGATGTCTCCACCATGCCAGAAGATGCCTTCGGCTATGTGCCAACACCTGCTCTTGTTGCGCCAATTGAGTTTACGGTGAGCCGTGACGCTTATGAGAAGATGGGCGGCCATATGGATTGCATTGTGCCTATTGAAACGGCAGTGACAGACAATCGTGGTAAGCAAGACGATCATTTGTTGAGCGGGCAGCGGATGGTTGAAAACCATCAAGACAATCCGTGGCCTGTGGGGAAAGAAACGTCTTCATGAGTGTTTTTTCTGAAAAGCCCGTGGCAAGCCAATCTAAAGATGGCAAACGGCTTTTTTTGAAGCACGGGCCAATTGAATTGGTGATAGAAGCAGAAGGCGCAACACAGGATGACCGTAAGGCCGCTTATCACGCGGCACATGCAGCATTCCAAACTATTTTACCACAGCTATGCGGCGAACTCGCCTTGCTCAGATCGGCCCCAGAACCAAGACGTGCTCTTCCTGAGAGCGTGGTTGGAAAAGCGATGCATCGGACAATCTTGCCGTTTGCTGCGACCAATTTTGTCACGCCAATGATTGCGGTTGCAGGAAGTGTTGCCGACCATGTTTTGCAGAGCATGCGTGATGCAGCAAACCTCACAAAGGCTTATGTCAATAATGGTGGCGATATTGCGCTTTATCTGAAGGGTGAAGCAACATTTGAACTTGGTATTTGTTCAGATATTGCTTCTGGAGTGATCCAAAAAGGGGTGACCCTTCGTGCGGATGATAAGGTGGGTGGTGTTGCAACAAGCGGCTGGAAAGGCCGCAGTCATTCTCTCGGAATTGCCGATGCGGTGACCGTATTTGCAGACAATGCGGCGACAGCTGATTGTGCTGCAACCCTCATTGCCAATGCTGTTGACGTGCCAACGGCAAAACAAATTAAACGGCAAGCAGCTCAAGAACTTTCACCAGATAGCGACCTTGGCGAGCGTCTGGTAACAATTGGTGTTGGGCCGCTTAGTGGCATGGACATTGATAGTGCTCTAAGTCGAGGCGCCCATGTTGCCCAACGTTATTTGGAATCTGGTCTCATCGCCTCAGCCTATTTATCATTGCAAGGTCGCCATCGTATTGTGTCGTTAGACAAGGCGATTGCACCAAAAATTCTAACGGAGTTTGGGATGCACCAAACTCGCCATGGAGAAACACATGCCTGAAGTTATTGTTCGAAAAAGTGTCATTGCGGTTGAAGAGGTTTTCCATGAAGGTGGACCTGTTGCGAGCACACCGCATCGTCGTGCGTATGCAGCAGCGGTTATCAAAAACCCGTTTGCTGGACAATATGTCGAAGAAATTACTGGGTTTATGGACGACTTAAAACCACTGGGCTTGAAAATGGCTGGTGATTTGATTGCAGCCCTTGGTGGCGATACTTCTGTTGTTGAAGGCTACGGGAAAGCATCTGTTTGTGGTGAAGGCGGCGAGCTTGAACACGCTGCCCTTTGGCATGCACCGGGTGGATATTCTATGCGTGAGCTTTTGCCTGCTTCTAAGGCGATTGTCCCGTCTACCAAGAAAGTTGGTGGGCCAGGTGTTCGTATTGATGTGCCAGTTACTCACACCAATGCGTCTTATGTGCGCTCACATTTCGATTCAATTGAGGTGGGTCTTAATGATGCGCCGAAGGCGGATGAAATGTTGGTGATTTTGGTAATGACGACAGGCGCGCGGGTGCATAACCGTGCAGGCGGACTTGCGGCCAGTGATGTGGTTGGCGAAGACGGCTTGAGATAAGCGCAAAGATAGAACTCATTGAGATTTAACGGGAGCAAGACCATGAAAATTCGCAAAATTGTTGTGACGGTCGAAGACACACATATTGAAATTGGTCGCAAAATTTCACCAGCGACAAGACGGGCTGCTGCGATTGCTGTGATTGAAAATCCGTTTGCTGGTTCTTATCAAGAAGACCTTGAGGAACTTATGGCAACTGGCGAGGAACTGGGCGGTCTTCTCGGCAAAAAATGTGTAGATGCGCTTGGCATTAAACCTGAAGAAGCTGAAAGCTACGGCAAGGCTGCGATGGTTGGTGAAAATG
>JBDVXS010000016.1:0-36763 GCA_039964305.1 Hyphomicrobiales bacterium
GAAAGACCACACTCATCACTGGGCAACATCACGCCCAATGAATTTGCTATGAAAATGGCACTGGAAAAACTGGTCGCATAAGGCTAAAAACAAACCGACGAATTCTCCAAATAGCTGGAGGAGAGTTGGGTCTCACGTCAGCACTGAATCCTGAAATCCAGTTATTATTTGCTACCCATTCTCCCGATATTGTTGGCTCATATCAAGGCAACGTCATTGATGTGAGAGATTGCATAAAATGAGTTTTACCAGGGGGACGCGTGGTCGTAACGCCTATCATATATTTTACGATGTAGATGTTATTGCATATGTTGAAGGTGATGATGATGTGTCCTTCTGGAAAACGATAATAAAGGCATATGACGGCGCAGAATTTTTGCCGAAGATGAAATTCAAACCGCAAGGTGGAAAACTGCCTTTACTTGGTTTTGCAGATGAGATCATTGATGGAAGCATAACAAAAAGCCTTGTTTTCATGGACCGAGATTATGACGACTTTCTTGGCCTCATGAAGCAACACCCAGCTATCATCTACACTTACGGTTATAGCTGGGAAAATGACGTTTTATCGTTATCTGCATTAATTGAATACATCCAATTGATTTCCAAGGCGGACGCTGATCATTCAAGAACAAATGAAGAGCTAGAATCTTTTTTGACCGCACACGTGAATTCGGGTGAGAAATTGTTGAAATTGGATATCCCAGCGACTTATCATGGAAGCCCAATTCAGAATAAGCAAAACAAGACTGAGTTAACTATCGTTACAGATCAAGAACTGAAATTCTGCCCCAAAAAAATTACTGAAAAAGTTGCAATTGTGAATTGTGAACCAACATTTACTCCGTTGTGTTCTGACTTCCTATCGGAGTTTCATGGGCATACTCTAATTTGGATTTTTTATAATCAAGCAATATATATAGCAAAAAAATTTGGCCGCGTTATCGGAACTAGCTTAGACCTGTTCGTTTCTTACTTATTACAAAATTGTCATAAAAATTTGGAAGAAAATTCCGAACGAAGTGGATATTATGAAGTTAAATGTTCGAATATATTCGAGTTCATTGGCGAATGAATTCATAAGTTTATGTTATTAAAAGCGCTGCAAAATCAATCCGATTGATCTCCCTACTTAGCACTTGCAAATCATGGCCTTGGCCATAACCTCTACCGATTGAACTATTACTATGCCCAGTAAGACGATCATGTACATCTTCATAAATCCCAGCGTTGCGGCATTTATCTTTGAAGGTATGCCTAAAGCTATGAAAGACCTTCCGACGATCATCAATCCCTACGTTCTTTAAATGGTTTGAAAATCGTTGGCCGACGGAACTTGAGAGCCGATTATTCGTGTTTCGTTTGAGCTCATAGAATAACCGCGCGGATTTTTGATCACGTCTAGAATTCACGAATTCCATGAAACCCAATTTCATCAGATCGTTATGGAGCGGCACTTTACGGACTGATGATTGGTTCTTAACGCGCTTAGCGTCTACCTGATTGTTTACGCTGTCATTTGGTGAAATCTCGATGATCGGGATATTTTGATCATAATAAATATCAGCAATGTGCAGCTGCGCGATCTCTTCAATTCTCGCGCCCGTATAGAGACAAACAATAGGAATCCAGTAATCTGCGTCATGCCGAGAGTATTTAGCGTAAGCCTTGGGTTCAAAAATCGCTATCAAGTCATCTTGCGTAAATGATATTCGTTTTGGCGCGGAAGGTTCGCGTTTTGGGGCCAAGTTTGAAGCAGGGTTCTTGGTGACATAATCTCGCCCTACCGCCCATGAGAAGACAGAACGCACGGCTGTGACATGCTTTCGGATGGTTTCATTTGAAATCGGTTTTAAGTTTTCTCGTTGAGCAACTGCGATCATTTGGTCGACGGATAGTTGTTTGACAGCTGGACGTGCGCGGCCTGGTATCTGCTTTGCTTTGTCTATGAATTTCGTAACATCATGCTTCGTTACTTGTCGGACTGGCTTATCTCCAATCACCTGGATCAGGCGGTCAAATACAGTGCGCCATTCTGATTCAGTTTGAGCTCTCGGTCGTTTGCTTTCAATATAACTTTCAAGCATTTGGGACAAAGTCATGCTTTTGGAAACCCATTCCATTGGGTTGCGATCAAGAAGTGTCCTTGAAGACTCTCCAAGAATTCGATTTCGCTGAATCAGAAATGCATCATATTCAGCTTCTAACAGAATCGGAAGAAATCGATTAACCACGGATTCATCAGTGCTAAATTTCTCATTGGATTCTTTTAGAATAGAATGGGCGTTCATCTTGGTGAGGGAAGTGTCACCGCTGTACATATTCTCTTCGTGCTCGACCAGCCTTTGTTTTCGGCTATCTTTTTTTTCTTCACTCGTCATAGGCCGAGTTTCAAACTCTAGTTTTCCAAGTGAATTCCATTTACTGCCGACTTCAATTTCTCGCTCATCTTCAAGTTTATCAACTTCATGCCAAAGGTCTCTCCATTCACGCGCCAGTCGTACCAAGTCATCGTCTGTTGGAATGACCCCTGAGGGCTTTCGTCCATTTCTCAGGTCATCAAACTCACTATTCCATTTTTGCCAGTGAACAGCTGCAAGGGCCTCTGCTTGTCGAAGGTCGCTTGTATTCAGCGTGAACTTGATTTCCCGCATCCCAATATGCTTAGCGCTTCTCAAGTCCTCCGGCACAACTCTACGGAACCAGAAAACACTTGATTTTGGGTGCTTGAACACACCTTTGACTGAGGAGAGTCTAGATCGCCTACCCATTATATGTACCAGCTATATGTACCATTGATTAGAAATTACGGTATGATAAGCCTAATAAATGGCTGAATACAAGGGTTTTTTAAGTGAATGGTGCCCCCCGCCGGAATCGAAAGATTTGGCTAATGCATTGAATTTACGCGATTTTCGTAATTCGATTTTGGAAAGAACCAACAAAAAGACCAACAAAATTGGTTTTTCAACAGGGTTTCTTGCAAAACTAGGCATTTAAGGACGCGGACTAATTGCCTAGCAATGCAGGTTCGTCAAAATAGACGCTAGCCATAGAAAAAGAAATAAACAACTGCATTTTCACAATGAAAAACCTATAAATCCTGCTTTCTCCAAAAATTTATATGCTACTCATACATAATTGTTACTTTTATCTAGGTTAAGTTCGCAGTTGTCTGAGATTGATATTGACCAATTCATTGAACGTTGGAAGCCGTCTGGCGGTAGCGAGATGGGTAACTCCCAGCTTTTCGCTGCTGAGCTAACCGAATTGCTTGGTGTTGAACGTCCCAAGCCTGCAACAAGCGATGGTCAGAACAATGATTACCGTTTTGAGCGCCCCGTCACATTCACCCATACAGGCCGAAACAATCGCGGGCGCATAGACCTTTATCGCAAAGGCTCTTTTATTCTGGAAGCCAAGCAAGGTTCTGGCGAGACGAAAAGTGAAGCGCCAGACCAATTAACACTGCTTTCAGAACAAGACGCACCCAAAACACAAAAAGGCCATGCCAAGCGCGGTTCTGCAAAGTGGGATGACACGATGCTGAAAGCGCGGAACCAAGCAGATGGTTATGCGCGGGCTGTTAGCAAAGAAGATGGCTGGCCACCGTTTTTGCTCATTGTCGATGTTGGTCATGTGATCGAGCTTTATGCCGACTTCTCAAAGCAAGGCCAAGGCTATTCGCAGTTTCCAGATGGTAACCGCTATCGCATTACGATGGATGATTTGCGCAATGAAGAAACGCGCGATCTTCTAAAAGCGATTTGGGTTGATCCAATGTCGCTGGACCCTGCGTTAAAAACAGCAGAGGTCACCCGTGAAATTGCGAGCCATTTGGCAGAGTTGGGTAAATCCTTTGAGGGGCAGGGGCATGATAGCGAGAAGGTTGCCCGCTTTTTAATGCGCTGTCTTTTCACTATGTTTGCTGAAGACGTGGAGCTTATTCCAGAAGCAAGCTTCACCAAAACATTGATCGAATTGCGTGGCCATCCAGAACATGCAGCGCCTACCTTAAATGCGCTTTGGCAAACCATGAATGAGGGCGGCTTCTCGACAGTTTTGAAAACTGACCTTTTGGAGTTCAACGGCGGGCTATTTAAAGAAGCGGATGCTCTCGAGTTAAACGGCCTGCAACTTGGTTTGTTGATTGAGGCGGCAGAAGCGGACTGGCGGCAAGTGGAGCCTGCAATCTTTGGCACATTGCTAGAACGGGCGCTTGATAAGAAGCAACGCCATAAGCTGGGCGCTCACTATACACCAAGAGCTTATGTTGAGCGTCTGGTGGTGCCAACCATTATGGAGCCGCTGCGATCTGACTGGAAAGACGTGCAGGCCGCCGCATTGACCTTAGCAAAGCAGGGGCAACAAAACGAAGCTATTAAAACGGTTCGAGGTTTCCGAGATAAATTATGCAGCACCAGAGTGCTGGACCCTGCTTGTGGTTCTGGCAACTTTCTGTATGTCGCGATGGAAATGATGAAGCGACTTGAGGGTGAGGTAAGTAGCCTACTTCAAGAGTTAGGCGATGATCAGCTAGATACGGTAACGGTCAATCCAGAACAATTTCTTGGACTGGAGCTAAACGAATGGGCTGTTGCGGTGGCAGAGCTTGTTCTTTGGATTGGTTACCTCCAATGGCATTTCCGCACTTTTGGCAAGGCAACACCATCGCAACCCGTTTTGAAAGATTTTAAAAACATTCAACAGTGCGATGCTGTGCTTTCATGGGGTGAACGTACACCGCGTATGGATGATGAAGACAACCCTGTCACCCGATGGGATGGTGTCACAACCATTACCCACACTGTAACAGGCGAAGAAGTGCCAGATCCTGAAGCACGGGTGCAGGTTTATGATTACTCAAACCCTAAAGCGACCAAATGGCCTGAGGCAGAGTTTATCGTTGGCAATCCGCCGTTTATTGGCGCGAAATACCTGCGAGAAGATCTAGGCGACGGCTATACGGTTGCCTTGTGGAAAGCTTATCCGAAGATGCCTCAAAGCGCTGATTTGGTGATGTTCTGGTGGGAAAAATCTGCGCTTATGGCTCGCACTTATAACTCTAAAACTGGGAAAGGTGTGCGCCGCTTTGGCTTGATTACTACGAATAGCCTGAGCCAAACATTTAATCGTCGCGTGTTAGAACCTCATTTAAGTAACCAGAAAAAACCTCTCTCCCTCCTCTTTGCTATTCCTGATCACCCTTGGGTGGATAGCGTAAATGCAGCAGCGGTCGATATAGCTATGACTGTTGCAGCTATAGGAAGTCGCAACGGGCGTATCTTAACGGTGGTCTCAGAAGAAAGAGCGCAATCAAGAGACGAGGGTAGTCTTGTTACCTTTAAGGAAATTGAAGGCAAAATTTTTGCGAATCTTCAAACCGGTGCCGATATTGGAAGTGCAAAAACACTAAAAGCTAATGGAGGTATATCTTCTCCAGGTGTCAAACTTCATGGTTCAGGATTTATCGTTACTCCTTTAGAAGCTAAAGCAATAGGCTTGGGTACGGTAAATGAAATTGAGAAATATATTCGTGACTATAGAAATGGCCGTGATCTAACTTCATCGCCGCGTAAGGTTATGGTGATTGATCTTTTTGGATTAGCGGAACATGAGGTGCGCAACAGATTTCCAGAACTATATCAACATGTCTTTGATAAGGTGAAGCCGGAACGAGATGCGAAATCGTCAAATTCAAAAGATAGTGCAGCTTACGCAAAACTTTGGTGGTTACACGGTAAACCGAGACAATTATTGCGCCCAGCACTCAAAGGACTCAAAAGATATATAGCGACGCCTGCGACATCTAAACATCGTTTTTTTGTATTGTTGAATGAAGAAATTCTACCTGATGATGCTTTAATAAATATTGCATCAGAAGATAATTCGCACCTTGCGGTTCTATCTAGTCATACTCATGAATGTTGGGCATTAGCACAAGGTGGCGAACTTGGGCCAACGCCGCGTTATAATAAATCTCGTTGCTTTGATACTTTCCCATTCCCAGAACTCAACGACAGCCAACGCACCCACTTAGCCCAACTCGGTGACGAACTCGACGCTCATCGCAAGCGGCAACAAGAAGCACACCCAAAGCTAACCCTTACTCAGATGTATAACGTGCTGGAAAAACTCCGTGCTGGCGAAACCATCGAAGGCAAAGACAAAGAGATTTATGACCAAGGCCTCATCAGCATTTTGCGCGATCTACACGACCAAATTGACCATGCCGTTGCTGATGCTTATGGTTGGCCGCATGATTTATCAGATGAAGACATTCTCTATCGTCTTGTCGATCTAAACCACGAACGCGCCAAAGAAGAAGCTAATGGTCATGTGCGTTGGTTGCGCCCTGAGTATCAAAACCCATCAGGCCATGATGCCGTGGTTAAAGATACCGTATTGGACCTTGGTGAAGCGCCAATAGCTGCTGCAACCATCCCATGGCCAAAAGCCCTACCAGATCAAATCGCCCTTGTGCGCGAAACTCTGCACGATATGGGCGAAGTCTCACCTGCTCAAATGGCAAGACAATTCAAAGGCGCTGGCGAAAAGAGCATCCAACCCCTCCTAGAAACCCTCTGCGCCCTTGGCCATGCCGACATTACGGCAGAAGGCAAGTATGTTGCTTAGATTGTAGGACGAAAACACATGACCGACCTATCGCCTGCCAATACAAATAAGCCTTTCACACTTCGCGTGTTCTTTCCTGATGGCAATCCCAATGGTATCCGATTGATTGATGATAACAATTGGACGGGTCGCGCCATCTGCCTTAGTCGAGACGATCTTGAAAGCAAAGACCTTCTTGAAAAAATTGAGCTTGTACAACAGCCCGGCGTTTATCTTCTCATTGGTGATGTGGATGACAATGCGGAAAACCCAGATAATGGCATACAGCTTTATATCGGCGAAACAGATAACGTTGCCGCTCGGTTAACTCAGCATGCAGATACGAAAACAGGGAAAGACAATTGGAACCGCGCCGTTGTATTCATTTCCATCAAAGGTGCTTTAAACAAGGCGCATTGCCTCTGGTTAGAACGCAAATTGATATTGCGAGCAAAAGAGTATCAACGGTGTGTTTTAGGAAATGGAAACAGGGGTAATGATGCTTCTCTCACCTTTTCAGAAGAAGCTGACTGTGACTTTTATCTCGATAAAATGTTGCAAATTCTTCCCTTTGCTGGCGTGAATGCTTTTGAGAAAATAGATAACAGCGCAATCAACATTTCTGCACAATCAAAAACGGTTGATACAGGCGCACCTGATACGATTGTCGTGCCTGCACGCGATGGCGGATTTGAACGCGTATTCTTGGGTGAAGATTGTTGGCATGCGATCCGCATACACAAAAGCCGCTTCAATGATTTGAAATACATCGCGGCTTATCGCGTTGGAAAAGAGCGCAAAGTTACGCATGTTGCTGAAATAAAAAATATTGAGCCAGTGGGCGATGATGGCAAATACAAAGTAATCTTCAACGGAAAAGCCAAAAAGCTAACCCACCCTGTGCCCTATATCTCTGGGAGCGATCCAACTCTTCAAGCATCACGCTACACACGGTTTGAAAAACTGAATAAGGCGCAAAATTTGACTGAATTATTTGACTTGTCTGAAAGTTAAGTCGCTTAAAGCGGGGTGCAGGCCAAATTGCACCGTAACCCGCTTATTGTGCGATTTGTTCTAAGGCATCGTTGCATATTCAGGTGGATTTGCTTCGCTTTATCAACTCCGCCTGTCTTTCAGCTGATATCGGATAATAAGCACTCATCGTGGTTGCTGTGTCACTGTGACCGATGTTGAGAGAAAACGCTTTCCAAGCTTCGCGTTCTGGGTAGGTCTTATCTCCCCAATTAACGAGCGTTCTACGGAAACTATGAGGCCCAAAGGCTGGAAGGTTGGCTGCTTCAAACGCATTTTTGATAACATTGCGCAATGCCGTGGAGCCTTGATAATTCTCATGGGAAATACCAACCATCTCAAAGCCACCATTTTCACTCACGATAATATTTGGCTTTGGGAATAGAGCGTCATCATTGCCTAATAGCTTTTCGGTACGAAGATAATTCATCCAATCATAAAAGGCGCTTTTGTATTCATCACCAATGGGCAAAAACCATGTTGTGAAGGTTTTGGCACGTTTGGTCTGCACGTCATTTGCATCTTGATAAACGCATTCTTCAATGAGGTCGATGTGCTTCAATTTCAGTGAGGCGATGGCAGCGATACGCGTGCCTGTTAGCATAAGAAATGCAAAGAGGGCGCGATTGCGTTTTGCGATTTCACCTTCCATCGGCATTTGATCAAAGGCGTGTTTTGCCTGTTCAATCGTTGGAAAGCGAATATTGCGATGGGTATGTGCGATGCGGGCATCTTTCATGTTGTTATTGAAGTAAGCAGCGTCTGAATAGCTGATCTTAGATTTGTATCCTTGTTGACCTGCCAGATAACGAAAGAAGCCTCGCAGTTCACGAAGGATACTATCAACTGTTGATCTGCTAAGAGGCTTTCTAGTTTGCTGGTTAGTCGCTTTGGAAAGTCGCTTTTTAAAGGCGACAACTTGTTCGATATTGAAGCGCTTAAAGCACTTAAATCCCGTGTCTTGTTCAAAGCGCAAAATGGCGCTTGCAACCTTTTCTACAGTCTTTTCGTCTTTGCCATCAGCTTCACGGATAAACTGAAAATAGCGTCGTTTAATTCGTTCATTTTCTTCGTGGAATTTACGCATGGTTGTTCATACCTTTCTAAGTGTTAGTTTAAGAGGTGGTTTGATGGTTCGTTTAGTCTTGCCCATCGCTTCTTATTGAAATGTCGAGAACAGCTTTAAAATCGGCAAGCTTAGCAGGGCTAACAAAGCGGTGGCTTACACCCTCACAGACAGCACAAAAGCCCACTAGACGCCCGCTAGAACCCTGCGATGGGAAATAGTCTGCCATCGCTCCTAACGTCTTTTGTGGCTTTCGACATTTGAGGCAAAGCAGCTCATTATTCGCCATTGGCATTTTTTTTGTTTGCCTTTGCTTTTCCAAAAATCTCCGCAATTCAAAGCCTGGGATTAGATAAGGTCTTTGAGATTTGAAAACGTACAAACCGTTTTTAATCCAAGCTCGTATTGTGCCTATGGAGACATTTAAACAATCGGCTGCTTCTTCAATTGTATAAGTGAGATTGATTTTAACAGCACGTGGGTTCGCTCGTTTAGCCATTGCAACGTGACCCTTCACTTGCATCAGGAAGACTGTCGAGCCATGCCTCAGCATCACGCCTTAGCACTAGGGAGCGTTTTCCAACCTTCTTGAGCGGAATACGTCCCTCTTTAACTTCTTTATAAAATGTTGTTCTGGAAATTCGCGCCCAGTCTAGAAAATCCTTGACTGTGATTGCGCCATTTTGATTTTTGATCATTAGCCATCATCCTTTCTTGAACGTGATGGCTTGCTATTATGTCCATAGGTCTTTGCTTGTCCACGAAACGAAATGTAAGATTATCTTTCGGAATTGAATAGTAAACACGTCTCACGGGTATCTAAAAATGTGAACCGCTTACAACCATGCATACAATCATTTGCACAGGCAGCTCTGTTCGGTTCAGGTAAGAATTTAGCTGTAATTTCGAAACGTTGAGCGGCATAATAGAAGAATGAATTTATATCTGGCTCTATGTTTAGAGGTTCATGAATAGCTTTCGTCATCTCGCTAATATTAAAAGCCATCATGTCCAGCGTGAGCACTCCAAGTAGAGCATAAAACAAAGTGCTTGGATCATCGTTTCCTCTCTCTAAGAAGATCAAGACAGGATCTATACACTCATCCACTAATTGAAAAAAATTAAGGGTCGAACTTTCGTTGACCATATAATTTTCAATTGTTCGCTCAGAAATAGAGGTTTCGGCAGCCAAAGTTGTCGTAATATTTTCTAGTGAGTGCCCTTCTTTCCTCAAAAGGTGCAACTCAGTCATAATTGGTATTGGATCAATTTTTGTGTCGCGCTTTTTGCGTACTTTCTTTGTTCCAATTAACGAGCTCAAGAGAGTAATGAACCTCTCACTTCTCTCTCCTGAAGCAATATGATGTTTAGCTATTTTTTCAGCAAAAGACCGTAATTCTCCTCCCTGCTCGGAATATCTTTCAATTACTAGAGCTAGTGCATTTGAATATTCGGGTGATTCTTGAATCGGGCGGCCACTATAAACCAATTTCTTATCACCTAACCCAGCCCGCTGCATCGCCTGTTTTATAGTAGGACTGTACTTTGATAGGAGAAAAAGAATTTGTATACAGGCAGCAGCATGAATCGCATCAATGCCTTCATTTGAATTTTTGTCTTCATTTAAAACGAGCGTGATTTGGTCAAAAGCGATTGATCCTACTTGCGAAAGAAATTCATCGGGCAAGTCTTCTATCCAAGAACGATCAACCAACTCAGAAATGAGAGTATTACCATCTAGGAATGGTTCATTTTTCTCAATTTCATTTTCCATTCTCATCACAACTTCAATAGAATCATTATCTCATTTGCCCACCACTCTGCCATTTTCACCCGCTCCTCCCAATAGGTAGAGCGATGGTAGGCTTTTCGGACTTCGTCAGCACCAACATGTGCGAGTTCGGCTTCAATAGCATCTGGGTTCCATTTGCCGCTTTCATTCAAGAGCGATGATGCTGATGCACGGAAGCCGTGGGCCGTTACTTGGGTTTTGTCGTATCCCATACGGCGCAAGGCGTGGTTTAGGGTGTTTTCGCTCATGGGGCGGCGTGGGGATTGGTAGGATGGGAATACTAAGTCGCGATGGCCTGTGAGGGTGTGAAGTTCTCTCAAGACCTCCACGGCTGCATCTGGCAAAGGCTTCTTGTGTGGGCGGCGCATTTTCATTCGCTCTACTGGGATGCTCCACGTTTTGGCCTCTAGATCGAACTCACTCCATTCTGCTTGGCGCAATTCGCCGGGGCGTGGGTAAAGGTAAGCCATGAGCTTTAAGCCTGCGATGGTTTCGGGCATGCCTTCGTAAGACCAAACGGATTTTAGCAAGCCTGCAAAGTCTTTTCGTTCTGTGAATGCGGCGCGATGGGAAACGACTGGAGTTATAAGCGCTCCACGCAAGCCGAATGTAGGATCGTTCTCAGCGCGGGCAGTTGCGATGGCATAGCGAAAGACTTGGCCAATCTCAGCACGCAACCTGCGAGCGCTCTCATAGTTGCCCTTGGCTTCGACTTCACGAAGAGGAACGAGAATTTCGGCGGCGGTAATTTCTCCAACAGGGCGATGGAATAGGCTGCTTTGAACTTGATGTAACAACCATCTCTTCTTTTTCAGTGTTTTTTCTGACTTTCCCTCATTGGAGCACTTTGCCAGAAACTCACCTACAATCGCCCCAAACGTATTCTCTGCTTTCAGCTTCTTTTGAATTTTTGCTTTTCTAACGTCATCCGATGGATCAACATCATTTGCGAGCTTGCGTTTTGCTGCATCCCGTCGCATTCGAGCATCGGCTAACGTAATCGCTGGATAATTACCGATATAGAGCGTTTTTTGTTTCCCCGCATATCGGTATGCCATGCGCCAAAGTTTCGCGCCCTTCTTTGTAACTTCCAGATAAAGCCCACTGCCATCGCTGTACTTGGTCGCTTTGTCACCAGCCTTTAAGTTCCGAATTTTCGTATCTGTTAGTGCCATTTGTTGGTGTTCCTCTCAAAACCACCAACAACCTATGTTGGTTTTTTTGAAAAAGCCAACACAACCACCAACAAAAGTTATCGGCTGTAGGCGAACGAGAAAAGACGGCAAAACACAAAGAAAGACGCTATATCACTGTAATTACAACGATATTTCGGACTATAGCGAACAATCACGGATTGTGGAAAACGTCCAAATGGTGCCCCCCGCCGGAATCGAACCGGCACTCCTTGCGGAACGGGATTTTGAATCCCGCGCGTCTACCAGTTCCGCCAGGGGGGCGTTCTTGGGTGGGGGAAACTTGCCGCCACCGAAGGTCTGGAATTCGCGCGATCATATGGGGGTTTTTGCTCACGTCAAGGTGGCAAATGCTGCTATTTGCAAATTAGTCATAAAAATTCAAAAAGCACCTCTTATCTCAAGGCCGCGATTCTGTTATCGCCCTTGTTGAAGAACAATTTCTGCAAGGCATATTTTGATGACAGACACGCAACAAACTGAGCCACCAACCCCAAATACGCCCTCTGGCGAGAAGGTCACATGGCTGCGGCGCATGTATGATTGGTTGTTGGCGCTTGCAGGCACGAAGAAGGCGACACCTGCCCTTGCGGGTGTCTCTTTCATTGAAAGCTCATTCTTCCCCATCCCACCTGATGTACTGCTCATTCCGATGGTGCTCGCGAAGAAACACCGTTGGGTGTTCTTTGCTTTTATCTGCACGGTTGCCTCGGTGCTTGGTGCGTTTTTGGGGTATGCGATTGGCGCGTTTTTATATGACACGGTAGCAGAGCCTATTTTGAGTTTTTACGGCAAGGCTGAAAAATTTGATCAAGTGGCCGAGTGGTATAATGAGTATGGCGGCTGGGGTGTTTTCTTCGCAGCTGTGACGCCGTTTCCCTATAAGGTTTTGACGATTTTTTCTGGCGCAACAGGACTTGATTTACTTACCTTTGCCGTGGTGAGCGTTATCGGTCGCGGCTTGCGGTTTTTCTTGGTGGCGGGTCTTGTGCGCGCCTTTGGGCCGCCTATCCAAGCCTTTATCGAAAAACGCCTTGGTCTTGCCCTCACAGTTGGTATGGTGCTGTTGATCGGTGGTTTTGCGCTGCTGAAATTCCTTTAAACGGATTGCCCATGACAAATAGAGTATCCGCGCTGTTTATTCTTATCTTTGCAAGCTTGGTTCTGGCAGGCGCATGGGCGTTTCAGCTTATTGGCGGGTATCAGCCTTGTGCACTGTGTTTGCAGCAGCGGCTTCCTTATTATACAGGCATTGCCGTCGCATTGGCCTTGGTTGTTGGCGCGCCTCGGCTTTTATCATCGAAGGTTCAGCGGTTGTTGTTCGTTGTGCTGGCGCTCATTTTTGTGGTCAGCTTATTCTTCGCCATTCGCCATGCAGGTGTTGAATGGAAATGGTGGCTGGGGCCGGCAGGCTGTGGCGCAGGCGATCTTACAACGTCGATTGCGCCGCTGGGTAGCGTGGAAGCCGACCCAAACCAAATACCTGTCTTTTGTGATGAGGCCGCCTTGCGCGTGTTGGGCCTGTCTTTTGCAGGCTGGAATGCGGTTGCATCCCTCGCCTTACTTATCGCGGCTCTTAAAGGTGCGCTTCAAAAAGCTTGAAACTAGCTTGATTTCGCAGGCTGTGTCGGGACCAGTTTAAGCGACGTTAAACGGTTGCGTTCTTTCTTGAGAACCAAGAAACGAAGCCCATGAAAAGTGAACTGCTGGTTTTGCTCAGGAATGGTACGTGCTTCGTGGATCACCAATCCAGCAATCGTGGTCGCCTCATCATCTGGCAAAGACCAATCCATCGCGCGGTTAATATCGCGAATTGACACACCACCATCAACAATCAAAGAACCGTCTGGTTGCGGCTCCACACCTTTAAGGTCGATGTCGTGTTCGTCCGAAATATCGCCAACAATTTCCTCGATAATATCTTCAAGCGTGACAAGGCCTTCCACTTCACCATATTCATCAAGCACGATGGCAAGGTGGGACTGGCGGCGTAGGAATTGATTGAGCTGCACTTGCAATGAGGTGGTAACGGGTACGAACCAAGGCTCCTGTGCAATCTCCATAAGATCGACTTTTGAAGCATCGTTCCCAACGTCGGATAAGGCACGAAACAGAGATTTAGCGTGGATGATGCCAACGATGTTTTCCTGCTCGCCATCATAAAGCGGAATACGCGTATAAGCGCTTTTCAAGATGCGTGAGATCAGTTCTTCATTGTTGAGGTTGATGTCCACGCTTTCCATCTCGGTGCGGTGAACCATCACGTCTTCAACTTCGAGGTCGTGCAGATCAAGCACGCCGCCCACACGGTCGCGGTCAGATTTGATAACGGCGCCTTCTTCATGCATTAAATCAAGCGTGCCGCGCAGTTCGTCAGCGCCAGACAAGACACTTTGATCTTCCAACACGTTGATACCAAAACGTGCCAAAAGCCAGCGCACAAAGGCAGATATAATACTGGTGATCGGCGCGAAGATGCTGACGATGACACGCACAATCGGCGCGACAGCGAGAGCAAAACGTTCAGGGTTTGAAATCGCCCATGTCTTCGGTAAAACCTCAGCAAAGATCACGACGATCAAGGTCATAACAAGCGTTGCAATGGCCACACCCGCTTCACCAAAGAGGCTTAAAAATAAGCTGGTTGCAAGGGCGGATGCCAAGATGTTGACGAGATTGTTGCCGAGCAAAAGCGCGCCAATCAATCGTTCTTTCGAGCGAATGAGAATGCCAACAATACCGGCTCGGCTTGCTAAACTATCTTTGGATTTTTCCAATTGGTTGATGCGCGCACGCGATGCAGCCGTGAGTGCTGTTTCTGAGCCCGAAAAGAAACCAGATATCATAATCAACACGGCAATTGCGAGAATAAGCAACCATTGATCAGGGGTTAGACCAAACATTAGCTAAGCTCCTTGCTTTCAGCCAGAAAGCTCTTCACCTCAGCAGGCGGCACATCGTTTGCGATGAATGCCTTGCCGATGCCATTTGTTAAAATGAAAGTCAGTGCGCCACGGCTTACTTTTTTGTCTTGTGCAATATGGTCCATCAGTTCGTCTTCAGAGAAAGGGTCTCCCGGTATATGGGAAAGCTCTGTCGGCAATCCAACCGAATTAAAATGTGCTTTCACACGATTGGCATCATCCATTGATGCTAAATTCATGCGGCAAGAAAAACGGTGGGCGAGCACCATGCCAATCGAAATGGCTTCACCGTGCACCAATCGGTCCGAATACCCTGTTGCTCGCTCAAAAGCATGACCAAAGGTGTGACCAAGATTAAGAAGTGCGCGTTCGCCAGCTTCTTTTTCATCGGCAGCAACAACGGCAGCTTTGGCACGACAAGAGGTAGCAACAGCATGACGACGCGCATCGCCGCCCTTGAGCACGTCGCTCCAGTTTTCTTCCAACCATAAAAAGAAGCTGTCGTTATTGATGAGGCCGTATTTTGCAACTTCTGCATAGCCTGCCCGCATGTGGCGATCGCTCAGCGTATCCAGAGCACTGGTATCAGCCAGAACAAGACCGGGCTGATGAAATGCGCCAATAAGGTTTTTACCGTGGGGGGCATTTACACCCGTTTTGCCACCAACGGAGGAATCAACCTGTGCCAAAAGGCTTGTGGGGATTTGAACAAAGGCCATGCCCCGACGCACGATGCTGGCTGCAAAACCTGCAAGATCACCAATCACACCACCGCCAAGGGCAACAACGAGATCGCCGCGCTCGAGCTTTGCCGATAAGATGCCATGAACAACAGTTTCCAGCACTGCCCAGCTTTTGGAAGCTTCACCTGGTGCAACAACGATTTTGGTCGATTGAAGTCCCGCTCTTTCAAGTGATTGAACGAGCGGTTCCATGTGATGGCTTGCAACAGTTTCATCGCTGACAATAGCAACGTTCACTTGACCAAATCGCGCCAAGATTTCTTCACCTGCAGACTGGATAAGATTGTCACCAATCAAAATGTCATAGGCACGGTCGCCAAGGGCGACATTGACTGTTTCAATAGAGGATGCGGGAAGCGCTTCAGACACAGGGGCCTCGTTTATGTTGATTACCCCTTAGTTTTTATTCAAAATCAAGGACCGTTACCAGCCTTAATGTGTGAATATCAGGTCTTAGGGCATACTGACAATGTTAGAACTAGATCACTCTAATTCTGCATTTTAGCAAGAAGGCTCTCAGCAACTGCTTCAACAACACTTTCGTGGGATTCATTGCGAGATTCCACAACCACCGACGCCAAACTGTAAAACGGCTCACGTTCTTTCAGCAGATTTCCCATAATCTCTTCTGGGTCGCCTGCTTTAAGAAGAGGACGATTGTCTTTTCGCTTTACCCGCTGCACCAGCGTTTCTAAGTCTGCCTTTAGCCAGACAGAAATAGCATTGTCTGTAATGAGCCCGCGGGTTTCTTCGTTCATAAAAGCGCCGCCGCCCGTTGAAAGCACCATTGGACCTTCTGACATCAATCGCGCAATTACTTTACGCTCGCCTTGCCGAAAATGGTCTTCGCCGAAACTTTCGAAAATATCTGGAATCGACATGCCAGCTGCCACTTCAATTTCATTGTCAGCATCCATGAACGATAAATCCAAATTTGCAGCAAGTCGCTTACCAATCGCTGACTTGCCTGACCCCATCATCCCAACAAAGACGATGTTGCGCCCTTTGAGATTTGTTCGGATTTGGTAGGCGTCATTAGGCGAAATACATTTTTTCATAGAAACTTCGAACTGGTTTATTGAAAATCGGAAGCGCGGACACTGCGTTCATTAAAAGGCTAAAGGCAAGCATTTGCGATAAAAAACCGAAACTCAGCCCCCAACCACCTCGAAAACACAGCGTTTTCTCGTTTGTTGTAAGATCGCTATTTCACAAAAACCCATCTTAAGCAATTGTATTGACGCTCACATCATGCGAAAACCTATATGAATCAACAAAAAATCACTTTTCATAGAACGTTCTATCGATCTCATGCCAAGCTTATTTAAATTCTTATTTGTTATTTTGATCTTAGGCGGCATCGGCTACGCCAGCATGATTGCGCTCGCTTTTTTGGTGGAGCCTACCGAGCGAAAAATGACAATTTCCGTTCCATCCAAAAAACTAAATAATTAAGAGCCGCGCCGTGAGCGATAATGGGCGCATCGAATATTTCCTAGAAATGTTAAGCGCAGAACGCGGTGCTGCCGTAAACACACTGGATAGTTACGCGCGCGACCTAGGTTTTTATAGTGCCCATTTGAAGGCCAAGCGTTCCTCAATAGATAACGCAACAACCAATGATATTCGCGACTTTCTTGCCTCCTCCTCAAAAGACGGCCTAGCCGCATCTTCCTTAGCAAGGCGGTTATCTGCTGTCCGTCAACTCCATAAATTTCTGTTTGCAGAAGGGCTGCGCGGTGATGACCCGAGCGGACCGATTGAAGCGCCGAAACAAAAGCGAGCCTTGCCAAAAGTGTTGAGCGAGGAAGAGGTGACGACGCTTATTGAAGCCGCGCAATCACTGGCCAGCCGCGCAATTGGCACCGACGCCGAAAAGCTGCGCAGTGCGCGGCTTTATACAATGATTGAATTGATCTACGCGACGGGCTTGCGTGTGACAGAACTTGTCAGCCTGCCTGCGCGCTCCGTCGGTCAAGAACATCGGTTTTTGTCTGTCATTGGGAAAGGCTCCAAAGAACGCATGGTCCCCTTGAGCGATGCATCCCGTGATGCGATGGCGCATTATTTAACCGTTGCTGAGGGGTATTATGGCAAAGCGTCGCGCTGGCTGTTTCCATCCTCTGGCAAAGAAGGTCACTTCACGCGCCAAGCCTTTGGTCGCGACTTAAAAGACCTCGCCGTGCAAGCAGGCATAGATCCCGCCAAAGTCTCACCCCATGTGATGCGGCACGCCTTTGCCAGCCATCTGCTTCACCACGGCGCTGACTTGCGGGCCGTGCAACAATTGCTGGGTCACGCCGATATTTCAACAACGCAGATTTACACCCATGTGCTCGATGAAAGATTGCGAGCGCTGGTAGAGGGGCACCATCCGCTCAATGATTGAGGTGTGATGTGCAGACCAATTTGCAATTGATCGGGTGTGCGTTATGCTTTTTTGATGATGAGCAGCAGCCAATCATTACCATTTATGATCGTTAAAACCGTGGTCGCGGCGGCATCTATAGCCGCATTGCTACTTTTGAATGGCATATCTTCACAAGCAAACGACAAGTTCAAAGTTGATTGGCTTGCCATCTCTGACCGACAACAACTCAACAAAACGTGGAATGAAGCACTCGTTTATCTCCCTGAAGAATTAGGCGGCAGCTCCGGTCGATTAATGCGCGGTGGGGCGTTTAGTAAAGTTGTTCAGGCAACAAATTCGGCAGATAAATGGCCATTGATCTTGTTCCTGCATTACTGCGAAGGGCTTGGCCATCACCGCGAAGATATGAAGCGACTGTCGAAACTGGGCTTCATTGTGATTGCACCAGATAGTTTTGCCAGAGAGCACAGACCGCTTGGTTGTTATGAAGACCGTGAAAAATTCATTCGATATTTTGATGCTGCGGTTGCTTTTCAAAAAGCAGAGCTTGATTTTGCGGTCCAAAAACTCAATGAATTTGGCTGGATAGATAAAGAGAACTTCTTCCTCTTTGGCAGCGGCATGGGCGGGCTTGTTGCAGCTCATTATGAAGGTGATGAGTTTGCCGGACATTTGATTGAAGGTTGGGGTTGCCGTGGACCCAATCCAATTTTCGATGGCATTTGGGCACCCCCTGAGGTGCGGATTTTTGTAACAGTCTCAAAGAACACCCCGTTTTTAAACAAGAATGAGGGCTTCTCAGTCGATTGTGAACCCTTCTTAAAACAACGAGACAACGCCACATCCGTAGTGCTTGACCGCCCTGCCCATCAAGTCAGCTGGTATCCAAAATCCTATCGGAAGATGATACGCTTCTTAATGCGCGATAGGGGCGTAGAGATCGTTCCCCTGTTAGAAGACAAACCAGACACTCTTAAGCAAAACGCAAACAGCATTCACCTGCGTGAAAAATGGTCCGATACCGCCGTATACGAATTTGCCAAACAACATTGCGCTAAAGTCGATAAAAAATTCAGGCTCACAAGCGAGCCATTCAACGGTGAATATAAATTCAAGTGTGTTTCAGTGCGATGAAAAAAACCATTTTTACAGCACTATCGATTTTTGGTCTCGTCAGACAGACTCACCCCTCACGATAAGAAATAAAGCCTCATTCCCCCCCTCATTTTCCCTGTGTTTTTAACTATATCGTCGTTTCACAATGTTTCTTGCCACAATTTCTTGACATGCTCCGCCTGCCCTGAGAATAAACGCGCGACCTTTCGTGACGTGAAAGCGTTAAAACCCTGTGAGAGTTGACCATGATGAAATACCTAGAGTTTGAAAAACCTGTTGCTGATCTTGCTGGCAAAATTCAGGAGTTGCGAGCGCTGGGTGATGATGGTTCTGCTGTCGGCATCAATGACGAGATCGCAAAGCTGGAAACAAAAGCCGAGCAAGCGTTGGCCGATGTCTATTCAAAGCTTAACCCATGGGAAAAAACCCAAGTGGCGCGTCATCCAGATAGACCGCACTTTACCCATTACATTGAACATATGATTGACGACTTTGTACCGCTTGCAGGTGACCGAAAGTTTTCAGAAGACGAAGCGATCATTGCAGGCTTTGGCCGTTTCCGTGGCCAGCCAGTTGCCATCATGGGCCATGAACGCGGCCATGATACAGAATCCCGCATTCGTCACAATTTCGGTTCTGCCCGTCCAGAAGGCTACCGCAAAGCGGTTCGTATTATGGAGATGGCTGACCGTTTTTCACTGCCAGTGATTTCACTTGTTGATACAGCGGGCGCTTATCCAGGTGTTGGCGCCGAAGAACGGGGTCAGGCTGAGGCCATTGCTCGTTCAACAGATGCTTGCCTGTCACTTAGCACACCAAATGTTGCTGTGGTCGTAGGCGAAGGCGGCTCAGGTGGCGCCATTGCCCTTGCAACGTGTAACCGCGTAATGATGCTAGAAAATGCTATCTACAGTGTGATTTCACCTGAAGGTGCTGCGTCTATTTTATGGCGTGATGCAGCCCGCGCGAAAGATGCGGCAAGCACCATGAAGATTACAGCGCAAGATTTGTTAAAGCTTGGCGTGATTGATGAGATTATTTCAGAACCTGTTGGCGGTGCACACCGTGAGCCCGTTCAAACCATCCACCAAGTGGGCAATGCGATTGAAGCATCCTTGAAAGATCTAACAGGCCTTTCAGCGGAAGAAGTAAAACTAAACCGCCGTGATCGTTTCCTCGATATTGGTAAGAACCTCTAGGTCAACAACCTTAGTCTTCAGAACCAACCATCGCTTCTAAAGCCATGCGTTCACGCACGGCTAAGAGCTCGCTTTCAGATTTCAGCTGACCGCACGCCGCCAGAATATCACTCCCACGCGGGGTTCTAATGGGTGACGCGTAACCACCGTGATTGACCACATCGGCAAACGTTTCAATCTGCTCCCAATCAGAGCATTCATACTCCGTATCAGGCCACGGATTAAACGGGATCAAATTGATCTTGGCTGGAATGCCTTTCAGCATTTTGACCAGCGCTTTGGCATCATTAAGACTGTCATTGACGCCTTTCAGCATCACATATTCAAATGTAATGCGGCGTGCATTGGAAAGGCCAGGATAATTACGGCAGGCTTCCAACAATTCTTTAATTGGATATTTCTTGTTGATGGGCACCAGCACATCACGCAGCTCATCATTGACCGCATGCAGAGAAATTGCCAGCGAGACGCCTGTCTCTTCGCCAATCTGGGCAATTTGTGGAACAACACCAGAGGTTGAAAGCGTAATGCGGCGCTTGGAAAGGCTAATACCTTCGCCATCGGCCATAATCAGCATGGCATCGCGCACATTGTCATAGTTATAGAGCGGTTCGCCCATCCCCATCATCACAACGTTGGATACCGCACGGCCTTCTTTGGGAACAATTGCACCCTTGGTGATCGCCATGTCTGGAATATCACCCAAACGTTCACGGGCCACCAGTACCTGACTAACAATTTCACCTGCAGTCAGATTGCGCACCATCTTCTGCGTACCCGTATGGCAGAACGTGCACGTAAGTGTGCACCCCACTTGGCTTGAAACACAAAGCGTGCCGCGCCCTTCTTCAGGGATATAGACCGTTTCAATATCAACTGGTTTACCTGCACCACGGGATGGGAAGCGGAACAGCCATTTGCGGGTTCCGTCCGCTGATAATTGTTCGGAAATCAACTCAGGGCGGTCAGTGGTGAAATGCTCGCTCATTTTGGCGCGCAAGTCTTTGGAGATATTGGTCATCTCCTCAAAACCGCGCGCACCGCGCACATAAAGCCAGTACCAAAGCTGGTTCGCACGCATTTTGCATTGCTTTTGCGGCACACCAATTTCCTGCAAAGCTTCCATCAAAGCCTCACGGGTCAGCCCCACGACTGGAACACGATTATCCACGCCGCTCGCCTTTGGGCGGTCAGCGGGGTCCATATCCACAAGGTTCAGCGTTGCTGTCATTGTTTTCTTCACGGTTCAGTTTGGGAGCTTTAGGTGACGGGCTATACCAGCCCACACCGTTTGACGCAAAGAAAAAGCCGCGGTCCTCATCAAAGGAACGCGGCTTTATCAAATTTTTGGTTGGCAGACTTAGCCGCAAACAGAAGCGATTTTGTTAAGCGCTGCAGTGATACCGCTCAATGAGTATGTATCAACTGTGTTTGTGCCACGGCGCGAACGGCCTTTAATAGTCATCTTGCTGCCAGCCTTCATTGCAGCAACCAAACGGTTTTCTTCAGCAACGTTTTCCATCCAAGCGCCATCGCCTTTGGTGAACATCGTGAAGGTTGCGCCGTCAATCTCGGTTGATACTTTTGAATTGTCTGCAAAAGGATAACCAATGATCACGCTGGCTTCATTGCGTACACCGCGACCTTGCCAGTGAGAGATCATAAAGAAGACTGGATCACGATTGGCACCAGCTGGCTGCTGATCTTTAGGCTGTGACGCCACATAGCAAACCTTACCATTTGCACCGCTCACAGAGTAAGCAGCCCAATCCTTAAAAGCCTCTACAAGAGCTGGCGTTTGAGCGAGCGCTGCGCCCGATGTTGCAAGTGCAAGCCCTACAGCTAATGTCGATGTTACTAAAAACCGCATGTTCTCATCTTTCCTTACCCGATGCGTCTGTTGAATGAATGACTATCATCGCCACCCAACCCGTTATAAACGCTTATAAACCGTTAAAGTTAATCCTAGCTAAACTGGATTACTAAAATATGAATCACCCCATTGTACCCATTTTCATCGCGACCTGAAACAGGGTTATGGTTAACAATCTGTTGACTGCGAAAAAAGGCGACATTTTGATCATGTTCATAAAAAGTGATCGGATATCCTGCTTAACGAAATTTGATGAAAAAATAAGCGCCTCAATATATAGCTTTCACAGGCTAAAGCGGTTAGGCTTGCGCGTAATGTCTCGGGGAAAAATGACAGAAATGGCTGCATCCAGTTCATGTGTGATGAACTGAGCCCATAATAGTAGCGGAATTTGGCGTGAAACCAGACCCGACCCTTCAATCAAAACATTTTGCTGCCTGCATGGAGCAGGTTGCCGCCACGCAGGATCGCGCTGCGTTTGCTGAAATTTTCCATTATTACGCCCCGCGCGTAAAAGCCTATTTGGTTAAAAGCAACTGCCCGCACGCGCAAGCAGAAGAAATCACCCAAGATGTTATGAGCACGGTTTGGCGTAAAGCTGGCCTTTTTGATCGGTCTAAATCATCGGTGTCTACGTGGTTGTTCCGCATTGCCCGCAATCAATTTATCGATCGTATTAGGCGGGATAAGTCTGATCGACTTGATCCTAATGACCCAACAATGTTTCCAACCACGGTGGAATTCAATGAAAGCGAGATGGATGTTTACGAACGTGATCGCCGTATTCGTCGATGCATTGACGAGTTGCCGCCAGAACAGGCAACGCTGATTCGCCTTTCCTTCTTTGAAAGCAAACCCCATCGCCAAATAGCCGATGAACTTGAATTACCACTCGGGACAGTAAAATCTCGCATTCGTCTGGCTTTCACACGCTTGCGCAAAACACTTGCAGCAGATGAGCGGGTGGATGTGGACTGATCAATCTACCCAGACTGATGGAAAGGTCCGTTGACCTTGTGAACAACCCTTATCTGTTGATGACATGTGTGCTCCTGCGCCTTAGATTGCGGCCTAACAGGAGCGCTCAATGTCCGACAATCATATCTTTCTCATCGATGGTTCAGCCTATATCTTTCGAGCCTACCATGCGCTCCCACCGCTAACGCGCAAAACAGATGGGCTGCCCGTTGGTGCTGTGTCTGGTTTTTGCAATATGATGTGGAAGCTGTTTAATCAGGCAAAAGACGGTGAGCTTGGACCGCCAGCCACCCATTTTGGCGTGATTTTTGATTATTCATCGAAAACATTCCGCAATGAGATTTATCCAGAATACAAAGCCAACCGCGATGCGCCTCCAGAAGATTTGCGCCCGCAATTTGGTTTAATCCGTAAAGCCACCCAAGCCTTCAACATGCCGTGTGTTGAGCAGGAAGGTTTCGAGGCTGATGACCTTATCGCCACCTATGCCCGCATTGCAAACGAGCGTGGCGACAAGGTGACGATTGTCTCGTCTGACAAAGACCTCATGCAATTGGTGACAGATAATGTCAGCATGTATGACCAGATGAAGGACAAGCACATCTCGATCCCAGAAGTGCATGAAAAATTTGGCGTTGGTCCTGAGATGATGATTGACCTGCAAGCGCTCGCAGGCGACAGCACAGACAATGTGCCGGGTGTGCCGGGCATTGGCGCTAAAACCGCTGCACAATTGCTGCTTGAATATAAAGACCTTGATACGTTGCTTGAGCGTGCAGGAGAGATCAAACAGAACAAACGCCGCGAGAACCTGATTGAGTTTGCAGACCAAGCCCGCATCTCGCGTGAGCTTGTGAAGCTCGACGCCAACATGAACCTTGATGTGCCGCTCGATGATTTGGGCCTCATAGAAGTGGAAGGCGGCAAACTGCTTTCTTTCTTAAAAGGCATGCAGTTTACGAGCCTCACCAAACGGGTGGCCGACATTTTTGAGGCGGACATTAGCGCCATTGATGCCGCCGACATTCAAGTGGAAGGGTATGAAGCCCAACGAGGTCCAGACCTTGATGCAAGTAGCGAAGAAGGCGGCGCACCATCTGGCGATTGGACACCACAATCCCATGCATCAAATCGCGCAAACCAGTTAAACGGTCTTGCGGTTGATCATGCAGAGTATCAGCTGATCACCGAACTTGATGACCTAGACCAGTGGTGTGCTACCGCTCGTGATCGTGGCTATATCGCAGTGGACACAGAAACCACCTCGCTTGATGCAATGGTCGCAGACCTCGTTGGCGTGTCGCTCGCCTTCGCACCGGGCAAAGCCTGTTACATTCCGCTCGCGCACAAAGACCCTGAAGAAGTAAGCGGTGATTTATTCGGCGATCTTGTGGGTAGCACAAGTGCAGAACTAAAAGGCCCAGACGGCAAACCCATCAAACAACTCGCCATGAGCGATGTAATCCCGCGCCTTAAAGCCTTGTTTGAAGACCCGTCGGTTCTCAAAATCGCACAAAACCTAAAATATGATTGGCTGGTTCTCTCACGCCACAACATTGAGGTCGCCCCGTTTGATGACACGATGTTGCTTTCTTATGCACTGGATGCGGGTGTCTCTGGTGGCCATGGTATGGATGCTTTGTCAGAGCGTTGGCTTGATCATTCGCCGATCCCGTTCAAAGAAGTCTGCGGCTCTGGCAAATCTCAAATCACGTTCGACAAAGTGCCACTTGATAAAGCGCTTGCCTATGCGGCTGAAGATGCAGACGTAACGCTGCGCCTTTGGATGTTATTAAAACCGCGCTTGGCAGCTGAAAATATGACCGTGGTCTATGAACGCTTAGAACGCCAAATGGTGCCGACCCTTGCTCGCATGGAAAAACGCGGCATTCATGTTGATCACCAAATGCTCTCTCGCTTGTCTGGCGAGTTCGCGCAAAAGGCGGCAGGTATTGAAGCTGAGATTTTCGAACTCGCTGGCGAGAATTTCAATGTTGGCTCCCCCAAACAGTTGGGCGAAATCTTATTCGACAAGATGAATTTGCCCGGCGGTAAAAAGACCAAAACAGGCGCATGGCAAACAGGCGCGCAAGTGCTGGATGACCTTGCCGCAGAAGGCCATGAGTTGCCCGCGAAGATTGTTGATTGGCGGCAGCTTTCGAAACTGAAATCCACCTATACAGACGCGATCCCGAATTACATCAACCGCGAAACAAACCGCGTTCATACATCCTATTCGCTGGCGAGCACCTCAACAGGTCGCCTGTCATCATCAGAACCGAACTTGCAGAATATTCCAATTCGCACAGAATCGGGTCGTAAGATCAGACAGGCTTTTGTTGCTGCAAATGGCCGTAAGTTACTCTCTGCCGACTACAGCCAAATCGAACTGCGTGTGCTGGCCCATATGGCCGACATTCCGCAACTCAAGCAAGCGTTCGAAGACGGCCTTGATATTCACGCCATGACCGCAAGCGAAATGTTTGGCGAACCGATTGAGGGTATGGACCCAATGGTGCGCCGCCGCGCGAAAGCGATTAACTTCGGCATCATCTACGGCATTTCCGCCTTTGGCCTTGCCAATCAACTTGGCATTGGGCGCGGTGAGGCGAAGGACTATATCGACAAATATTTCGAACGCTTCCCCGGCATTCAAGATTATATGGAAGAAACGAAAAAGTTCGTTCACGCTAATGGCTATGTGCAGACTATTTTCGGGCGCCGTGTGCATTACCCAGACATCAACACGAAAAATCCAAACATGCGCAACTTCTATGAACGCGCCGCCATCAACGCGCCGATACAAGGCTCTGCCGCTGACATTATCCGCCGCGCCATGATACGCATGGAAGATGCGCTGGATGACGCAAAACTCACCGCGCAAATGTTGTTGCAGGTGCATGACGAATTGATCTTCGAGCTACCAGAAGAAGAAGTAGACGCCACCATAAAGCTCGTCCAATCTGTCATGGAAAACGCCACCATGCCCGCCATGTCACTCACCGTGCCGCTGCAAGTGGATGCACGCGCGGCCGATAATTGGGATGAGGCGCATTAGACATTACTTGAAACACGGCCGCGACTGGACAAAGCGCGTGCCCAATACTAAAAATTTAATATGACCCTTTTTTCAGACGATCCAATTGGTGAAGATAAGAACATTCCCAAGACTGCGCTCATTCTTGGGTTAGCAGGTGTTTTGCCCTTTTTGGTATTTGGCTTACTTGCCATAACGCTGGGCGGTGAGATTGTTACGTCTAAACAAGCCGACATGTTCTTGATTGGTTATGGCGCAATTATTTTGTCTTTTATGGCGGGCGTTCGCTGGGGCTTAGCGCTGACGGCGCACCATGAGGACGATCAAGCGGTGCAATTGGCTGCATCCATCGTGCCGCCGCTTATTGCTTGGATCGCGTGTTTCTTACCGTTTGCTTATGGATTACCCCTGCTTACCTTCTCTCATCTAGCACTTGCTGTTTGGGACATTCGCGGCATGCATAATGGTCGTGGGCCCGTATGGTATGCGAAATTACGCATGGTCCTCGCAAGCCTTGTGGTGGGCATTTTGGTTCTTGTTGGATTGGCGCGCTTTCTACAGCTGATTAGCTGGTAAGCACTAACCTGGCAAGCAAGACGAATTGGCAATTGGGAAGAGCTTTTTACTACCCAACATATAGGCGTGATATTGCCCACCGGGGAACAGTGCGTCAAAGGCCGCATCGCGCACATTCAACCCGCCTGTAAATGCCCCAAAGGCTGGCATGATCAACCGTGTACTGCTTGCAACGAAACATCGACTTCTAATCGTCCGCCCCCGCCCGCGAATACGCGCGCATGGATGAAGGTGGCCGGCAACTTCGGTGTTCTTAGGGCTTTCAGTCGGTTCATGGCGTAACGTGATGTTGCCAATAACAATCTCCTCCATCACGCGCCCACCAAGGTGGTCTGGCAAGTCAGGATCATGATTACCAGAAATCCAAATCCACTCCGTGCCCGTGACAAGTGTTGTTAGAACAAGTTGATCTTTGATGGAAAGCCGATCCGGCCCCTCGCCGTCATGGAAGCTATCCCCTAAGGCGACAACACGCTGAGGCTTAAACGCTTTAATGAGACGGCTTAATTGGTCGAGTGTTGCGGCCGTATCATAAGGCGGAAGAAACACTTGTTTGGTGGCGAACGACGAGCCTTTTTCAAGATGCAGATCAGAGACAATCAGCGTTTCTTGATCGGGCCAATAAAGCACACCTGCGGCATGGGCGAACAAGGTTTGATCACCCAGCTTAATGGGAAGGCCCGCTGAAACATCAATCAGCTCGCCATCTTTCGCATCCATTTTAGCCACGTGGCTTGCGTTCACGTTTCTTCTCCTGTTGGCGATCCCGCACAGCCTCTGCCGTCTCAAAATCACCCATGGCTTCCGCAATAATTGCGTCTGATGCTTCCGCCAAAATCATATCGTTGGCTTCCCCAATTATTGGCTCCTTGCCGATCTCCAGCATGATGGGAACCGCTAGCGGGGAAATCCTCTCAAGCGAGTTATGCACGATTCTCCCCGAAATGCGCGATAACATATCCGATAATCGCCGCACATCGAGCAATCCACGCGCGGCATCCGCCCATGTTGCCTGCAAGAGCAAGTGATCTGGCTCATGATCGCGCAGCACATCATAGATTAAATCGGTCGACATGGTGACTTGCCGCCCTGTCTTTTCTTTGCCTGGATAATTCTTTTCGATCAGGCCAGAAATAAGAGCACAATAACGAAAGGTTCGCTTTAGCAGCACTGAATCGGCCAGCCAGTCCTCCAAGTCATCACCCAGCATATCTTCGTGAAACAGGGCACCCATATCCATATGCTTCATGTCTTTTAAGCCCCACACGCCAATGGCATAATCAGTTGCAACAAAGCCAAGCGGGCGCATGCGCAAACGCTCTAAACGACGGGTAAGCAGCATGCCGAGCGTCTGGTGCGCGAGCCGTCCTTCAAATGGATAGGCCATCAGATAAAAGCGGTCATTACGCGGGAAGGTTTCGATGAGCAACTGGTCACGCTTTGGCAGAACAGACACCGCCTGCTGCATGGTGAGCCATTCTTGCACTTGGTCTGGCAAGGTCTTCCAGCTTTCTGGATCTGCCAACATGGAGCGCACGCGATCTGCAAGATAGGTCGATAGCGGAAATTTCCCGCCTGCGTAAGATGGCACCTTCGGCTCTTTTGCGCTGGTTTTAGAAACAAACGCATCTGCTTCACGCACGCCTTCAAGTTTCAATATTTGCCCCGCAAAAAGGAACGTGTCGCCAGGAGCGAGTGTGTCGACAAAATATTCCTCTACCTGCCCTAGCACCCGCCCACCGCGCGTGTTCGTGCCTCGCTTGGCTGAGGTAAGGCGTACATTCAGGAGGGGCATTTCAACAATGGTGCCGATATTCATTCGGTATTGCTGCGCCACTCTTGGATGAGTTAATCGCCATGTGCCATCAACGGTGAGTTTGATCTTCGCGTACCGTTCATAGGCTTTAAGGGAGTAGCCGCCTGTCGCAACAAAATCGATTGCCTTATCAAACATCTCGCGGGTGAGGTTTCGATAAGGGAAGCATTGGCGAATTTCGAGATAAAGCGCGTCGGCTTTAAAGGGCGAGAAGCACGCAACGCCCAAAATATGCTGCGCCAAAACATCGAGCGCACCATCCACAATAGGCGGTGTGTCTTGATCACCAATATAGTTCGCATCAAGGGCCGCACGACACTCCATCACCTCAAAACGATTAGCTGGCACGAGAAGGGCTTTTGATGGTTCATCCATGCGGTGGTTTGCGCGGCCAATACGCTGCGCCAACCGGCTCGCCCCTTTGGGCGCACCAACAGTGATGACAAGATCAACATCGCCCCAGTCAATGCCCATATCAAGGGTTGCGGTACACACAACAGCGCGCAAGGTGCCATCAACCATCGCAGCCTCCACGCGACGGCGCTGGCTCACATCAAGCGAGCCGTGGTGCAGGGCAATCGCTAGATTGTCGTCGTTGATGTGCCAAAGTTGCTGAAACACCATTTCCGCCTGCGAGCGCGTATTGACGAAAACCAGCGTTATATTGTGGGCTTTGATTTGCTGATAAATATCACCCATGGCATGACGGGCAGAATGGCCAGACCACGGCAGGCGTTCCTCCGAGGTAAGGATCGAAATATCAGGCAGCGCCCCGCCATCCGCGACAACCAAATCCGCTTCGCGCGGTTCTTCAGGGTCGTCTTGTGTCACCAGCCACTGACAAAGCTCATTCGGGTTTGAAACCGTTGCCGACAATCCCACCATTCGAACGTGAGGCCTAAAGGTTCTAAGCCGCGCCAAGCCAAGAGCCAACAAGTCGCCACGCTTTGATGTGACCATCGTGTGGATTTCATCAACGATGACTGTGGTTAGATTGTCAAAAAACCGATCCGCATCCTTAGAAGCAAGCAGCAGGGCCACTTGCTCAGGCGTGGTCAGCATAATGTCGGGCGGATTAAGTTTTTGCCGCTGGCGCTTGGAAGACGGCGTGTCACCTGTGCGAGTCTCCACCGTGATTGGGAGGCCCATTTCTGCAATCGGTGCTTCAAGGTTGCGCGCAATATCCACCGCGAGTGATTTTAACGGAGAAACATAAAGCGTATGCACGCCTTGTTTCATCGCACCTAGTTTGCGCTTTGGTCGGTCTTTTAGATCAACCAAACTTGGCAAAAAGCCTGCCAGCGTCTTACCCGCCCCTGTCGGTGCAATGAGCAGACAAGATTTTTGTGCCGCCGCCTTTTCAAGCAATGCTAGCTGGTGCGCACGCGGCGACCAGCCTTTTGCTGCAAACCACGCAAGGAACGCGGGTGGCAGCTTGGTAAGGTTTTGCGAAATAGGGTCAAGCGATTGGGTCACAAAGTGAATTTAGGGCGGAATGGTGGTTCTGTCATTTTCTTTTCCATCAAAATAGATCAATCCACCCTTGACCTTGCACAACGCTTCATGATCACTCGACTTAATTGAGATTTAGACAAAGAGACCTTTGATGAGAAAACGCGGCGTATCCCTCAGCACAATTGCCCTTATTGTTGTTGGTCTTGGCTATGCAGGGGTCAAATATATTGCGCCTGATTTTGACCCATTGGGCCAGTCCTCAGGATCACAAAATGGCGAAGCGATTGCGCAAACAAAGCAGACTTCAAAAGGGGCAATCAACAAACCCGTTGTACTCGCCCTTTCATGGACCTCTGCTTTTTGTGAGACAAAGCCAAATAAGCGTGAATGTAAGAGCCAAAACAAAAAGCGCTATGATGCCGTCAATTTCGCGCTTCACGGTCTTTGGCCAGAGCCACAATTTTGTAGCCGTGTGCGCTATGAAAATGTGCCAGATAAACTTTGGAAAGCCATGCGCATTGCCATGCCCGGCACGCAATCTGGATTGCACAAGCATGAATGGGAAAAGCACGGCACATGTTACTCAGACGGCCCGACCCGCTATTATGCGGATGCCATTCGCCTAACACTCGCTTTCAACAAAACGCCGATACAGGATCTGTTCGCCGACAATATCGGCAAGCACCTTTCTGCCCGCGAGATACGGGGAGCCTTTGACGATGCCTTTGGTCGCGGCGCGGGTGATCGGGTGCTGGTCCACTGTGTTCGTGACAATGGACGCCAACTCATTCAGGAATTGCGCATTGCCATGCGGGGTGATTTACGCACGACGAACTTCCCCGTTTTGCTGAAACAAGCACGCCCCCAAAAGCAGGGCTGTAAAGGCGGTATTATTGATGCGGTTGGCCTGCAATAGGTTTGCTATTTGCGCCACGACCAAACGCGCAAGTCCATCATTACTTTCAACGTTGCAATGATCGCAAGAATAGCAAGGGCAGCCTTCGACCATGTTTCCATGGTGCCTTCAATCAGCAAGGCATGGGCAACGGTGCCAGCGATGATGACCAAGGCTAAACCTGTATGAAGTCGCTGCCATGTTTTATGTTTGATGCGAAAGCGGTTGCGTAAGACTGCTAATAGGGCGGTTGCAAAAACACACCACATGGCAATGACGCCCCACACAGAAAAAGGTGTCGGTGATCTAAACAAGAGCGCATCAATCACATCGGGCGGGCTGGTCATCCAAAGGCCGCCGACATGGGTGACAATCATCACCACGAGCAATACACCGATCAACCGATGGATGGCACGACTGCGCAACGGATCAATATTTGGAAGGTAGCGGCCAATGGCGAGCGGTTGGATTAACAACAAACAAAGCGCCAAAACGCCTGCAAAGCCCGCAACGATATAAGCAGGTTGTCGCCATTGCAGCAAAGGACTTGTCATCGCTGCAAAAATGGGGATACCAAGCACCACAGCCAAACCGCCCCAAAACAAAATCACCCGTTGCTTAGATTGCTGCTTCACGTTTGTTTAGCTCACGCTGGCACGAGCACAAAATCAACATGCAACGTTTTATCCCTAGAACTCTTCATCAAAGGGCGCAAAAACACGGTTTCAAAATCACCGCTATCATAGGCTAAATGCCCATGCGCCTGACCAAAGGTTGGCACAATTTGCGGCATGTCCATTTGGAAATTGCCGTTCTTGTCAGTCAACGTCGCACCATGACTTTGCGGCTCGCGCTCATGGCCTTCTGTCGTGTGCGCCCACATTTGAATGCGCTGCCCTTCAAGCGGTGCACCATCGCCAGCGCGGCGTACTGTGCCTGTCATTAAAAAGCCGCCGCCGCCAATGCGTTTTACAATGGCGGCACCCGGGCGATAATTATTCGAGCCGCCCCGCATCGTTGGTGTTGGCGCAAGGCCTGCTGCTTGGGCTGGAACAATCAAACCTGCAGCACTTACTGCACTGGCAGCACCAGCCGCACTAGCGGCAAGAAGAGTGCGGCGGTTAATCAAAATATCAGACATGTGATTTTCTCCAAGAAAATATATGATGCGACACTGAACAATCGACTTAATTACGATATGTGGCAAGATGTAGGGATGTCGAATAATTTTTATGTGCAATAGAATAAAATGATGCGCGCTGATGACCTCCTCCACCCTACACCGTCGGGCCTTTATTGCCCGATTGGTGACTTTTATATCGACCCTGTTCGTGCGGTTGAAAAAGCGCTGGTCACCCACGCCCATGCGGATCATGCCCGCGCTGGCAATGGGTCCGTTATGGCGACCCAAGCAACGCTTGATATTATGGCCGTGCGTTATGGCGAGGATTTCGCGGGGCAAAGGCAGGCAGTGACGTTTGGCGAAGAAGTGAACATCAACGGCGTTACCGTGTCGTTCCATCCAGCAGGTCATGTGCTTGGTTCTGCACAAATTGCAGTGTCCTATGATGGTATGAAAATTGTAGCGTCAGGTGATTATAAACGACGGGCTGATAGCACCACCGGAAGTTTTGAGCCGATTAAATGTGATGTCTTCATAACAGAAGCAACCTTCGCCCTGCCCGTCTTTCGCCATCCTGATGACCGAGAAGAAATTGCTAAGCTGTTAAAATCTGTAAGGCAATTCCCAGAACGAGCGCATCTGGTTGGGGCTTATGCTTTGGGCAAAGCGCAGCGGGTCATCAAGCTCATCCGCGAACAAGGCTATAACGCGCCAATTTATATTCACGGCTCCATGAAAAAACTCTGCGACCTTTATGAAGCGCACGGCGTTGATTTAGGGCCATTACGGCCCGCCACGATAGAAGGTGGCAAGAAAGGTGATTTTGCAGGTGCTATCATCATCGCGCCGCCTTCTGCGTTTGCCAACAAATGGGCGCAGCGCTTTCCTGATCCCATCCATGCTTTTGCCTCTGGCTGGATGCGTATTCGCCAGCGGGCAAAACAGCGCGGCGTTGAACTGCCGATCATCTTATCAGATCATGCGGACTGGGATGAGCTCACCCAAACCATCACTGAAATTGCGCCCTCGGAAGTATGGGTGACCCACGGGCGCGAAGAGGCATTGGTGCGTTGGTGCGAAACCCAAAATATTAGGGCAAGACCACTCAATATGGTTGGCTACGAAGACGAGGCGGAGTAGGCTTTATCAAACCAAAAAGAAGGGTAACCAACATGGCCGATGATTCAAACGATATTGCGACCCTGTTTCAAGATTATGCCGATGGCATGAATGATATGGACGCAGAAGCAATTGCCGATCTTTTCGCTTATCCCGTCACCATTTGGCAACTTGGACAAGGCTATGTATTTGAAGATGCCGACGATCTAATCGAGAATATCGAAACACTGCTCAATGCCTATGACCAAGCAGGTATCACCTATTCTGAACCAGAAATCGGCCCCACCCACGTTACCAAGGCCGCTGCCTTTGCCACCATCTCTTGGCGTCAAGAAGATGAGACGGGCGAGGTGATCCATGCATTCCATTGTGATTATACATTGGTGAAGAAGCATAGCGATTGGTTGATTGCCAATATCGTCAATGAGCAAGCCGTGGATGATGTTTGATGCAGCTTCCCGCGTTTGAAAGCCTTCATATTGATGTTGGCAATGGTATCGAAATTTTCGCCAAAGTTGCGGGAACAGGCAAACCAGTTTTGCTGCTGCACGGATATCCACAAACGCATATGTGCTGGCACAAAGTTGCACCCAAAATTCTGGACGCTGGCTATAAAGTCATTGTGCCAGATTTGCGTGGCTATGGCGCTTCTTCCAAACCTGACAGCGATGCAAACCATGCTCCCTATTCGAAAAGGGAAATGGCTAAAGACCAACTTAGCTTGATGAACGCTTTGGGCCATGATCAGTTTTTACTGGTCGGCCATGACCGAGGCGGGCGTGTGGCGCACAGCCTAGCGGTCAATCATCCGCAGGCTGTTGAGAAACTATCCATCGTCGACATTGCACCCACTCTTACCATGTATGAAAATGCCGACATGGCATTTGCGCGTGCTTATTATCACTGGTTCTTTCTAATCCAGCCGGAGCCATTGCCAGAGCGGATGATCGGCGCTGACCCAGCGTTTTATCTGAAGAAAAAACTCAAAGCTTGGGCATCCTCTGATGCGATATTTTCTGATGCGGCGATGGCGAGCTATCTTGATGCTTTCCAAAAAGCGGAAACCATCCATGCAAGTTGTGAAGATTATCGGGCCAGTTCAACAATTGACCTTGAGCATGCCCGCGCAGATATTGCCGCTGGCCGCGACATCACGTGCCCAACTTTAAGCATATGGGGTGGGCGTGGATTTGCAGCAAAGTCTTATGACATGCTGAAAACATGGCAAGACGTATGCAGCGATAAGGTGGTTGGCGAGGGTTTAGACTGCGGTCATTTTGTGCCCGAAGAAAAGCCCAATGAAACGGCTGCCGCTCTTTTGAAATTTTTCAGCGCCTAATTATTGCTTGGGAAAGACAGGACGGCAACGTCGTTCTGCATAGGCCATCATAATTTTATCTGCCTGCAATTTGCTTCCCTGCCCAATGGTTGCAATGGGGCAATCGTTCGCACCATCGCCTTCATCCACCCGAAAAATCAAACTGAGCGGGATGAACTGCTCATAGGCTTGTGGCTCAACCTCAAAGTTCATGGCAAAGGCGACGGCTCTACCATCCACAATATGCCAACGGATTGTATCACCTGAGAATGTGCGCTGCCCATCACCGAGGTAATCAACCAGCCGATGAACCTTGCTCCCACGCTTCTTGTCAGGTCTTACAATCTCCAAATCGATGCGTGCGCGGCGGTAGTGCAAAACAAGGCCATAACCATGTGGCCCTTTGCAATAATCACTGTGGCCCGTGGCACCAACAGTAAAAGTTTCACAGTTTGGTTGTGAACGAGAAAAATCGCGGAATTCTTCCGCGTTAGCTGTGGATGTAATCAACATCGACAAGAAGAGGGCTTTTACAAATGTCATGCTTATTTAATTAGGAGCTTGACGCGACATGACAACCGAAGGAAATAGAATGCCAACACCCGCCAAACCTTATAGAGGTCCAGTAGCTGACATGGTCAACGCATTTCTTAGTTCCAAAAAATTTGAATTCTTCATCACTGGCTTGATTATTTTCAATGCCATAACACTGGGTTTAGAGACCAGTGAAAGCCTAATGGCGAAACATGGGGGGCTGCTCCATTTCATCGACCGCTTGGTGCTTTACATCTTTGTTGCAGAATTGGTTGCCAAGCTGTTCGTCTTCCGCCAGCGCTTTTTCACCGACCCTTGGAATATTTTCGACTTCATTATTATCGGCATTGCATTGGTACCATCAAGCGGTGCGTTCTCTGTGCTTCGGGCCTTGCGTATTTTGCGTGTGCTGCGACTTGTCTCGATTGTGCCAGCGCTGCGGCGGGTGGTTGGTGCCTTCATCGAAGCGCTGCCGGGCATGGGCTCGATCTTCTTACTTATGGGCCTCGTGTTCTACGTGTTCTCAGTAATGGCGACGAAACTCTTCTCAGACACCTTCCCACAATGGTTCGGCACCTTAGGTGAATCGGCTTATTCGCTGTTTCAAATTATGACGCTTGAAAGCTGGTCTATGGGTATTGTGCGCCCCGTGATGGAAGTCCACCCTTATGCGTGGGCGTTTTTCGTGCCGTTCATTCTTTGCACCACCTTCACTGTGCTCAACTTGTTTATCGGTGTCATCGTATCGGCCATGCAGGATGAGCACGAATCGGATGCTGATGCTGACCGCCAAGCAATCCATGATGAAACAGCAGAAGTTTTGAACGAGGTGAAAGCACTTCGTGCAGAGCTTGGCGCAATTAAAGAGCAAATGACTAAGAGCTGACTGCACACTTTGGCATTGGCCCTGATAGACCCAGTATCAGCATGGCCAAAACCTTATCTTGAAGAACGCGTCCAAAAGGGCGCGTTTTTTGTTATTTAAGCGCTATACTTATACTCATGCTTGCCTTCGCCAACCTTTTGGATCGTTTAATCCTCACCCCGTCACGCAATGCGAAGCTGCAATTGCTAGTGGATTATTTTGCTGAAACACCCGACCCTGATCGCGGTCTTGCGGTGGCTGCCATCACCGGTGATTTGAAAATTGCGAACGTCAAGCCCGCCTTGTTGCGCTCACTCATTGAAGAACGCATGGACCCTGTGTTGTTTGAACTTTCCTATGACTATGTGGGTGATATGGCGGAAACGATTTCGCTGGTTTGGCCTGACACTGCAAGCGATGCGCCTACAAACCCAACCTTGTCAGATGTCATCAACACCTTGCAAACAACCTCGCGACAGTCGGCATCAAGCGTGGTTGTTGATCTCTTGGGTAATTTGGAAACAACGCCACGCTGGGCTTTATTAAAACTCATCACGGGCGGGCTGCGTATTGGGGTTTCGTCACGCTTATTAAAGCAGGCGCTTGCCAATTTCGGCCACGTCGATGTGAGCGAGATTGAAGAGCTTTGGCATGGGTTGGACGTTCCCTACACCGATCTCTTTCAATGGCTGGAAGGCAAAGCAGACAAGCCCGTTAGCACGGCTGTCGCCTTATTCCGTCCTGTTATGCTGGCTCATGCATTGGAAGACGGCGACCATAGTAAAATCACACCGCAAGATTTTGCTGTTGAATGGAAATGGGATGGCATTCGCATTCAAGCCGTTGGTGAAGCAGGAACCGCACGGCTTTATTCACGAACGGGCGATGATATTTCACCCGCCTTCCCAGACATTGTTGACGCCATGAATTTTGATGCCGCTCTCGATGGCGAACTACTGGTGCAGGCAAAGGGCGAGGAACAAGACGGCCTCAAGCCTGTTGCAAGTTTTGGCGATTTACAACAGCGCCTCAACCGCAAGAAAGTATCGAAGAAACAACTCGAAACACATCCAGCCTTCATTCGGATCTATGACATTTTGCAAGAGGGCGACGAGAACCTGCG
>JBDVXS010000017.1:0-14391 GCA_039964305.1 Hyphomicrobiales bacterium
GTTGCTCCAATTGCCAGCTATCTGCAAAACCGCGTTGATCTGGCCAAACACCTACGTGAGAGCCTGCAAGCCATGCAGCGCCCAATGCGGTGGTTTCCAAAATGGTTGGGCGGTCCACGGCAGCATCTAACATGTTTGATAAAAACTGCATGGTCCAATCACTGGCAACCATCCCGCCATCAACACGCAGAACCGTTTTTGAAGAGCTTTGCAAGCCAGCGTCCTTGATGTCACCTTGCATCGCCTCCAAAAGGTCGCGGGTTTGATAACAAACGGCCTCTAAAGTCGCGCGAACAATTTCATTCTGCCCGCACCCACGCGTTAGGCCATAAATCGCACCGCGTGCATGAGCATCCCAATAGGGTGCACCTAGGCCAACAAAAGCTGGCACCACATAAACGTCCTCGTCAGGGTTGGCCGCGTTGGCCATTTCACCTGTATCGGCAGCACTTTCAATTATCTTCAAACCATCACGCAACCACTGAACGGCAGCACCCGCCATAAAGATCGACCCTTCCAAAGCGTAGGTCACCTTGCCATTGAAGCGGTACGCAATCGTTGTGAGCAGACGATTATTCGATGAAACAGCTTTTTCGCCTGTATTAAGCAGCGCAAAGCACCCCGTTCCATAAGTGCTCTTCATCATCCCCGGTTCAAAACAAGCTTGGCCAATGGCCGCGGCATGTTGATCGCCAGCAACGCCAGCTATAGGGATCGCCGCACCAAAGAGAGACGGTTCGGCGCTACCAAAATCATCAGAACAGTTTTTGACTTCTGGCAATAACGAACGAGGGATATTGAATTTTGCAAGAATGTCATCATCCCAATCTTGCTCATGTATATTAAAAAGAAGCGTTCTTGACGCATTGGTTGCATCTGTCGCGTGGACCTTACCGCCCGTTAAACGCCAAATCAGGAATGTGTCTATTGTGCCAAAGGCAAGCTTGCCCGCTTCCGCAGCCGCCCGTGCGCCATCCACATGGTCCAGCAACCATGCGAGCTTTGTTCCGGAAAAATAGGGATCAGCGAGTAGGCCTGTCTTCATTGTTAGAGTATCTGCATAGCCTTCGTCGCGCAGCTTGACACATGTTGCTTCCGTCCGACGATCCTGCCAAACGATGGCGCGATGCAGCGGCTTACCCGTTTCACGGTCCCATAAAACGGTGGTTTCGCGTTGGTTGGTAATACCGATTGCCGCGATTTGATCAGCGCCTAATTTAGCTTTCGCCAAAGCGTGCTTGATCGTCTCCAAAACACTTTGCCAAATCTCTTCAGGATCATGCTCAACCCACCCTGGTTTTGGGAAATGCTGCTCGAACTCTTGCTGCGCAACCGAGACTATTTCCATGCTTTTACCAAAAACAATGGCACGGCTGGACGTCGTCCCCTGATCAATCGCGATAATACTCAAAAAACTTCTCCATAAAACGGCAAACGCCAAGTTATTAACCAGTCAAATAACTGTGATACCGTGGGTAAAACAATAGCTTAAGCTAAAAAATTAACCAAAATCGTAACACTTTAGTCATCATGTTACTCCAAGTTGTCTGAACAAAAAAGTAATTGAGTAAACCTATTTGAACTACAAACTAACTGGAATGCTGGCATGAATAACACGCTATCGAGTTTTTTTCGCAACCGATCAATTCGCTCCACTGTAATATCCTCAAATTTACTCCTAGCGGGACTTGCAGTTATCATCGCCATCATCAGCCTCAGCGCTCTCAATCGACTTCTGGATAACGCTGAGAAAAGTAATCATCTGGTTGGTAGCTTATCTAAAATCAATAGCGTGTCTGGCGAACTAGAGAAATTTCTGCAAACGCGGAATATTCGACATATAGATGAAAGCCAAAAATTACTCGTTGAAATTCAAGCCAACTCATCTGCCAACAGTCAAAATCATACGCAATCACAAAGTGCGAAACTAACACCGTTGCTCGACACGATGATCGTTGATACGAAACAACTCAGAGCGCATTTTGAAACCCAAGAAAAACAAAACAAACAGTTTCAAAAAACAATTTACAAACTCAATTCAACATTCAAAACCCAAAAAAATCGGGCTGAAAAAAAGCAGAAACAATTGCTTTCAGAACAGGTTGAAGGTGTTGGAATTGAACGCGCAAAACAGATCGCTCTTAAAAACGCCTACATTCTTCAAGACCGCGTTGATCGTTTTTTAGAAGGCCTGCCCCGCATTTCTGACCGCTTAAGCGCACAACAGGAAAAACAGGCGAAGACTGCTTTAAAGAACGTTGTGAACCTGATTGAAGCGCTGCGCCAAATAATTGACGTTACTGATACCGCTACCCTTTACGGAGAAATTGACACGAAAATTGGCGAATTGAAAATTGGTCTCACAAAGCTATTCGAACCAGGCGTGGGAGCGAGTGTTTCAATTGGTGATTTAGATACAGTTTGGCAGAGCCTAAAAGCCATTAAAGCTTTGACTGAAAAGCTGACCACAAAAATCGACACATATGAAACGGTAAAGCAGTCGATACAGTCTGAACTCGTCTCTATTGACGATAGTGTTCGAAAGCAAACCAAGATCATTCAAACAATATCTGAAGCGAAAAATGCCTATGATTTGTTTCGGCTTGTACCCAATCTTAATAATCAGGTGGTCTTAAATCAAAAGCTATCAACCATTAAGAAAACGGCTGGCAAATTAACCGCCCAAGAGGGTGACAAAAGTGTCGAGCTACTCAACACATTCGCCTCTCAGATCGAGGCGCTATCTGTGGTCGCAACACAGCGAGATGCAACGGTTACTCGCCTGATCAATGATTCTCTTAAAGCAAGTGCTCAAATTTCGAATGCGTCTATAAGCAGCACGCAAAGCGCAATCGACATCAACAAAACAACCACGATGTTGACCGCTGTGATGGTTATACTGGCCATTTTGTGTGCGCTTGCAACAACCTATATTATGACCAGAGCCGTTGGTAAGCCAATTTCAAAGATGACGAACATTATGACCCGTCTTGCAAATGGCGATATCAATGTTGTGGCGGACTTTAAAAAGCGGCCTAACGAAATCGGAAAAATGCAGGATGCTATTGAAGTTTTCCATTCCAATGCGATCAAACGCATAGAGCTTGAAAAGACGACGGCTGAGGATGTCACGCGCGAACAAACGCGCCAGAAACAAGTCGATAGTCTGATTGCAGCCTTCAAAGAAGAAGCAGGTTTACTCCTCTCATCATTCAATGAACAAGCAGATGCGATGTATGAGACGGCAACCTCGATGAATTCTTTGTCTGAAACAGCGCATCAGGAGAGTTCTAAGGCAAAAGACACATCTTTTGAATCCACATCAAGCATTCAAACAGTTGCAACGGCTGCTGAGGAACTTTCGATTTCGACAAAAGAAATCACCAGACAAGTTCAAACCACCAGCGTAATCGTTGACGAAGGCGCGACGAATGCAATCAACACGTCTAACCGCATCTCAACGCTTGCAACTTCGGCTCAAAAAATTGGCGATGTAGTGAGCCTTATTCAAGACATTGCAGAACAAACAAACCTGTTGGCTCTTAACGCAACAATTGAAGCAGCGCGTGCTGGCGAACAAGGTCGTGGATTTGCCGTTGTCGCTTCAGAAGTGAAATCACTTGCATCACAAACGAGCCGTGCGACGAGTGAAATTGCTCAACAAATCTCTGACATTCAAGCCGCCAGTGATGATGCTGTGGACGCGATATTCTCTATTAACGAAACAATGGTTGATGTGAAAGAGCACACAGAGACCATCGCAGAATCCGTGACACAGCAAGATGCTGCGACACAAGAGATTTCAATTAGCGCGCAACGTGCATCAATTGATGCAAGAAAAATTTCAGATAATCTCTCAAATGTGAGCGAAACCGTTCACCAAACAAATGATTCAGCTTCTGTTATTTTGAATGCATCAAACCAGCTGGCAGAAAATGCCACACGCCTTAATGACCATGTTGATGCCTTCTTACAAAAAGTAGCCGCCGCCTAAAACTAATTCGTTAGACATTGCACAATTGCAGCGCTAGACTCTGGCAACTTTCAGCCTTTCGTTGAAAGAAAAAGGTGGAGACCGACTATGCGCAAAATTCTTGTCTTAACAGGCGCAAGTCGCGGCATTGGCCATGCAACCGTCAAACGTTTTTCGGCTGATAATTGGCGTGTCTTTACTTGCTCGCGCCAAGCCTTTGATGCGCGTTGTCCGTGGCCTGGTGGCGAAGAAAACCACATTCAAGTTGATCTCGCCGACCGAGATAACCTCACCAAAGCCATTGAACTCATCAAAGATAAAGTTTCAGAAGATGGTGGCGCACTGCACGCGTTGGTCAACAATGCTGGTATTAGCCCGAAGAACGAGGCGGGCGACAGATTATCTTCAGCAGAGACGAATATGGATGTTTGGAGCCAAGTGTTTCAGGTCAACTTTTTCTCTCCAATCATGTTGGCACAAGGATTGTTTGATGAGCTGAAGAAGGGCCAAGGGGCCGTCGTCAATGTTACGTCCATCGCAGGCTCACGGGTGCACCCCTTTGCGGGCTCGGCCTATGCCACATCAAAAGCTGCGCTTTCATCACTAACCCGCGAAATGGCATCCGACCTTGGGCCGCATGGCATCCGCGTCAACGCGATTGCACCAGGTGAAATTGACACCTCAATCTTGTCACCTGGCACTGAGAAAATCGTCGAAGAAATCCCCCTGCGCCGCCTTGGTGCGCCTGCTGAGGTGGCTGAGACGATCTACTATCTCTGCAACGACGCATCCAGCTATGTCACCGGATCAGAAATTCACGTAAACGGCGGCCAACACGTTTAATCCCTTGCATGTTGTCTAACCCCGCAAATAGCGCTAACAAGAGCGCTCTTTCATGATGCAATAGATAGCTGCAAATGGCACCGCCCCGCAAAGGTTCTGGAAAATTCAACAAACGTCCGCAAGGCGGGAAATCACCTCGCAGGCCGGAGGGTAAATTCCGTCCGCTTGCTGGTGGCGTTGCTGCTAAGCGCAACGAGAAACCAAGCGGCGGCGCGCCAAAGCGCGTTGATAAGACGGATACCGCCGCTTCAAAACGTGCAGATAAGCCAGAAGTTTTCGAAAAAGAAAAAGTCGAAAAGCCGCAACCCGTTCGCCGCGCGCTGCAACAAGGCCCAGCACCACGCTCAAATACGCCCCTTATGCTCACCATGCCCTCTTTTGATGATTATGAACTCATCGATAGCGGCTTTGAGCAAAAGCTGGAACGTTATGGCCCTTACACCGTGGTGCGCCCTGAGGGACAAGCCCTTTGGCAACCGCGATTAAGCGAAGCCGAATGGAACAAGGCTGATGCGACCTTCTCTGGCAATGATGATGAAGAAACAGCCGGACGCTGGCGCTTTCAAAATCGCTTAGCTGAGGCGAAAAAAGAACATGATTGGACGCTTGGTTATGAGGGCTTGAAGTTCCAAGCCCGATTTACAGCCTTTCGTCATATGGGCTTCTTCCCAGAGCAAGCAGCTCATTGGCAATGGTTTAGCGGCCTTATCAAAAATGCAGGTCGCCCTATCAAAGTGCTCAACCTCTTTGGCTACACCGGCCTTGCCTCCCTAATGGCTGCAAAAGCTGGCGCATCCGTCACCCATGTGGATGCCTCTAAAAAAGCAATTGGTTGGGCGCGAGAAAATCAATCCATCAGCGGTCTTGATGACGCACCAATCCGTTGGATTTGCGATGACGCCGTCAAATTCGTAGAGCGCGAAGCTCGGCGCGGGAATACCTATGATGGCATTATCATGGACCCACCCAAATACGGGCGTGGCCCCAAAGGTGAGGTTTGGCAGTTTTTTGAAGGCGCTAATGACTTGCTCCATGCCTCCCGTGCCATTTTGTCAGAAGACCCGCTGTTCTTCATTCTATCCTCTTACGCCATCCGCGCCTCGTTTATGGCCAGCCATGAGTTGGCACGTGATACGTTTTCAGGCCTTGGCGGGGTGTTAGAATCTGGCGAACTCTTAATCAATGAAGCAGACAGCGAACGGCAGCTTTCAACGTCGCTTTATACACGCTGGTCGAAAGAAGGTGCTCAATGAGCGAAAAGCCAATCCGTGCAGGTGTCTACAAAGAAATCACCAGCGTCTCAAATCCGATTATCAAAGACATTCGTGGCCTCACCCAGCGCAAGAACCGCACCGCGTCCAACCAGTTCTTGGTTGAGGGTTTGAAGCTGGTTGCGAGTGCTGACGAAGCAGATTGGCCGCTTCGCATTTTCGTCTTTGCAAAGCGCATGATGGAAAATGAACTGGTACAGAAAATCGCCGCCAGAACCAAAGCCCGTGGCGGCATGGTGCTTGAAGTAAGCGAAGCAGTGCTTGGCAAAATTGCACGACGCGACAACCCGCAAATGGTCGTCGGTGTGTTTGACCAAATGTGGGCACCGCCATCGACAATCAAAGCCAAAGACCGTGATTTGTGGATTGCACTTGAAGGCGTCAAAGACCCTGGCAATCTCGGCACCATTATGAGAACCGCTGACGCAGCAGGCGCCAAGGGCATCATTTTGGTTGGCAACACCACAGACCCATTTGCCCTAGAAGCAACCCGCGCGACAATGGGGTCTGTCTTCGCTCTGCCCTTGGTCAGATTTTCAGAAGATGAATTCCAAGATTTTGCCAAAAAATGGTCAGGTCTCATAGTTGGAACACACCTTAACGGTGCCGTCGATTATCGCACTGTTGATTACAATAAGCCCTGCATCTTATTCATGGGCAATGAGCAATCGGGCCTGCCTGAAACAATGGTTGAAAGCTGTACAGACCTTGTAAGAATACCGCAGCAAGGCAAAGCAGACAGCTTAAACCTTGCTATTGCGACAGGGGTGATGTTGTTTGAAATTCAACGCGATGTTTTAAACTTTGAGGGCTGACATGACTGAGGTGCCGTCTACAAATCAATCCAAGCGCCATGTGATCATTGGCTTGATCATCGCCGTCTTTATGCTTGTAGCCGACCAAGTTATTAAAGTGCTTGTTGAGGCTGAACTTCCGTTTCAACAGCCACTCGAAGTGCTGCCCTTCTTCGCGATGTATTACACCTTCAATACGGGTGTCGCTTTTTCCTTCATGAACAATCTCTCCCCCTTCGCCCTGCTTCTTATCGCAGGGGCCGTGGTCGTCATCATGCTGTTTTTGTGGTGGCAAGCCCGCCATGATGGGCTGTTGCCGGCCATTGGGTTTGGCATGATTTTGGGAGGTGCTATTGGCAACATGATCGACCGCGGCCTTTATGGGCACGTCATCGATTATGTCTTGTTGCATTGGGGCGATTGGTCATTTGCCATTTTTAATCTGGCAGATGCAGCACTCACCATTGGTGTCATGCTGATTATTTTTTCTAACTTGTTTCTTGCGCCAAAGAACGACAAATAAAGACAAAGAACGGCTTAAGCAGCCATTCCTTGCCTGATAATTGAACGCAAATCGTCGATCGGCTTGAGCGCGCCCTGCTCATCTTCAAAGTGCCAGAACGTCCAGCCATTACAGGCATCAAGCTCTTGCACAGCAGCACCCATTTTGTGGATAGACCCTGTCGCACCCTTTGGCTTATCGCTCATAATTTCAAGCGAGCCATCAACACGCACCTGCGCCACATAACGGCGTTTGGTATCTATCAGTAAAGTGCCAGGTTTCATCAATCCAGTTTCCAGCAATTGACCGAAAGCAACACGCGGCTGCGCCCGTTTTCCTTCAACCACTTTCAACACAGATGCATCAGAATAGACGATACTATCAATGCGCGCTTGGGCCGCTTTGATATAATCTGTTTCACGTTCAATACCGATAAAGTGGCGACCAAGCGCCTTTGCAACAGCACCTGATGTGCCTGTGCCAAAGAACGGATCTAGCACCACATCGCCCGGCTTGGTTGATGCAAGTAAGACGCGATAAAGTAGCGATTCTGGTTTTTGGGTTGGATGGACTTTCTTGCCATCATTGCCCTTCAACCGTTCGCCACCATTACAAATTGGCAGCACCCAATCAGAGCGCATCTGCAAATCATCGTTTGCCATTTTTAGCGCTTCATAATTGAAGGTATAGCCTTTGGCATCCTGCCCTTTTGAACACCAAATCATGGTTTCATGGGCATTGGCAAAACGGCGGCCACGAAAGTTTGGCATCGGGTTTGATTTACGCCAAATCACATCGTTCAAAATCCAAAAATCCAGATCCTGAAGCGTGGCACCGACGCGGAAAATATTGTGGTAAGAGCCGATAACCCAAAGCGTACCAGATGGTTTCAACACACGACGTGCTGCAAGCAACCATGCTTTTGTAAAAGCGTCATAGGCCTCAAAAGTATCAAACTTGTCCCACTCGTCATCAACCGCATCCACATGAGATTGATCAGGACGTTGCAAATCACCCGCTAATTGCAAGTTATATGGAGGGTCTGCAAAAATCACATCTACACTATTTGCCGGTAGTTTCGACAACTCGGCGATGCAATCACCTTGAATGATTTGATCCAGCGGCAAGGTAGCGCTTTTTACGTTCTTCTTTGGCGATGCCATAACACAATCCAACTCAATACATTTGAACATGGGTCAACGCCCAATCGTTCGACAATCAACCGACATAGTTACCCAATATGGTGAAAACGTTGTTTACAGAGTTGGTAAATGAAAAATTAATTTGGATGAGCGGTGCGGTGCCGCAATCAAGCGTTTCATTTGTATCCATCCGTGTTAAACCACCCACAGACGCACAGACACAGAAAGACAAGCTCATATTATGCTGATTATTTTCGATTGCGATGGTGTATTGGTGGATTCAGAGATTTTGGCCAAACAGGTCGAGCTCTCTGTTTATGGCGAACAGGGTTTTGAGGCCTCTTTGGAAGAGTTCTCAGAGCGTTTTTCTGGCATGACTGGCGCAGAAATTATGCGTGATATTGAGGATGATCTGGATAAAGGTTTGCCTCAAACCCTGCATGATGACATTCAAACCCGCATCGATGACAAACTCGCAACTGAGCTGAACGCAATCGCTCATGTGCATGAAATGCTAGACCGGCTCGATAATCCGCGTTGCATTTGTTCAAATTCATCTATGGAACGATTGGCCATTAGCCTAAAGCGCACAAAGCTCCATGACCGCTTCCGCCCTTATATTTTCTCAGCAACCGAGGTTGGTAATAAAGAACCAAAACCGAGCGCGAATGTTTTTTTACATGCAGCTGAGCAATTGGAATCAGACCCTGCTCAAACAATTGTTCTGGAAGATTCAGTTCACGGTGTTGCAGGTGCTGTGAAAGCTGGCATGCGTGTTGTGGGCTTTACCGGAGGCAGCCATACTTATCCAACCCATGCAGAAAGTTTGATGGATGCGGGTGCTGAGACCACCATCAACAAATTACTCGACTTTCCAGCCGTTGTTGAAGCATTGAAAGAATGGGATGGCCGCCTTTAATAAAGCGCCGACCCCCAGTTTCATTTAGTTTTGGCTAGAAGCAACCTGTGCATCGTCTTGGCTAGAAGCAACCTGTGCATCGCCTTTAACATCAAAACCAACCAGCACCTTTAGGTTTTCCTCTTGAGGAAATGGTATTTGCAGATTTTCTTCCACAAAGGTGAAACCCTGCGCAATCGCATTTGTGAAGTTCACTTGTTGTGGATAAATTTGGCTGGATATAACCTCTGTATTGTTACGAACCACCGCCACACGAACAGGCAGTAAAACGCTGTTTGAAAGCGACTTTGGTCCTTTTACAGCGCGTCCAGCAACACCGACGCGAATATTCAAAACGTCGCCTTCTTTTTTGCATTCGCGGCCAGTCTTTGTGAAACTTGCCTGATGGGTAACGTCACTTGGCTCGTCATCACCGCCATCAATATAGGCTGTTAGAACACCAGTACCATTGAGCACTTCTAGTTTAGGGCAATAGCTTGCCCGTGCTTTGTTAGACAGGGTGACATTTGGTGCATTGCCGCGACGGGCCAATTCTTCCTGTTCAGATTTCGACAGCTTGATCCTGGTCTTAGATTTAGGTTCAGAAAGAGGTAAAGAGCCTCCAACTTCTAACGGTGCGGCATCTTCCACTTCAACAAAAATCGCACCGTCATCGCCAGCAAGTTCTTTTTGTGCAGCACAGCCAGCAAGCAAACCACCTGCGGCGCAAAAAACCAAACAATGTTTCAGAAATCTCGATTGCATTTTCAAAGCCACTCGTCAAAAATTAGAATGTTCCAGAACTTGGGTATAGCAAAAAAATCGACAAGTTTAGAACAAAATTTCATATCCGTTGGTATGATCACCGAATAGATTTTACCAACCTCTTGCTCTTCGCGCCGCAATTCGTCCAAATTGTGGCTTTTTTGATATCTACACATAATCAAAATGACGAGATTACGACAAAGTTGGGCTTGTCGATTGACAGCGGGGCGAGTAGTGTCCGATCACTTCTCAACAGCGAAATTCGATCTACGATGAAATATATCAGCACGAGAGGCGAAGCACCGGCCTTGAGTTTTTGCGAAGCGGTCCTCTCTGGCCTTGCCCGTGACGGCGGCCTTTACGTGCCTGAAACATGGCCTCAATTATCAGCCACTGACATTGCAGACTTTGCAGGACGCCCCTACGCGGATATTGCCTTTAAGGTAATCCATCCCTTTGTCGATGGCGAAATTGCAGATGCTGACCTCAAAAAAATGGTGGATGAAGCTTACGCAACATTCCATCATCCAGCTGTCGCACCTCTTGTTCAAGTTGCTGACAATGAATTTGTGCTTGAATTGTTTCACGGCCCAACCTTGGCGTTCAAAGACGTTGCCATGCAATTGCTCTCACGGTTGATGGACCATGTGCTTGGCAAAACCAAAGCACGCGCCACAATTGTCGGCGCAACCTCTGGCGATACTGGTGGGGCTGCGATTGAAGCATTTAAAGGCCGTTCAAACACTGATATTTTCATTCTGTTTCCCAATGGCCGCGTGTCAGATGTTCAGCGTCGTCAAATGACAACGGTGGGTGATGCCAATGTTCACGCGCTAGCTATCGACGGCAACTTTGATGATTGCCAAGCCATTGTGAAATCAATGTTCACCCACTTAGAGTTTCGCGACCGCGTGGCCTTAGCTGGCGTCAACTCAATCAATTGGGGCCGTATCGTTGCCCAAATCGTCTACTATTTCACAGCCTCTGCGGCTGTCGGCGGACCCAATAGGCCTGTCACATTTACCGTTCCAACGGGCAATTTCGGCGATATTTTTGCAGGCTACGTCGCAAAGAAAATGGGCTTACCCATCGACCGCCTCGTGATTGCGACAAATCGTAACGACATTTTGGCTCGCACCTTAGAAAGCGGTCGCTATGAAGGGGACGGCGTTGAAAAGACAATCTCACCTTCTATGGATATTCAAGTGTCATCAAACTTTGAACGGCTCTTGTTCGATGTTCATGATCAAGATGGCGCAACCATTCGCACACTCATGGAAAGCTTGAAGCAGAACGGATCGTTCGAGCTTGCCAATGAACCGTTCAGCAAAATTTTGACCGATTTTGACGCCGACCGCGCGAATGAAGACGAAACGAGCGACGAAATTTCTAAAACACACAAAGATGCAGGCTACCTGTTAGACCCACACACTGCTGTTGGCCGTGTTGTTGCTAATAAAACTTGCCCCGAAGCGCCAATCATGGTGACCTTGGGAACAGCTCATCCAGCTAAATTTCCAGATGCTGTAAAAGCGGCATCTGGGGTGTATCCAGCGTTACCAGATTGGATGGGGGATCTCATGGATCGGGAGGAGACCTTTACCGTGTTGCCAAATGATATTTCAGCCGTTGAGGCCTATATCGAAAAGCACAGCCGTGCTGCCAAAGCTGAGAGTTAATCAGTTTTAGATGGAAGTAAAAGTCACACGGCTTGATAATGGCCTAACCGTTGTCACAGATCACATGCCGCACCTTCAAAGCGCTGCTCTTGGCGTTTGGGTAAGTGCCGGCTCACGCGCTGAAAGCGAGAGCGAACACGGCCTTGCTCACCTGCTTGAGCATATGGCTTTTAAAGGAACAAAGACCCGATCAGCCGCAGGCATTGCAGAAGAGATTGAAGCTGTGGGTGGGGAGCTAAACGCTGCAACCAGCATTGAAAACACCGCCTATTACGCCCGTGTTTTGTCTGATGATGTACCGCTTGCTGTCGATATTTTGTCCGATATTTTGCAAAATGCCGCCCTTGATCCAGAAGAACTGGCAAAAGAGCAGCATGTGATTTTGCAGGAAATTGGCGCATCGCTCGACATGCCCGAAGACCTCCTTTTTGACCGCTTCCAGCAAACTGCGTTTTCAGATCAATCGATTGGCCGCCCAATTTTAGGGACACCAGAAAGCGTCACCAACTTCACGCCTGAAATGATTTCATCTTATTTAAGCAAGCACTATACCTGCGACGAAATGGTGGTGAGCGCAGCCGGTGATGTGGATCACGATAGTTTTGCAAAATTGGTTGAGAGTAAATTTGACCATCTTATCAAAGGGCGCGGAGATACATCAACAAGCGCTCAATATACCGGCGGCGAATTGGTTGAAAACCGCGACCTGCAAGAAGTTCAAATTTTGCTTGGGTTTGAAGGTCGGTCTTACAAAGATGATGATTTTTTTACCATCCAATTTCTAGCGGCCGCCCTTGGTGGCGGGATGTCTTCTCGCCTCTTTCAAGAAGTGCGCGAAAAACGCGGGCTTTGCTATTCAATCTATGCCTTTCATTGGGCTTATTCCGATACCGGCCTATTTGGCATTCATGCCGCAACAAGTGACGAAGACATTGAGGAGCTTATGCCCGTCATATTGCATGAGTTAAAACGCCTCGCTGACGACCTTGATGAAAAAGAAGTTGCACGAACCAAAGCGCAAATGCGTGCTGGGTTGTTGATGAGCCTTGAAAGCCCTGCAACTCGTGCCACTCAACTTGCTCGTCATCTGCTGATTTTTGGGCGCGTCATCCCACCACAAGAACAAATTGAGCGGCTTGATGCTGTGACCGCTGATGACATCAAACGTCTTGCGTCAACATTGTTTACATCATCAAAGCCAACGCTTACGGCAATTGGTCCCGTTGACAAGTTGATGTCTTCGGAAGAAATTAAAGCGCATCTTAAAGCCTAGCTCATTTGCCGTATGATCGATTTGTTCACCTCCTCAGTCCACAAGACCGTCACAATCGAGACGCCGCGCCTGTCGTTGATAAACCCTTCGATGAAGCACTATGAGGCATGGGCAGAATTGCGAAAAAGCAGCCGACCGTTTCTGGAGCCTTTTGAACCTGTTTGGCCAAAGGATGATTTAACAAGAGCTGCCTTCAAGCGCCGACTAAAACGCTATCAACACAGCGAAAAAGGGAATAATGGCGCATCGTTTTTATTCCTCACACATGAGGGAGAAATGATCGGTGGCGCCACAATTTCCCGCATGTTGCGCGGCGTTGCCCAGTCTTGTGCGATTGGCTATTGGATTGGTGAACCACACATACAAAAAGGTTATATGAGCGAGGCCTTATTGGGTTTGCTTCCGTATGTTTTTATCCAGAAAAAATTTCGTCGATTGGAGGCTGCCTGTTTGCCTCATAACGCCGCATCTATAAGGGTTTTGGAGAAAACAGGCTTCACCCAAGAGGGATATGCACGGGAATACCTGAAAATTGCGGGAAAATGGCAAGACCATTTGCTTTTCGCTATGCTAGAAAGTGACTTTAGAAGACAGGAATCGATAATCACGGTTGATTGATCGGCGTTTTTCTGGCTTTTGGGCATGAAGGTCTTCTGCGATCGCTAATATGGTGATCAAGGAAGAAAAAGGTAATTTTGAGCGTTTGGACTAAGACATGCTCTGCAAAAAGGTGAACAACAACCAACCTGCCGTATTACGCGCTGCGTTTTACGTCCTATACCTTTGCCGTGCATGGATTTTGGCGTTGGTATTTGCCTTTGGAATTGCCAGCGTTGCGAACGCGAACGGGCCGATTGAAGTGCCTGTTGATGAAACCGCCCTTGATCTTACCAGCGCCGTCGAAATGCGATTTGATGTTGAAGAGAAAATTCGCGTTTCAACAGCACCAGACCAAGACGGTATTGTGCGCCGTATCGAAGTGCGCTCAAGAGAAAACCCAAACGCGTCACACTGGATTATTTTTTCGCTTTCTAATCCGTCCGATGTGCAAATCGATCGCTACTTGGTGACACCGCACTTTCGCCTTGCAGGTTCTAATCTGATTTGGCCCGATCTTGGCGCCTCACGCCTTGCATCACTCAGCCGCAGTGAAGGCTTTGCTCCTGAACGCATCCCTGATGTTGAAGCTGATGTTTTCCGCATAACAATGAACCCGGGTGACATTGTTACTTATGTCGGTGAATTGCGCAC